>JALEHL010000046.1 GCA_022770665.1 Bacillota bacterium
GATACACAGCGGCCATCTACGGAGCTCGCGGAGGACTTACTGTTCTGGTACTGGAACAGCTGTCGGCTGGCGGTCAGATGTCCCTCACATCCCAGGTTGACAACTATCCGGGATTCCCGGAAGGCACAGACGGCTTTCTGCTGGGAGAAGCCATGTGGAAACAGGCGGAACGGTTCGGCGCCAGGACGAAGCTGGCAGAAGTCCAAGCCCTGCACCTGGCCGGTCCGCTGAAAACAGCAGAGACCAGCAGCGGCAGATTCTATGGCCGTGCGCTGATTTTCGCTGCCGGCGCCGTGCCGCGGAAGCTGAACCTGGCAGGGGAAGAATCGCTGACCGGTCGGGGCGTTCATTACTGCGCTGCCTGCGACGGCATGGCCTACCGGGATCAGACGGTCATGGTGGTCGGCGGCGGCAACAGTGCGGTGGAAGATGCGGTGCAGCTTTCCCGCCTGGCGAAAAAGGTGATTCTGGTCCACCGCCGTGACACCCTTCGTGCGGAAAAAATCATGCAGGATGCACTGAAAGCGATGCCTAATGTGGAATATGTATGGAACAGTACCGTCACCGCCCTCCATGCCGCCGATACCGGCAGGCTTACCCATGTCACGTTGCAAAATCTGTCCTCCGGCGTCTTTTCTGACGTCCAAGCGGATGGCCTTTTTGTCAGTATCGGCAGGCAGCCAGCGTCAGAACTGGTCCGCGGGCAGCTGGATCTGGATCCGGCCGGCTATGTGATTGCCGATGAAACCACCCGGACTTCCGTTCCCGGCGTGTTTGCCGCAGGAGACGTTCGGACCAAGGCCCTGCGTCAGATCGTCACCGCGACCGCTGACGGCGCGGCAGCTGCATATTTTGCACAGAGATATCTGGCATGATTTGATGGGTGAATTGGCATATTATGTTGTTTATATGGCGTCATTTTTCTGCTATTCTTTCAGTATCTTATGAATATTGGAGGTAGGAAAATGAAAAATGCAGCACTCATTACCGGATCCTACGGCGGACTGGGAACCTGTTTCGTAAATATTCACGCAGGGCGGGGCGGCGACCTGATCCTGGTTGGCAGAAGTCAGGAAAAGCTGGACGCACAGGCAAAGGAAGTATCGGAAAAGTATTCTGTTGCGGTGCAAACCATTGCCGTTTATCTTTCACAGGCCGACGCAGCGCAAACAATCTACGATACCTGCCGTCAGAAGGAATGGCTTCCGGATATCATCATCAATAATGCCGGCTTCGGCGGTCAGGGCGATTTCGCAAGAGAGCGGACCATGGAACAGGATCTGTCCATGATCGCAGTCAACATTGAAGCGCCTGTCAGAATCCTGAAGCTGTTTCTGCCGGATATGATCCAAAGAGGCAGCGGAAAGATTCTCAATGTCAGCTCTACGGCAGCGACCATGCCGGGGCCTCTGCAGGCGATATATTATGCATCCAAGGCTTTTGTTACAAGCTGGTCAAATGCACTCTGGCGGGAACTGAAAGGAACGGGGGTTACGGTCACAGCGCTTATGCCGGGAGCCATGGAAACCGGCTTCGCCGATACCAGCGGCATGGCGGGAACCAAACTGTTTGCCCATCCGGTGGATCCGCTGCAGGTCGCAAAGGATGGGTATGATGGGATGCTTCAGGGTAAACTGAATGTTACCAGCGGACTTCCGGGGTGGCAGAAACCGATGATGACACTGGCACCGCTGTTCCCGAAGAAATTCATGCTGGACTTCGTATTCAGTCAGCAGATTGCAGGCAGTGCCAAAAAGTGATGGTGGGAGAATGAATCATTTTGTAATTGATGGAAAATATAAAGATCTTCTGAAATATTGTGGGCTGGATGTCCGGGAGATCCTGCCTGCAAACTTCCCCTGTTTCTGGCAGAATCAGAATTCGCGTTTCTCATCGGCATCCTGCGGAAAGCCACAGGCAAGTCTGTTGTGCCGGTGCGCGTGACGTTTGTCGAAATGCTGGCAGGCAGTGCTTTCGCAGACTATGCGCAGGTTATGCCGCAGCAGTCGACACACAATCGCATTACCTTCTGCCGGACTGATCTGGAGCTTCCGTTTATTACATATAATGAAGCAATGTGGGATTATTTCCAGCCGGAGCTGACCAGGCGTCTTGCAGATCTGGATGCGGAGGAATCTGTCAGCACCAGAGTTCGAAGCGCCCTCACAGAGCTGCTTCCTGGCGGACTTTTCAGTATTGATGATGTGGCAGAAAAGCTGGGCATGTCCAGACGTACCCTGCAGCGCAAGCTTACGGAAGAAAACACCACCTTTCAGAAGCAGCTGAACAGCGTCCGGGAAGTCATGGCCCTGCATTACATTGAAAACACCAATATAAGTACGGCGGATATCGCCTACCTCCTCGGCTATTCCGAGGTGAATTCCTTCCTTCGCGCCTTCTCCACATGGACAGGAAAGAATCTCAGCGACTACCGGTAAGGGATTATTCCGCTCCGGCTGGAACTCAGGCGGTGGGGGCGCTGTTTCTTTTTCGATTCCACAGCTACCAGCTGAGTCCGGCACCGGCCAGCAGGATCAGGCCGTACTGATCCCAGGTTTCAGACGTTCTGCCGACGCCCTGGCTTTCGGAGTCTCCGTCATTGGAATATGTGAGTTTATCCAGCTCCTTTCTATCCCGGTCCCAGAGCCTGAATTGCCGGTCAAAAAGATGAAAGGATACCGGCACGATCTCCATATATGGCGTGCCGTCTGTTTCTATGGCCACCGTGTAGGGCACGATGCGGCCGTCCTCCAGATAGACATCTCTGTCGTAGCAGGTGATTTCTACGCGCTCCATCTTTTCCGGATAGCGGCAGGAAAAGAATACGGTCACTGCCTCTGATCCGTCTCCGCCCCCAAAGAATCCCATAGATTCGTCCTTCAGGCTGACATCATGAACCGGGACAGAATAATCATACAGGGTACTTTCCACCGGCACATATCTGCCATTGATGCCCCGCTCGAACAGGACGATGCCGTTCCATGATTCGTCGCTGCTGTTTTTTTTGTCGCTGCTGTTTTCCGGGCTGCTGCTCTCCTCTGCGCCGGTGCTGCGGCACAGCAGAACCAGATCTCCTTTCCCATCACAGGTTCCGTCTGCACCGGGGATCTCTTTGAGTATGATGGCTTCCAGCTCTTTTCCTGTATATTCGCTGGCGGCCTGTACCAGAGCATCTTCTGTCCCCACCGTATCATAACGAAGGAAATAAAGCACGACAACCAGAACCACCGCCGCGAGAAGCGGTGCGAGACAACAGATTTTGCGAAGTGAATCTCTCATGGCAAGCCCTCCTTTACTCTATAATACAGATCAGCCAGCGAAAACCCACGAAAAAAGTGCAGCCCAGTTCTGCCTTTTTCCACGGAGGCGGTTTCTGTTCTGCACTCTTTTTCAGTTTATTCCATAATTTTTTCCTGGATTTTCGGGCATCGGTTTATGCCTGGGCGTCTTCGCAGGTCTTCATGGCTTCCAGCGTCTCGGAAAGCAGCTGATCCAGATCCCATCCCAGCATTTCGGCGCCCTGGATGATGACGTCACGGTCGCAGCCTGCTGCAAACCGTTTATCCTTGAACTTCTTTTTCAGAGATTTCAGTTCCATATCCTGCACGCTTTTGGACGGCCGCATGAGGGCTGCCGCACCGATGAGCCCGGTCAGTTCGTCGCAGGCAAAGAGCACCTTCTCCATTTCCAGCTCCGGCTTCACATCGACGCAGAGACCATAGCCGTGAGAAACGATCGCATGGATCATATCCTCCTCCACGCCGCCTTCCCGCAGAAGCTCCGGCGCCTTCCTGCAGTGCTCTTCCGGCCACATTTCGAAATCAATGTCGTGAAGGAGTCCCACGATTCCCCAGAAATCGACCTGATCGCCGTAGCCCAGCTTTTCGGCGAAATATCGCATGGTTCCCTCCACCATCAGGCCGTGGTGAATATGAAATTCCTCCTTGTTGTATTTTTTCAGAAGTTCCAGTGCTTCTTCTCTTGTAATCATGTTTCTGCCTCTTTTCTTTTTTATGTCAGTTTCTTTTCTTGTCCGTTATTGTCATTATTGTCCGTTTGTAAGATCTGCGGATGCCTTTTTCTCCGGCAGGTTGGAAATGATTACTGCAGCGAAGATTACCGCACAGCCCATCAGTTCTCTCGGCGACATGCTTTCATGAAGCAGAACCGCACCGGAAATTGCCGCGAATACCGATTCCAGACAAAGAATCAGCGAGGCTGCAGTCGGATCGGCATCTGCCTGTGCCACAACCTGTAATGTATACGCTACACCGCAGGATAACACACCAGCATAAAGAATCGGCAGCCAGCAGTCGAGAATATTGCCCAGATCCGGATTCTCAAAGAGGAACATGCAGAAGATTCCCAGCACCCCGGAAACCAGGAACTGCACACAGGAGATTTTCACTCCGTCCGCCTTTGGTGAAAAATAGTCAATAACCATGATATGTACGGCAAAAGCAACCGCACACAGTAATACCAGCATATCACCGAACTGCAGGCTGAAAGAAGAATCCGTCATGCAGAGTAGGTACAATCCCACCGCACCCAGGACCACGCACAGCCACATGATCGGTCTGACTCTTTTTCTCAGAATCAGACTGATAATCGGTACAAATACCACATACAGTGTCGTGATGAATCCTGCCTTTCCGGCTGTGGTATAGCTTACGCCGAACTGCTGCAGACTGGAGGCTACAAACAGGGCGATTCCGCAGCACACGCCCCCTATGATCGCCATTCTGTCTTTCTGAAAATCAAATACCTTCTCATTCGCATGGTTTTGCCTGTTGCTCTTCTTTGTAAAGAAGATGATCACAGGAATCAGAACCAGGCCACCGATAAACGTACGGATTCCGTTATAGGTGAACGGCTCGATGTAGTCCATCCCGCTCTTCTGCGCCACGAAAGCTGATCCCCAGATGAAAGCCGTCAGAAACAGCAGAATGTTGCTCTTCATTTTTTTACTCATAGCATTCTTCCTTTTCTTTCATAGACTAAGCCACAACTGTATTCTACCAGACTTTCCCGCGGGATGCAACCGGGCCATCCCGGCACAGAGGGGTTTTTTTTTCACTGCAGCTGTGATAAAATAGAAGAAATAAGAGAAAATGAAAAAAGGGAGGAACCGAATCATTATGGAGCAACGACTGGATGAAATTATAGGCAGTATTGAAGAGCTGGGCAATCTGAGTGAAGACGCCATGCGTCAGGCCACTGCCCGTCAGGAAGTCCTCGCGAAACCCACAGGGGCACTGGGAGAGCTGGAACAGATCTCCATCCGGCTGGCCGGCATCACCGGTCAGGTGAAAAATGAGGTGAAGAAACAGGCTATCGTCATTTTTTCCGCAGATAACGGTGTCGTAGAGGAAGGTGTTGCCTCCGCACCGCAGTCAGTCACTCTGTCACAAACCATCAATTTTACGCGCCGTCTGACCGGTGTGGGATCCATGGCGAAATATTTCGGTATCGATCTGCTGGTTGTGGACGTGGGTGTGAAAATGGAGATTCCGGAAGAACTATATCACGATGAAATGACAGAACATCAGTGCAGCGACAGCGGCTGCCTGCAGGGGATCACCCGGAAGATCGTAAACCGCCGAATTGCAAACGGCACGAAAAATCTGGCGAAAGGACCTGCCATGACGAGAGAGGAAGCCGTGAAGGCGATCTGTACCGGTATGGAAGCAGTGGAAGCGCTGAAACGCTGCGGCTACCAGGTCTTTGGCGTGGGAGAAATGGGTATTGGAAACACCACCACTTCTGCCTGCGTTCTGGCCGCCCTCACAGGGATGACTGCAGAAGATGTCGTCGGAAGAGGCGGCGGGCTGAATGACGAAGGGTTTGCGAAAAAGCTCCGGATTGTTGATTCGGCGGTGTCACGGTGTAGAGATATGGATGTTCCTGGCATTCTGGCAGAAGTCGGCGGTTTCGATATCTGTGCTATGACCGGTGCATTCCTGGGCGCTGCGTATTATAAGCTGCCTGTCGTTATCGACGGTTATATCTCTGCCGTAGCTGCGCTGGCTGCCTCCCGCCTTGCGCCGAAGTCTGCTGCCTTCATGTTCGGCTCCCATGTTTCGAAAGAAAAAGGATATCTCGTTGCAATGGATGCACTGGGTGTGAAACCGTATTTCAACCTGGGCATGCGTCTCGGAGAAGGCAGCGGCTGTCCGATCAGCTTCAAGATCATGGAAACAGCGTGCGCAACTATGAACGGAATGGCCACTTTCGCAGAAGGCGCCATCGATGCAGATTACCTGCAGGAAGCAAAGAAAGGAAACTTTTTCTGATGAATTTGTTTATCAGCGGCGGATGTAAAAACGGCAAATCGCTCCATGCGCAGGAGCTCGCCCGGGATATGGCCCGGGAAAAGTGTGTTCCGTTATATTATCTTGCCACGATGATCCCTGTGGACGAAGAAGATCGCGCCCGAATCCGCCGTCATCTTTCCGAGCGGGAAGGCTGGGGATTTGATACGGTGGAGCAGGGACGAAACATCTGCGGATGTCTGACACCATCGGCACGTACAGTATCCGGCGCCCCGGTGAATCCAGGCGGCGTGTTCCTGCTGGACAGCGTCACCGCACTTCTGTCAAACGAGATGTTCCCTCTGGATGGTCCCCCGGACCTCCACGCAGCAGAGCGTCTGGCAGAGGAACTTGCCGAGTTTGCCTGCCGGACCGGAAATACGGTTTTTGTTTCCGACTACCTGTATGCGGACGGCTGCCGTTTCGACGAGACCACAGAGGCCTACCGCCGCGGCTTGGCCCTGCTGGACCGCACGCTCGCCCGTCTGTGCGAACAGGTCATTGAAGTGTCCTTCGGCATGAAATACTATTATAAATAAAACGACTATAATACAGAAAGAATAAGACGATGAAACTCATTACCGGATTTTTTATGGCGTGGGGAAACTTCCTCACCCTTCCCTGCCCGCTGAAGCGGTGGGACAACGATCTGAAAAACTATATGCTGGGATTCCTCCCGTCGGTAGGTCTGATCATCGGCCTGATCTGGGCCGGCGTCAGCCTGCTTCTGGCCGTGCTGCCGATCCCGTTCCTGGTGACGGCCTTCCTGCTGACCATGGTGCCTTTCGTCCTTTCCGGTTTTCTTCACCTGGACGGTTTCATGGACTGCTGTGACGCGATACTCTCCCGCCGTCCGCTGGAGGAACGGCAGCGGATTCTGAAGGATTCCCATACTGGTGCTTTCGCCGTGATCAGCGTGGTGTTCCTGCTGATGGGCTTCCATGCCTTTTTCTCCAGTGCGCTGAGCATCAGCATCGATTTCGTGGATCTCTGTCTGATCCCTGCCGTGAGCCGGTCCGCTTCCGGTCTCAATGTGCTGCTGCGTCGGCCTATGGGTACCAGCCAGTACGCAAAAGGGGAAGGTGCTTCGGACAGCAAACAGAAAAAAAAGGCTTCTGCCATTATCCTGGTGCAGCTGATCCTCTTCAGTGCAGCCGGCTTGCTGCTGGCGTCACAGCCGCTGTACACGCTGGCAGTGACCGGTGTCACCTTCCTGGGTGCTCAGCTTGCTGTAGCTCTCGCGTGCCGTCAGCTTGGCGGCATGAACGGAGACATTGCCGGATTCGGTATCGTATGGGGCGAGCTGCTGGGCGTGCTGGCACTGGCCGTGATATAAAAAGGAGACTGCAATTATGATTCTGATTTTTGGCGGCGCATATCAGGGGAAACTGGATTATGCGCTGGAGACTTTTGATATCGCGCCGGATGATGTGTTCCGCTGCACCCGAGATGGCACGCTGAATCCGGAAAAAACCGTGATCTGCGGCCTTGAAGATTTTGTTTATTCCTGCACGGTACGCGGCACAGAAGCACGGGACGCACTTGCTTCCATGGTGCCTCAGCTTCGGGACAAAATCCTCATCGCAGACGATATTTCCCAGGGGCTTGTTCCTATGGATGCCACGGATCGCGCTTATCGCGAGATGATGGGCCGGACGCTGATCTGGCTGGCACGGGAAGCAGACTCTGTTTACCGTGTATTCTGCGGGCTGGGGCAGCAGCTGAAATAAAGAAATGAAAGTAGAAAGGAATCTGCTGCATGAGCATGACTTTGAATAAAGACAGGAAATCATATATTCACTTTATCCGGCACGGAATCACCGAGGGAAATACCCGCAGGTGGTACTATGGCTGGACAGATCTTCCTCTGCTTCCGGAGGGAATCGAGAATCTAAAAAAACTGCGGGATGCAGGGACCTATCCTCCCCTTTCCGACGCAGACTGCTACACTTCCGGCATGCTTCGGGCCGAACAGACACTGCAGACCATTTACGGCGATGTTCCCCACCGCATGCTGCCGCTGATGAAAGAAATGAACTTCGGGAGCTGTGAGTGCAAAACCTTCGACGATCTGAAGGAAATGCCTTTTTTCAACGACTGGATCAGCGATAAATCCGGAACCATCGCCTATCCGGACGGGGATTCTGTAGCAACCTTCGGGGCCAGAATCCAGCAGGGCCTGGCCGAGCTCCGCGGTTTGCACCAGATGAAAGAGCTGTCGCACCGGCACAGCGGCAAAGATGCCGTTTCCATCATAGTCTGTCACGGCGGTTCCATCGCCGCCTCGATGGAAATTCTGTTTCCCGGCGGACGCGACAACTTCTGGGAATGGATCCCCGATCCGGGACACGGCTATACCGTTTATTTTAAGGAAAGCGAACCTGTAAGGTACGAATCATTTTAGGAGGTTTTTATGCAGGAGGCGATGATGAAGACTGACACCGAACGAAGCATTCCATTGGATCGGTTCCTGTCAGACCTGGAACCTTTCATAAATCTCGATACACCCACCGCGGATCTGGCTGCCTGCCGGAATGCAGCGGTGTTTCTTGCTGCCCGGCTGGAAAAAGCCGGGCTTTTTGTTACCCGGCATTCCTGCGGTGCAGACGGGCGGCCTATGGTAACTGCAGTGAGTCCTTCGGCAGAGTCGCATGATTCCTATGACTTTCTGCTGGTAGGGCATTTCGATACCGTCTTTCCTGCGGGAACTGCATCCCGGCGTCCTTTCCGTCTGGACGCTGCGGAAAGCCGCGTGTACGGGCCGGGAACCGTAGACATGAAAGCCGGTGTGCTGCTGATGATCTATCTGGCGGAATACCTGAGAGCTGCACATCCGGAGATCCGCCTCTGCCTTCTGCTGGACAGTGATGAAGAAACCGGATCCGCCGCGTCTGCGCCGTTTCTTGAACAATACGGCAGAAAATCCCGCTGCGCCTTTGTCTTCGAAGGTGCCCGGAAAGCAGGCCAGTTCGTCAGTCAGCGAAAAGGCTGCCGTAAATATGAGATCAAAATCACCGGCGTGGCCTCCCATGCGGGAACCGCGCCGCGCCAGGGAGCCAGCGCCATCGTGGAGATGGCACGCTGGATCACCGCACTGGACCAGCTGAAGCGTTATGATCGCGGAACCTCCGTCAACATCGGCCTGGTTGAGGGCGGAACTGCCCTGAACGTGGTTCCGGACCGATGCACGGCAAAAGTGGAAGTTCGCTACACCGATGAGAAGGAAATTCTCCGAATCGAGCGTTCCATCACCCGCTTGTCACAGAAGCCGTCTGTAGAAAACACCCAGGCTCACGTCACCTGCCTCTCCGATATGCCGCCCCTGCGTCTTTCACCTGCAACACAGCTTCTGATGGACCAGATGACAGCCTATGGACGAGAACAACAAAGCGACATGGAAGTCGGCCTCCTTGACCCGATCGACTTCGTCAGTGCCGGCGGGTTATCCGATGCCAACCGCCTGGCTGCCTGCGGTATCCCTGTCATAGACGGCTGCGGCCCCGGCGGCGGCTTTCCTCACAGCGAAAAGGAATTTTTCTCCCTGGATTCCCTGCAGAAGCGCTACCGGCTCCTGACCGGACTGCTGCCGTATCTGTATGAGCAGATGGATTACTGAATCTCTTTCACTTCGTATCCGGCTTCTTCCACAGCCGTTTTCAGCATCGCATCGGTTACGCTTTCCGCGCATTCCACAGTGGCAGTTCCCGCCTCCAAGTCAACAGAAGCTGTGACGCCTTCGATGCCGTTCAGGGCCTTGTCCACATGGGCCTGACAGTGCTTGCACATCATACCTTCAATTTTAATGATTTTTTTCATTTTCTTTCCTCCTGTTTCCGGCGGCAGTTTCGCCGTCTGTTTTTCTTCGGATTTCTCCGCAAAATCAATCTTCTCCATCGGCTTCTTTTTTGCCCGGCGTTTCCATACTTCATCGGTACTGCTGGTTTCCGGATGAAAAAGATTCAGCCGCAGTGCATTGGCACAGACGCAGACGCTGGACAGGCTCATGGCTGCTGCCCCGAACATCGGATTCAGGAGCGGTCCGCCGAAGAGATACCACAGACCCGCCGCCAGCGGAATGCCGATAACATTGTAGATGAAAGCCCAGAACAGATTCTGGTGAATGTTCCGAATGGTCTGCCGCGAGATCCTGATCCCGCGCACTACATCCATCAGGCTGGATTTCATCAGCACCACATCCGCCGCTTCCAATGCCACGTCGGCACCTGCCCCAATTGCAATCCCTACATCTGCCCGGGTCAGCGCCGGCGCGTCGTTTATCCCGTCACCTACCATAGCTGTGCTGCCGCGCTGAGAAAGTCTGCGGATTACAGCTTCTTTATCCTGCGGCAATACATCAGAGAGTACGCCATCTACTCCGATCTGTGCCGCGATGGCTGCCGCGGTTCTCCGGTTATCCCCGGTCAGCATGATGACCTCGATGCCCATCTGCTGCAGCTGGCCGATGGCTGCGGCACTGTCCTCTTTTACCACGTCAGCTGCCGCAATGATGCCCAGGAATCTGTCCTCCTGGGCGAAGTACAGCGGTGTTTTCCCTGCTTCCGCCAGGTCTTCGCCCTGACGGCGATCCTCCTCGGTGAGAAGGCCCTTCTCTGTCATCAGCACGGCATTTCCGCCCCAGACCATCCGACCGCCAATACGGCCTTCCACTCCGGCACCCGGAAGGGCGCGAAAGTCAGTCGTCCCGCTGCATTCTATGGCATGTTCTGCGGCATACTCCAGCACCGCTTTTGCCAGCGGATGCTCGCTGCCAGTTTCCAAAGCAGCCGCTGCGGAAAGCAGTTCCTCCTCCATCACACCCTCTGCCGGTAAAATGTCCGTCACATGGGGCTTACCTTCTGTGATGGTTCCCGTCTTATCCAGCACCACAGTCCGGACTCTGCCTGCCGCCTCCAGAGAGGCCGCCGTCTTGAACAGGATTCCGTTTCGGGCACCTAGTCCATTTCCCACCATGACGGCAACAGGTGTCGCCAGCCCCAGGGCGCACGGACAGCTGATGACCAGCACACTGATGGCACGGGCCAGGGCAAAACCGAAGGTCTGCCCCGTCATGAGCCAGCCTGCACCGGTGAAAAGTGCGATGAGGATTACCACCGGAACGAATACCCCCGATACACGGTCCGCCACCTTGGCGATGGGTGCTTTGGTGGCTGCGGCATCCTCCACCATCTGAATAATCTGCTGTATGGTGGTGTCAGCACCCACCCGGGTCGCCCGGCACTTCAAAAAGCCGCTGGTATTCATCGTTCCGCTGCTGACGGTGCTTCCGGCTTCCTTATCCACCGGAATACTCTCACCGGTCAGAGCCGATTCATCCACCGCACTCTGTCCCTCTTCCACAATACCATCCACTGGAATGCTTTCCCCCGGACGGACCGCGAAAAGATCCCCGGTCTGTACGTCCTCCACCGGAACCGTCATCTCTGCACCGTCCCGGATCAGGACCGCCGTCTTCGGCGCCAGATCCATCAGAGCGCGGATGGCATCGGTAGTCTTGCCTTTGCTCCGGGCCTCCAGCGTCTTTCCCACTGTAATCAGGGTCAGGATCATGGCTGCCGACTCGAAATAAAATTCATTCATATATGCACGAGCAGCATCGATGCTGTCTTCTGCCGCAAGACACATGGAAAACAGAGCCCAGACGCTGTAGGCAAAGGCCGCACCGGCTCCCATGGCCACCAGAGTATCCATGTTCGGCGCCCGGTGCAGGATGCCTTTCAGCCCGCTGATGAAGAACTTTTTATTCACAATCATCACGGCCAGAGTCAGCAGCAGCTGATAAAGTCCGTTTACCATGGGATTATGCAGTGCCATCGGAACCGGCCAGCCCCACATGTGATGCCCCATGCTCACATACATCAATGGCACCAGCAGGCAGAGGCTGAGAATCAGCCGCCGGATCAAAACCGGCGTTTCGTGATCCTCCAGCACCTCCGCACCAGGACTCTGACTCACACCGGACCCCTGGCCGGAAGAAGAACTCCGGGCGGAAATATTTTGCGAAGTATGTTCCGGTTCCGCACCGTAGCCTGCGTCAGAGACTGCCTTACAGATGGCCGACGTCAGATCCCGGGCCGCTTCGCCCTGGATACCCTCTTCATATTCTACACCCATACTGTTTGTCAGCAGGCTCACTGCCACCGACCGGACGCCGGGCACACCGGCCACGGCTTTTTCCACCCGGCTGCTGCAGGCTGCACAGCTCATGCCGGTCACTTTGAATCGTTCCATATTTCTCCCCCTGTTATCCCCTTGCCATTTTTTCCATCAGCTGCAGTGCTTCTTCCACCTTCTCCGTCCGCTTTGCTTCCGTGCCGCTTTCAATGGCCTCGCTGACGCAGCAGCGGATGTGGGCTTCGAGGATCTGCTGGTTGGCGCTTTTCAGCAGTGCCTGGGCCGCCAGCAGCTGGGTGGAAATGTCCACGCAGTACTGATCATCCTCAATCATTTTCAACACCGCATCCAGCTGGCCGCGGGCAATCTTAATCTTATGGGATACGCTTTTTTTCTCTGCCTTCATATTAGTTTTCCTCCGGAATCGACGGATATTCATTTTCAACGGTTTCTATATACCCTACCCCTGTGGGGTATGAAACATTTATTTTAAAAATCCGGTCTCAATTGACCGGATTATTTTAAAGCGCCCTCAATAAGAATGCCATATACAGCGGGAGTGTCAGAATCTGCTCTGATCTTCCCACATTATAGTCTCCCAGCTTGATTGCACTGTTTACATGGTATTTTTCGGGATGATGGAGAATTGTTTTCGTACTTTTTGTATTTCCGGTTGCTGCTTTCACTTCGACGAGCGTACATTCCCCCTTGTAACGTATCACAAAATCCACTTCCAGACCGCTGTCCTTGTGGAAATAGTACAACTTACGTCCCATCTTTGCGAAAATATCTGCGATCAGGTTTTCAAAAATTGCGCCCTTGTACCCATACAGCTTGCCCTGCAGAATGTCATATTGTGTGCCATCCTCCAGCATACTGACGAACAGCCCGCAATCCCGCATATAGACCTTGAATATATCTTCCTCAGCATTTCCGTCTAAAGGAAGCTCCGTAATCGAAAGATTGTAGCATCGGGAGATAATTCCCGCATCTTCGATCCATCGTATGCTTCCTGCATATTTAGAGGCGGTCGAGCCCTTTTTTATCACAGAATATTGAAATTTCTTATTTTCTTTGCTGAGTTGTCTCGGGATGGACTGGAAACATTCTTTAATGCGGGCTTTGTCCTTTTTCTCTGCGTATTTCACCATATCATCCGCATAGGAGCGAACAATATCTCTCTGAATCTGCAGTACTTCATCCATTCGTTTCGTGTCCACAAAAGTTTGTACGGCGTCCGGCATACCGCCTACCACCGTATACTGCAGAAGCAGCTGCTTCATGCGATTGTGCAGCGCTTCAGGCACCGGTGTTTCCATTTCCAGATGGTTTTTCAGCATCTCGATGATTGGTGATCCAATCCCATTTGCCCAAAGGAATTCTTCAAAATCCAGCGGATACATATCAATCACTGTTTCCGATCCTACCGGAATAGATTTTGGTTCCTTGCCATATCCCTTCACTCCCAGCAGAGATCCGGTACCGATGACATCATACCGTCCATCCATTCGAAAAAACTTCAAAGCTGTTCTTGCATCAGGGCAATCCTGAATTTCATCCAATATCAGTACTGTTTCACCAGCCTCAAATACGGCTTCACTTCCCAGCAGTGCAGACAGCATCATCACGATATTGTCGATCTCCAACGAACCGGCAAATACAGAAGCATAGTCTGGATTCTCGAAGAAATTCAAATACACAACATGTTTATAATTTTTTTTGCAAAATCCAAAACCGAGAAGGTCTTTCCACACTGACGGCAGCCTTTAATAATCAGCGGCTTGTGGTTTACGGTATTCTTCCATTCGGTCAGACTTTGCTCGATTTTTCTTTTCAGCATGGCAGTATCCTCTCCTTACTCTGTCTGACTATAGTATATTCAGAAACCTAAACTTTTTCAAGCGACTTTTTGAATGATGTGCAAACTTTTTTAAACGACTTTTTCTGAAAAGATGCAACTTTTCCTACTTCAACGTATAACTTTCATTCAGCATCGCCGCCCCGTACAGGAACAGCACATCCTGCCCGTGAAAGTCGATGAACTGATCCAGAAAATCGCTCTTCAGATAGCGCAGATCCACCAAAGTTATCCGGCTGTAAGCAGGCAGCAGAAGGGGTGCCATGGAACTGCCGAAAGAATCCCGGAACAGAATCAGCTCCCGGTCGATTCCTGCAGCCTGCGCCGACGGATTATCCACTGTGATCAGCGCACAGGCACCGCCGAGAAAAATGTCATATGGATCCTTTCCCTCCAGCTTTTCCATCTGGTACACGCCGGTTGTCTCGCCGGTTTCAAAGTTATATGCGGTGCAGTCCTCCAGACTGTCCCATATAACATACCGCAGCGGTTCTCCCGGAAGGGGCAGAGCCGCCTGGCCGTAATACACGCCGCGAAAATTCTCCGTAGCCGTCACCACATCCATCTCCTCCGGCTTCTTCAAGTCGCCTGCGATTCCCATGGCATCGCCCAATACCGCAGTCGCATGGGTCAGCGCCTCCTGCCGCCAGTGACTGTCTGTCTTGTAGTAATCCGCAGTCTCCAGGGCTCCTGTCAGATCCACATACTTGGCATAATCCATTTCCGAAGCGACCAGTTCAAAAAGCCGGTCATAGTCCAGCGCCGGCCAGCCGCCGTCCGCCGCCATATAATAGCCTTTATCCGGAATCACCGAAACGAAGATCCGCCCCTCACTGTCCGATAAATACTTCTCATACACCGCCCTGAACCGGTCCGTTGCATGGATGACGGATTGTTCGGAAAGGGGATAAAGGATCTGTGCCACATAGCCGTCTTTCACATACAAATCATTGTTGTCTTTTTTTTGCAGCAGGCCGTATTCCGTTACCGCCTTCAGGCTCCGGAACGGATCCCGCAGCGGGAACTGATCCAGGCTGTAGCTTTCAAATTCCGACGCGAACTGACCGCTGAGCACCGTTTCTGCAGTGAATTCCGGGAACTGGACCAGCTGCCGCCGCTCACTCTGACTGAACTCGGAAGGCGAATGGAACCAGCAGGCCAGGGTGACAGCGAAAAATACAGCCGCCAGCACGGTTAATTTCTTTTTCATCGTCTCACCCCCCCTAGAATCGGAAATACAGGAACGGATTAAAGGATCCGTCCACCAGATAAGCAGTCACCACCAGAAGCAGGCATGCCAGGGCCGCAGGTTCTGCCCATTCCAGCACCTTCTTCCCAAAATCCGTTTTCCCGGCCCTTTCTTCTATGCAACCCACGATTTTTTTCGGCAGCGGGGTTGCACCAAAGATGGCAGCCATCAGAAGCAGTCCGTAGCTTCGCAGGTAGTACCAGGTCAGAGTGCTTCCTGCGGAAACAGAGCCCAGGCCGAACATGGACAGAAGATATTCTCCCGCCTCCTGCAGGCTGTCCGCATTGAAAATCACCATGCTGATTCCCACCAAAAGCAGGGTATATGCGTGTGCAGCGAAAGTAGGTACCTTTGCCAGAATGCCGCCCAGCCACCGCTTTTCCAGAAGCAGCAGCAGACCGTGAAACAGTCCCCAGACCACGAAGGTCCACGCTGCCCCGTGCCACAGGCCCGTCAGAGCCCAGACCACAAACAGGTTGCACACCCAGCGGCCGAAAGAGACCTGGTTTCCGCCCAGCGGAATATAGACATACTCCCGGAACCAGCCGCCCAGCGTCATGTGCCAGCGCCGCCAAAACTCCGTGATGCTGCGGGAAATATACGGATAGTTGAAGTTTTCCGGAAATGTAAAGCCCAGCATCCGTCCCAGACCGATGGCCATGTCGCTGTATCCGGAAAAGTCGAAGTAGATCTGCAGGGAAAAGGCCAGTGCATAAATCCAGTAGAACGCCACCGACCGGTCAGCCGCATCCAGGCCGCCGAAAATCTCCGTCAGCTGTCCCAGCTGATTGGCCAGCAGCACCTTCTTCCCCAGTCCCATGAGGAACCGGCGGGCGCCTCCGTAGAGACTTTCGGCTGTGATGATTCTGGCATGCGGATCCAGCTGCGGTTCCACATTCTTATATACTACGATAGGGCCTGCGATCAGCTGTGGAAACAGACTCACATACATGGCAAACCGGATCAGATTCCGCTGCGGTGCGATCTTCCCGCGCCGAAGATCGATGGTATAGCTCAGAATCTGGAAGGTATAAAAGCTGATGCCGATAGGCAGCGCAATTCCCAGAGGCTCTGCCGGAATACCGGTAACCGCAGCGAAGCTTTCCACGAAAAAGTCCGCATACTTGAACCAGCCCAGCAGCCCCAGGCTGATAACCACCGATACCAGAAACGCCAGCCGACTCTTCGGCACCAGCAGACCCAGAGCCCATGCCGACAGAATGGAAAACACCATCAGCAGCAGATACTTCGGCTCTCCGTACCCATAGAAAAACAGGCTGGCCAGCAGCAGGATGCTGTTTGTCAGCCTGCCGGCGGTCCGCCTGCCGTCTTGCTGCCTGCGGGATACTGCCAGGCTCAGCAGTATCACCACAGGAAAAAAGTAATATAAAAAAGGTACGCTTGAAAATATCATCTTATTTGCTCAGGCTCACGTCCAGGCCGCCGCAGAGGGACTTGAACGCATTCACAATCTCTTTTGCAGTAACGGTATCTTTGAATCCGCTGTCCACCATAATCAGAACTGCCACATCACCGGCAGCTGCCACCCGCAGATCGTCGGCAGTCACGCAGATCCACTTGCTCTGGTTGATGCCGTTTAACATTTCGTTGGCGATGGCCTCGGTATTCTTTTTATTCTTCACTTTCACGACCACCAGGGAATAAGCCTGGGAGCCCATCATGCTCTCAGAATATGCGGCAGATTCCACCAGATCCAGACTGGAAATGCCTGTGATGACGTTTGCCATCTCCGTATCGGACAGATCCACTTCCGTCGTTCCCAGCGGCAGATCGACAGATTTCTTTTCATAGATCTGATCGATGATCTCCGACGGCGTTCCAGACGGTGCCTTGATCTCATCCTTCTTATCGCTGGAAGGTTTGCTGCCGGAACTGCTGCCGGAGCTGCCTGACGAACTGCTGGCCGATGAGCCGGAACTGCTGGTCGGTGAACCGGAACTTCCGGCAGAGGATCCGGAGCTTCCATTTCCGGATGTGCCGGAGGACGGCTTGCTTTCCGTTTGATGATCCGAACCAGATTGATCTGCGTCAGATTTCTCTGTATCGGAATCCGCCTGGTCACCAGTTTCCTCGTCTGCTTCCAGACCATCCTCGTCCCCGGTTTCCTCATCGGTTCCCGCAGCCTCATCTCCTGCTGTCACATCGTTTCCTTCGGTTTCTGTCCCGTCTTTGCTTCCGCAAGCCGTGAAACCGGACAAAATCAGCATGAGCGTCAGTAAAAGCGCTAAAATTCGATTCATTTTTTTCTGTTCTCCTTACATGGTATTCTCTGCGGACTGGATCTCCCATTGCCCGTCTTCACTGCCGTCCTCCGTTCGGGACAGCCTCATTGTGGTCACCTGCTCCTCGTTGGAAATTTCTACAGTGCAGTTTCCGTCGGCTACATCCACGACACGAACCTTCCATCCTCGGAAGGTATCTGCAGCTGCCATTACGCCGGGCAGCAGTTTTCCTGCCGGAATTTCCACAGGCTCCTCTGCATCGTTCAGATTCACATAAGCGATATCCTCTCCATCCTGCAGTTCCGTCTGATCATTCACAGTCTGCGGCACTGGCGCAGGAGTATCCTGCACCACGACCGCGGCAGACTTCTGCCGGTGTGCGGAAGGCTCCGATGTTTTTTCTTGTGCCTCACTGTGCTTCTGTACGCTTTCCGTGCTGTGTGCTACTTCCTGTTTATCTGCAGGACTCTGACTGTTTTCTTCTTTCTCTATTGCCTCTCCGCCGTCTGTCACGTCATCCGGAAGGGAAACGTCCACGGCAGGCGGATCTTCCTGTCCGTTTTCCGGCATCATATTCAGGAATGCATTCTCCATGAAACCGAAGTGAACTGTAATGAGCAGAACGGCCGCACAGGCCGCCAGCGTGCCCAGCCTGCAGATTTTGCGCCGTAAAAATCCTGCAGTTCCTGTAATTTTCTCTGCCGATGTCACGTCAGATTCTGTTTTCTCTACCCCGAGCAGAACTCTTTCTCGCAAATCAGGAGGCGCCTGTATGCTATGATACGCGGCGGCGGCCTGTTTCAGTCGGGTATCCCCTGTCTCATCCCAGCTGTCTTTCATCTTACAGACCCTCCTTCATTCTTTTTTTCAGCATCTCTCTTCCTCTCGCCAGACGCATTTTCACCGCTGACTGACTGATTCCAAGGATTGATGCAGTTTCTTCCACACGGAATCCCTCGAAATAGTACAGAATCAGCACTTCCCGGTACTTTTCTCCCAGTGCGAGAACCATTTGCAGGACCTCTCTTCCTTCCGTCTCTTCCGGTCCTGGTACGGAAAGTGCTTTCCCCATTATCTCCTGCACTTCTTCCAGCGGTGCATAAAGCCGAAGTTTCCTTCGTTTCAGGCTGTCGCGGCACTGATTCACCAGAACCTTCGTCAGCCAGGCTTTTTCCTGCGACTCTTTCTGAAATTCCGGCACCTTTCCGAAAATCTTAAGAAACATATCCTGCACGGCATCCTCTGCATCTGCCCGGTTCAACAAAATCGAACAGGCCAGGCGAAACAGCATTTCACCATAGGTGTCATAAAGCCGGGCGATCTCTTCGGAATGACTCCGGATCCTTTCCATTTTCCCCTCCTGTCTTATAAACGAACGGATGGACCTCCCGGTCACATTTCCCTGAAATTCCTGAAAAAATTATTTGTCCAGCGCATTCTTGTAAAACTGATATACCTCCTGCATGAAGACTTCATCCAGCTTGGACATCTTGCTTTTATCGACAGCTGCATACCATTCCGCCGCAATGCCTTCCGGAACGTTCCCGCTGTATTCCTGCTCCAGCTCTTTCCATGACCGATTCACCTTTTTCCGGTATTCTGCATATTCCGGTGCCCGGAACAGACTGCTGTGCCCGTTCTGCCCTTTCTCACTCCAGCACATGAATTTCGCATTCGGATTGGTGATTTCATCCTGATGCGCCAGTATGGAAACCGTATCGCGCGGAACTACGGTATCCTCCGCGCCCTGCATGACCAGCACCGGTGTATTCGTTTCACTGATGCACTCTGCCGCTGACAGATCGGCTGCACTCCCGAACAGTACTTTCTGATAGATCCAGAGATAAGGGAACTCCACATAACACAGCCCTTTTTTCTCTTTTTTCGCCTGCTCCATCATCATTTCCATCGGCGAATTATATCCTGACACGCAGACGGATGCTGTAATGTTATGGTCATAATGCAGAATTGCAGCCGCTGCCCAGCCTCCCCAGCTATGTCCGTATATTAGAACCGGCAGTTTGCGCAGTTCTTCATTATGCTCCACATAGGTCAGCGCTGCGTCCAGGTCGATCACCGACTGGGATAGTCCTGTGACGCCATCCCCTTCGCTTTCATAGCTTCCTGTATTATCGAAGGCGAGCACTTTAAAGCCCCGTCTGACGAAATATGCGGTCTCTTCTATGTAACTTTCTGCGCCTTTGCCCATTCCGTGGCTGATGACCACAAGAGCTTCGGCCTTTTTCGGCCCGTACAGGTATCCTTTTAGCTTGTTTCCCTGCGATGAAAATGAGATTTCTGTTCTGCTGTAATCCTGCGATATGTCTGCATAGGTTTCATAAATCGTTCTCTCCGGGCGTTCCACCCTGCCGAATGCCTGAAGATATCTGCTGTGAATCTGGTAAAACGATCCGGCCGAAAACAGAATGACCGCAGCCAGAAGCAGTACAGCGATTCCCTTTTTCAGATATTTCTTTTTCCTTTTCTGTCCGCTGTAGTACTGAATATCCCCTGAAAACAGGTATTTCACGGCCAATACCTCCTGTATGAATGTTCTCTATCCAGTATATCATCCCGGCGCGGAAAAAGGAAGAACAAAAAAACCGGTTTCCGATCGGGATCGGAAACCGTTTTTTTCGTTCTTATTTTTTATGCATTGCAGATGCCTGCCGGAGTACCTCACGCATATTTTTTGCAGCAGGCATGCTCTGCCGATGATCTATGCCGTGACGGCTGTTTTAGACCATCCGGAGTATTCCTTCTTGCCGTTTACGGTGTTGAATCCGCGCACTTTGTAATAATATTTCGTACCGGATTTCACCTTGGTATCTACGAAGGATTTCTTTGCCGTCGTGGTCACCGGCTTCGTGCCGTAGCCGGAAGATTTCTTCACGGAACGGAATACCTCATATCCGGCATAGTTCAGTTTCACACTGTTCTTTCCGGACCAGGAAACCTTTACCGCATTCTTTCCGTTTGCCTTGGTCTTTGCCGCTTTCACCGCTACGCTGGTCTTCTGTGCTGCAACCTGCTGTTTCGCATAGTTCAGCAGAACTGTAGAGGACTCATATCTCTGACGGTTATCTTCACCGCCGAAGGAAACGGAAACGATCGTGTGCATATTACCGGATGCATCCGGCGTATCGATTGCCGTCACGATGCAGGCGCCGGAGCGGTTGGTTGTTCCGGTCTTCAGACCGATCAGGCCCTCCACATTCTTGAACAGGGTGCCGTAAGTCGTAGTGACATACGGGGTGTAACCCTCTTCATCTCCGTACTTCACTTCCACACCGTCATTTTCCTCTGCCGTCAGATAAACATCATCTGCCAGAGACTTCAGTTCCTGTTTCGTCTGTCCGGTGATCGCAACCAGCTCGTCCTTATAGTTCGTCATCAGATACGTGCACAGCTTGTACATATCTTCTGCGCTCATATGATTCTGTCTCTTTCCGGTAAACTGGCTGTCCGTGTAGTTCGGCAGTCCGTGCGGGTTGTAGAATTTCGCGCTCTTCAGTCCCAGTTCTTTCGCCTTCTCATTCATCTTCTTGACAAATTTCGCTTCCGAACCGGATACAGCTTCTGCCAGTGCCGTAGCCGCTTCATTTGCAGACGGCAACAGCATTGCGCACATCAGGTCGTGCACGCTCCAGGTCTGTCCCACTTTCATATACACTTTTCCACGGGAAGGAATATCCGCATATAACGTGCCGTCTTCAGAATTTGCTTCCCAGTTTGCAGCTTTGCTTACTGTATAAGTGGTGTCCATGGACAGTTTTCCTGCTTTGATTTCATCGAATACGATCGCAGCCGTCATCAGCTTGGAAGTGGATGCGATTTCTGTTGAATGTTTTTCATCCCATGCATAGAGCTTCTTGCCCGTGGTCACATCGCCAAGATAAACCCCGTCCAGGTCATGGAAGTATTCCGCACTTTCTATTTTCTTCATATCGATTTTGAAGTTCTTTGAAGTGTCGATGGTCATCTTGCTTGCACTCTGATATTCAATCGGCAGGTTAAAGAACATGCCCAGATCAATCAGTCGAACATAAATGCCGGCGACATCGCCCTCGAAATCATCGCCGTAAGTATCATACATTCTTAATTCACGATCTACACCGTCAATCGTAACCGTGTATGCGTCGAAATCAATATCGTCGAAAACTTCCGGATCCACCAGAGAGGATGTTTCAAAAGGAACCGGCTCTTCTCCGGTATAGTCCTTTCCTGTGGTTACGACCCAGTCTCCGTCTACATTCTGTACATCAAAGGCCTTATCGGTTCCCTTCAGTGCCCATGCCAGGTCCTCCAGGGACACATAGGCATTGTACTTGTAGGAAGGGTAATATGCCTTTACAGCTTCTGTCTTCTCTCCGTCGACCGTCAGCTTCACATTGACACATTCGCCCTGGTCCGCTGCGAAGGCTGTGCCCGCTGCGCTGAAGCTGAAGGTAAACATGACTGCTAAGATAATGAATACGCTGATCAAACGCTTTTTCATTTTACCAATTCTCCTTTTTCCTGTGCTGTGTACTTTTTCGGTTGTACTCCTGCGCAGTAGTTGGAGCAAAATCTATGCCAAAGGCCTTTTCAGAAAAGACTTTGTGAAAATGCGGCAGAACTTCAAGGTTCGCTTCTCCGGATATGCCCCGGGCAGCCTCTTGTTTTCTTTTCGTTTTTCCGATTTTCAGAACGCACTGTCCGGAATTCTGTACGAAAGTTTGCTTACAGCTTCAGCTGATCATACTGTCTGAGAAATTCTTTCAGTATCGTCAGGATCCGGTCGCAGCTGCCTTCCGTTACTTCGATATTCAGCGGCATGATCGGATCATGAAGGGATTTTCGAAGCAGGCACCATCCGGAAAGGTCTTCTCCCCGGAAATTCAGACGAACTCCCTCATAGTTTGGTTCCACCACTTGGATTTTTACCGCGGTTCCACAGCTGTCGCAGACGTTTTTCCCTGCTGCTGCCCACACTTTCATATCCTCCAAGATCCGGTCTCCATACGGGCCGAAATCCTCCGCTGAAATCGGGAAACGGTATTCCACCGCCTCTTTCGGTTCTTCCAGCGAGGACAGGATCACATCCAGAGATACACCCTGCTGCTTCAGCTGTGCTGCCTTGATAACAATTTTGGTCGCCAGATAAGCGCCGTCATCCAGAAAGTAATTTTCCTTATATGCTGCATGTCCAGAAGTCTCTATGGCCAGCTGGCTGTCCACTCCCGCCGCATTCAGTTCCATGGATTTATTGATCACATTTCTGTATCCGCGCCGGAACCGCAGATGTTTCAGTCCCAGACACTCTTCCAGATATACCGTAAGCTGGTCGGAAGTGATGCTGTCGGTTACCACGGTTGTCCCCGGATGCTCCCTGGCGATCAGTGCAGCCGCCATTGCAACAATCGCATTCCGGCTGATCTGCCTGCCGCTGCTGTCTACTGCTGAGGCACGATCCACATCGGTATCAAAAATCAGGCCCAGATCCGCTCTGCTTTCCTTCACGGCGCGGCAGACGGAATCCATCGCTTCTTGATTCTCCGGATTCGGTGCATGATTGGGGAAGTTCCCATCCGGTTCCAGGAACTGACTTGCCGACACATCAGCTCCCAGCGGTGCAAGAATTCGTGTCGCATAAAACCCGCCTGCGCCATTTCCGGCATCCACCACAATCTTCAGTCCTTCCAGCGGAAGCTCCGGCTTGTCGGGACGTGCCACTTCGGCACAGATTTTATCCCGCAGATGCGCAGAATAATCTCCGATCAGGTCCCGGACTTCCGGCTCTTTCAGATCGCGGCTGGACGGACGCGGAATTTCCGTCAGAACCGCATCGGACTGGGCTCCCTGTATGATATTCCGGATATCCTCCTTATTCAGGCCGCCATCCCTGTCGAAATATTTGAACCCGTTCCGGTTGAACGGAAGATGGCTCGCGGTGATCATCACTGCACCATCACAGAGATAAGCTGGAAAAACCGTAGACATGAACATGGCCGGCGTGGATGCCAGCCCGCAGTCGTATACCTTCACCCCCAGAGAAACCAGCGTTTCCACAATGGTCTCCCGGAGAGGCTCAGCCGACAGCCGGCTGTCATGTCCTACAGAAACCGTCAGTTCTGTAAGCTCTTTTCCGGTCTTTTCGGCCAGCCATGCGGCAAAGGCGCGTGTCAGACGAAACGTCTCTTCCTTTCCCAGGTTCACTTTTTCTCCCGCTGCACCATCCATGGCTACACCGCGGATATCACTGCCGTTCTGCAGTTTCAAATAATCTGGTCCCATATATATGTACTGCTCCTTCTTTTCTGTTACTCCTCGGGCTGACCGGAAATAATCCATGGTGCTGGCTGCTGATCGAATGCATTTCTGCTGTTCAGCTTCGATACAGAAACCTGGATGACTTCCGCCTCTCGAATTCCATACTTCTCCAGCAGAGCCGGAAGGCCGGCGGCCACTTTAAAATCCAGTGTATAAATCACAACCCGCAGCTTCGGATTCCGTTTCATCAGGCAGTCGAGTTCCTGCTCCATGCTGGCAGACGCAACCAGAAATACAAGAGAAGGTACCGGACAGTCTTTCATGGTTTCCTCATCCACATGGTCTATCACACGAATGTTCCGCAGGCCGAAGTAATCCATATTTTCCTCGATGGTTGCCCGGTCGTTTTTATTATATTCCACCGCGATCACCGAGCCTTCGCTGGCCATCATCGCCGCTTCGATCGCGATGCTTTCTCCGCTGATAATGCAGATATCCTCTTCCTGACCCACCTGCATCTTGTTCTGAATGACGGCACGGATTTCACTTCCTACATAGCGGACAGATCCCTTGCGGAAATTCAGGTTATCCATTCCGATCTTATAGGTATTTCTCGCATTCGGATTTACAACCAGCATGCCGGCCGAAGCATTGATCCCGCGATGGATCATGTTGCTTACCGTATCGTGGCGTATTTCTCCCTCCGGTCTGGATCCCTCATTATACCAGACTTCGCATTCCCCAAGTCCTGCATTCCACATCTGATAAAACACATCTGGATCACCGGCTTCCATGAACGCCAGTGTTGTCCGGTGGGATTCTACCGTCGGGATCAGATTTTTGTTCTTTCTGGTAATATCCAGCATCTTCACCTGCTCCAGATCCACCGGCGTATTCCTGGCAAAATACTGCAGCCACTCTATAATAATATCATTCGTAAATAACGGTTCTGTCATCTCGGTCCCTCCTTGCCGGCGCAATCTGCGCACATACACATTGAATTTCAGTTTTAGTATATCACATCAGAATCTCAAGGACAATATCCGCACTGCACCCAGAAACAGAAAACACAGCAGAAACCATGCAGCCGAGAACAGCGGGCAGATCTGCCCCAGTATGTTTCCCTCCATCGATGAATAATCCCACACATGCCATCCCAGCTTCAGATTGACGATGCATCCCACTGCGAACTCATACGCCGTGATGATTGCCGCACCTGCCAGTGCGCCCAGCACCAGCGGAAGGGCGGACAGCCATCCCAGCAGAATGTACAGCGTTAAAATACATGCACCGCCAGTGAGCACCATGGTCCAGTGCGTATACCCGCGGAACAGGATTTCAATCATTCCATAAGCGGCTCCGCCCAGAACGAATACTGCAATTTCCACCCATATGGAATTTTCACTGCTGATCCACTCTCTCATACTCATGGAGTTAGTATGAGTTCCGTTTCGCAAAATATCCCCAGCCGCCGGTTATATTTCTCTCACAATTTCTGTCAGCCGTACTTTCGCTTCCTCCATTTTCGCTTCTGCATCCACACCAATGATATCGATGCCGTCTGCCGCAGCGAAGTGGAAGTTTTTCACCCCGAAGAGATAGCTACAGAGCCCTTTCACATAGTCAAATCCGAAATTCATTTGGCCGATATATCCGCCTGCTGTGGTGATATAGGTCAGATCCTTCGCACGGCACTGGCCCTGCGGCATGCCGTTTTCGTCATAGATAAATGTCAGCTTATCCACAGAACACCGCTCCAGATAGATCTTCAGCCGAGCAGGGAATGACAGATCCCAGTACGGCGCACCGATCACGATATGGTCTGCCGCAATCAGCTGTTTTGCCAGATCAAACATGGGATCGCTGAAATCCTGTGCACGAAGAAATCCGTCCCGCTTTTCAATCATGCTTCCGCTCTGCACCTCGATTTCCATCTCTTCCAGATTCAGTTCCTCAACCTCTGTATCCGGCTTCGCCGCCTTCAGTTCCTTCAGATAATGGCGGCAAAGAGCCAGCGTTCTGGATTTTTCACCTCTGAGACAGGCGTTGACAAATAAGACTTTCATATTGATAATTTCTCCTTTATCCCTGGTATGTATTAGCTTCTTCTCTGCCCTCCAAAATCCTCCATGCGCCTTCTGCCAGTGCTTCCAGTTCGTTTTCGCCAGGCATAAGAATAAATTCTCCCAGATGGCCGGCATATTCTCGGATCATGCCGGTCAGCATTTTCGAATGAGCCGCTCCACCAGTGAGCAGAATAGCGTCCACCTTTCCCTTCAGCGGAATCGTCATGGCTGCGATGGATTTGGCCACCTGATATGCCATGGATTCGTAGACAACCGCTGCTTTCTGATTGCCTTCTTCAATCATCCGTTCCACCTGCCGGCAGTCTGTTACACCCAGGTAAGAATACAGTCCGCCCTTGCCGCAGATGATCTTCTTCAGTTCGGCTTCTGTATATTTCCCGGAGCAGCACAGCTCGGTCCAGGTGGTGAGCTGAATGCCGCCGGTCCGCTCCGGCGACATAGGGCCCTCGTCGTAGGAGGAATCATCGATGATCCTGCCTCCTTCATGGGCGCTGACCGTAATGCCGCCGCCCATATGGCACACAATGATGTGCATATCCTTATATTCTTTTCCCACAGACCGGGCATAGCGAATAGCCTGTGCCCGGGAGTTCAACACATGGCAGTTGCCGTAGCGGACCAGTCCCTCCAGCCCGGATACCCTGGCCACATCTGTCAGCTCGCAGCCGCGTGTTGAATCGTATATAAACGATGGAATATTCAGAGGCTCTGCAATGCTGTAAGCCAGCGGCGCTCCCAGATTCGATGCATGCTGCACATTGGACGGATCCATCATGTCTGCACAGAATTCCGGATCAATGCGATAGCCTCCGCTCTTCAGATCAGGCAGCTGGCCGCCGCGGCCGACCACAGCGCGCAAACGGTTCAGGTCGTATTTTTTATCGTTTAATACCGATTCGATTACCTCCTTCCGGTACGGCTGCTGTTCCTGCAGATTCCTGAACTGTTTCAGTTCTTCAGGGCTGTGACTGATCGTTTCTACAAACAGTTCCTGCAGACTGCCGTCTTCCTGCACGCGGAACACGCCAACCTTGCTGCTGGTCGAACCGGGATTGATCGCCAGAATGTCTGTTTTCATATTTTCTTCTTTCATAACTGTTCTTCCCCCTTATATAAACTTTTCAGCATTTTGATTTCTTCTCCATATCCGGACAGATCCTCCTGCGGTGTTTCCAGAATGCATGGAAGTCCCTGCAGCGCAGGATGACGGAGGATACGGACGATCGCATCGGTTCCGATGCAGCCTTCTCCGATTTTCGCATGACGGTCCTTGCGGGCTCCTCTTGGATTCATGGAATCGTTGATGTGCAGCGCTTTCAAATGAGAAAGCCCGATGATATCATCAAACTCCTGCAGCACGCCATCCAGATCCTCTACGATATCATACCCTCCATCATGAACGTGGCAGGTATCCAGACAGATCCCGACCTTATCGCGCAGTTCCGGTGCTACAGCCTGCCGGATCGCAGCAAGCTCTTCGAACCGTCCGCCGATTTCACTTCCCTTTCCGGCCATGGTTTCAAGCAGGACCGTTGCAGACTGCTCCGGCTTCAGGACATCATTCAGCATCCCGGCAATCAGCCGGATCCCTTCTTCGGTTCCCTGCCCCACATGACTTCCCGGATGAAAATTGTAATAATTTCCCGGCAGGTACTCCATGCGTGCAAGATCTTCTTCCATCGCCATGCGTGCGAAATTTCTGGTTTTCTCTTCTTTCGAACACGGATTCAGCGTGTAGGGGGCATGGACCACCAGAGGTCCGAAATCCTCTCTCCCGACAATTTCACGCAGCCGGGCCACATCCGCCGGATCGATGGATTTTGCGGCACCTCCCCGCGGATTCCTCGAAAAGAACTGAAATGTGCCGGCATGTATCGACAGGGCCTGACGCCCCATGTTTTCATAACCTTTGGATGACGATAGATGACATCCGATATACAGCATAGTTTTCGCCTCCTTCTTTCTCCTTATTGTACTCCTTTCTGTTGCCAAATGGGGAAAATTTTGATATCTTTACAGTAGAATCTTTTTATGTTGCCGCCTGGCGGCGAAAGGAGGACCACTATGCAGCATGAAATTACAGCCCGACATCCTCTGCTGGACAGTCAGGGCCAGCTGATAGAACCCGGATACACGAAAGGGCTCCTGATGGAGTATGACCGGCATGCGATCCGCGCCGGCAGCCTTCGGATCAAAGAATGGGATTACTACCTGATCACCTGCCGGGATTTCGGGATTGCGCTGACGATCGCAGACAATTCCTATATGTGTCTGGACAGTATCTCTTTCCTGGACTTTCAGACCGGCTGGCAGCAGACTGCCAGTCCCATGGGGTTTCTGTCTCTGGGAAAGCGGCATCTGCCTGCATCATCGTCCGAAGGCGATCTTTGTGTGAGCCGGAAAACGTACGGGCTCGAATTCCTCCATCGCGGAGATCACCGCATCCTGCGCTTTCATATGGATAATTTCTGCGACGGGAAACCGATCTCCGGCGAAATCCGTCTGGAAAATCCGAAACAGGAATCTATGGTGATCTGCACGCCGTTTCCGGAAAAGAAAACCGCATTTTACTATAATCAGAAGATCAACTGTATGCCGGCATCCGGCCAGGTGGTTTTCGACGGGCTGACTCGGGAGTTTGTCCCAGGTCAGGCTTTTGGCGTGCTGGACTGGGGACGCGGCGTATGGACTTACAAAAACACATGGTACTGGGGCAGCGCCTCCGGTCTGGTCGACGGCATCCCGTTTGGTTTTAATATCGGCTACGGGTTCGGGGATACCTCAGCAGCCAGCGAAAATATGCTCTTTTATGACGGAAAAGCCCATAAACTGAGTCAGGTGACCTTCCATATTCCGATGAAACCAAAAACTTTCTCCACCCGCGGAGGCTGCTGCGGCCGCAGCGGCATGACCGTAGATACCGCCGACCTGACAGAGGATTACCTGTCACCGTGGACCTTCACCAGCGATGATGGCCGGTTTGAAATGGATTTTGTTCCGATTCTCGATCGTGCCGCATGCACGGATATAAAACTGATCTGCTCGGATCAGCATCAGGTTTTCGGACTCTTTACCGGCCGGGCAGTGCTGGACGACGGCAGAGTCATTCAGGTGAAGGATTTTCTGGGATTCGCAGAAAAGGTGTTTAATAAGTGGTAGAGGCCGTTCCTGCCGTCAATGCAGATTCGGAGAAGCGCACTATAGAAAAAAGGGTATCGCCCTGACAGCTGTCCGCCGTGCATGCGATACCCTTCTTTTACAGCAATTTCAGATAGCTTCCGGGATCTTCACACTGCATCAGACTGCTCATCACGCAGGCTCCTGCCGCACCGGCCCCCCGGACCTGACAGATGTTCTGCGGCGTGATACCACCGATCGCATATACAGGAATCCCTACACTGCCGCAGATTTCTTTCAGAAAATCCAGCCCCTTTCCAGGTGTTCCGGGTTTACACTCTGTATCGAAAATATGGCCCGCTGTCACATATCCGGCCCCTAGTTTTTCCGCCATTTGTGCTTCTTCCACAGAGTGGCACGACGCCCCGATCAGGCGAAAAGCTGCTTTTTCCTCTTCACTGAGCCTGTACAGGACCTCCATCGGCAGATGAACCGCTTCACAATGCAGTTTCCTGGCTGCATCCGGAAAACTATGCAGAATGCACGGTGTGCCATTTCGCCGACAGATTTCCATCACCGTATCGGCCAGATCAAGGTACGCTTCTTCTGAAAGATCTTTTTCCCGCAAAATGATTCCGGCCGGTTTTGCTTCTGCGATTTTTTCCAGCTGCGACAAGAAGGATCCCTCACAAAGGCGGCGATTTGTTACACAGAGAATATCAGACATAGAGGTAATCATTCAGGACAGGCTGCAGACCTTCTCCGGCAATATCTTCATACATTTTTTGCAGGCTTCTTCCGTCACTGATCTCAAACTGTTCATCACCTTCTGCGCCTTCCTTCTCCTTTCCCGTATATTTGCTCTCATGATCTCCGATTCCTGTAGACACGCCTGCAGAAATCTTCGTCGCCGCAATCTTCACAATCCCGTTCCGAAATGCCGCACTCTCTCTGGAGGAAACGGTGATTCCCACATACGGCAGAAAAATCCGATATGCGCAGAGGATCTGGCAGAGCTGTGTTTCGTGCACATCCAGCGGATTGATTTTTTCGTTATTGATAATCGGGCGCAGCCGCGGGCAGGAAAGAGACATCTCTGCCTGCGGATATTTTCTCTGCAGATAGTAAACATGCAGTGCACTGGCCAGTGCATCTTTTCGGAAATCGGAAAGGCCCAGCAGTGCAGAAAAAGCCACGCCCCGCATGCCGCCCCGAAGGGCTCTCTCCTGTGCGTCGAACCGATACGGCCAGATCCGCTTATGTCCCATCAGATGCAGCTGTTCATAGCGTTCCGTATCATAGGTTTCCTGGAACACCGTCACATAATCTGCACCGCATTCATGCAGATAGCGATATTCCTCCGTATTGACGGGATAGATTTCCAGACCCACCAGGCGGAAATATCTGCGGGCAAGCCTGCAGGCTTCACCGATGTATTTCACATCACTCTTCGCACGGCTTTCTCCCGTGAGAATCAGGATCTCTTCCATTCCGCTGTCGGCGATAACCTTCATTTCATGCTCGATCTGCTCCATATCCAGTTTCATCCGCTTAATATGATTATAGCAATTGAAACCGCAGTATACGCAGTAATTGTCACAGTAGTTGGCAATATACAGCGGCGTGAACAGATACACCGTATTTCCGAAATGGCGGCTGGTTTCCAGCCTTGCCCGCTGTGCCATCTGTTCCAGGAACGGTTCGGCCGCCGGCGACAGCAGCGCTTTAAAATCTTCCACGCTGCAGGTCTCATGCTGCAATGCCGTGCGGACATCTTTCGCAGTGTACCGGCTGTAATCGTAAGAATGCATCTGCTCCATGACCTTGCTGCAGATCTCCGAGTCGATCTGTTCCATATCCGGCAGATACTCCATATGATTGATCCTTGACGATGGATCCGTCTCCAGCCGGTGTTTTTTTTCCAGCGCCTCCGGGGATAAATATTCAGAATCTACAAAAAACTGATTTTCCATCACAAACGCCTCCTTAATCCCGCAGGAATCCTGTCAGCGGATCCGATGCAGAGGCTCCCCGGGTCAGCACGCGTCCCAGTCCTGCCAGATATGCGTTCCTGCCGGCTTCAATGGCCTGACGAAATGCTGCAGCCATTTTCGGAATATCCCCTGCGGTGGCAAGCGCTGTATTCGCCATAATCGCCGCTGCCCCCATTTCCATGGCTTCGCAGGCCTGAGACGGCCGTCCGATTCCTGCATCTACAATCACCGGCAGCTCAATTTCATCGATCAGGATCTGAATGAAATCTCTGGTTGCAAGCCCCTTATTGGAACCAATCGGCGCACCCAGCGGCATAATTGCCGCAGCACCTGCACTGACCAGATCTCTTGCCGCGTTCAGATCAGGGTACATGTACGGCAGAACCACGAATCCTTCCCTTGCCAGGATCTCTGTTGCACGAATCGTTTCCTGATTATCCGGCAGCAGATATTTCGTATCCCGCATGATTTCAATTTTAACAAAATCTCCACACCCCAGCTCTCTGGCCAGCCGGGCAATCCGCACGGCTTCTTCTGCATTTCGTGCGCCGGAGGTGTTTGGCAGAAGTGTCACCCCTTCCGGAATAAAATCCAGGATATTCTCTTCTTCCCTTGTATTTGCCCTGCGAACCGCTAGCGTGACAATTTCCGCTCCTGCATACTTCACGGCCGCTTCAATGAGATTCAGCGAGTATTTGCCGGATCCCAGAATAAATCGGGAGTGAAACTCTCTTCCTCCGATGATCAGAGTGTCGCTGCTGCTTTCTATATCTTTCCTGCCTGTTTCTTTCATTTCTATATCCTTTCTGTATACCTGTCTGCCAAATTACAGTATTGTGTTTTATTTTTCAGCCGGATTTCGGTTCAGCCTCCGCCCACGAAGCTGACAATTTCAACGACATCCCCGTCCTTCAGGATCGTCTCACTGTACTTCGCTTTCGATACAATTTCACCGTTACGTTCAACAGCGACCCGTTTCCGGTCATAACCGGAACGCTCCAGGTAGTCTTCCAGTGTTACACCCTGCAGATCCTTCTGCTCTCCGTTGATCTTTATCATACTGCTCCCTCCTTTTTATAAGTAGACGATCGAAAAAGAAGCTGCCCATCCGGCAGCTTCCCGCTTATCTTTTCTTTTTCAGATTTCATAGCGTCCCTGCGATGGCATTATCCAGATCAGGTAATAAGGGTCGAAGGCGTTTCCTTCCTCTCAGCCTGCCATGCAAGCTCCCCTGCTTTTCAGTTGATACTGTTATTATACACCCTGACGGAAAGGATTGCAAGGCCAGGCTTCTATCTGCAGATTACGCTTCTCCAGGTGCTGAAGCTGCCGTAAACCCGCTTTCCTTCATACAGATTCCAGGCACGTGCCTTTATATAATATCGCTTTCCTTTCGTCAGAGACTTTATGGATTTCGATACGGCATCCCCGTTCTCCACATAGACGGTTTTATATGTACTGAAAGTTTTCGATGTGGAATACCGGATCTGATACCCGTCACACTCTGTCTTCTTCCAGCGGACTTTTACAGAATGACCTGCTCCCGCTGACAGCGCATTGAGCATCACTCTTGCCGGACGCTTATAGCGGATCTGAAAGGTTTTTTCCACCTTCCCGGTCACGTCACCGACACCTTCCACGATGGCGGAAGCCGTTCCGGCCTTGACATTATTTTTATACGATACGATGTAGTTCTCTTCCGGAACACCTTTCACAGTAACTTCTGGCTCTCTTGCCTTCCCGTTGTAGGTGTAACTGGTCTGAGAAAGTGTTATCATTTCCGGCGTGATCGTGCTGTTCACCTGGATCTCCTGCGTCACGCTGCGGGACGGATCTGCCTTCAGGCGGATGGTCAGTACGGCATCTCCTACTTTTTTCGGGATCATATGTCCTCCATCATCTACAGAGAGGACAGAAGGATCCGAGCTGCTGTAGATCAGCAGGGACGGATCGAGAAGGAACTTTCCATGGTTCCATTCCATATTGGTGCTGCTACACCATGCCTGTCTGCTGTCTGACGATTCCTCGCTGTTAAGGGAGATTGAAATCGATCCTGCGTATTCCGGAATGATCAGGCCTGCCAGCATGTCTACAGTCTGCTTTTCTCCCAGTCCGTTTTCCGCAAGTTCTCCATCCCCTGTAAAACATCCGAAAGTCTGTACCCAGTGACACACTCCGCGATAAGAAATGCACGCAATACCGACGCTATGATATTCCGCCTTCAGTATCGAATCCCTGTGGGCCTGAGAGTTCATCCAGCCGTCCATCACAAGTGCAGGGGACGGATAGCCGATCGCGATATTTTCTCCGGCCATCCTGGCAGATATCGTGATGCAGCTTCTTCCGTCAGGCCGGGTATGACTGAAATAGGTGGAGATCTCGGCCGCCCGCTGCAGTGCGATTTTCTGCAGTTCACTGTCAAAGGAAAGCGGTTCCAGCCCGTTTTCTCTCCTTTGTTCGTTCATCAGGTCAAGTACTTCTTCCGCATACCGGTCAATCCTGGTTCCTTCGACTGTTACCGGTATGATTGTGTCCGAAGCCGCCCAGGCAGGCCTGCAGGCTGCCGCCATCAAACTCAGCATCATCAGCACTGCTGCTGCTTTTTTTCTCACGCATGCATTCATAACTTCCCCCTGTAAACTTTTTCTTTATTTTACTGCATTTTATAGAGAATGTAAACCTTCCTTCTTCCTGGTTAGCTGCTGTTTTGTTTCTATGAATAAACAATTATCTTTTTTTCTATCATCTCTTGACAAAATTCTTTTGTGGTAGTATATTATTTCCCGTAAAAATTCGCTTCAAGCGAATTCTTTATCACCCACCCATAACATTATAATACACCCATTCGCGTCCTGGCTGCCTGTATAGATGGCAGTCTGAAGCGGGCAGTCCTCCGGTAAATATCGGGGGATTTTGCTTTTTTGCTGGTTATTTCACGCTAAAAAGTGTAAAATATAGTTATAGGTATACCTAATATGCAAAAGGAGGATTCCCATGTATTGCACAAAAAAAATACTCGATGATTTAATCTGGGTAGGTGCCAACGATCGCCGTCTTGCCATGTTTGAAGGCGTTTATTCCGTACCGGACGGCGTTTCCTATAATTCCTACCTGTTACTTGACGAAACGACGGTTCTGTTCGACACGGTTGACAAAGCAGTCAGTGACAAGTTCTTCCAGAATCTTGAGCATGCGCTGAATGGCCGCCATCTGGATTTTCTGGTAATCCAGCACATGGAACCGGATCACTCTGCTACGCTTGCCGAGCTGCTGCTTCGGTATCCTGATGTGAAGATCGCCTGCAATGAGAAAATTGTAACGATGATCGACCAGTTCTTCCACCTTGATATTTCAAAGAAGGCCTTTGTTGTAAAAGAAGGTACCACCATGAACACTGGACGTCATAGTCTCCAGTTCATGATGGCGCCGATGGTTCACTGGCCGGAAGTCATGGTTACATACGATGCTACAGATAAAATTCTCTTCTCTGCAGATGCGTTCGGCACTTTCGGTGCACTGAACGGAGCTATTTTCGCGGACGAAGTTGATTTTAACCATGACTATATGGATGAAGCGCGCCGCTACTATTCCAATATTGTCGGCAAATACGGAAATCAGGTGCAGGCTCTTCTGAAAAAAGCCCATGCTCTGGATATCCGGATGATCTGCCCGCTTCATGGTTTTGTCTGGAGGACCGGCATCGAAGACTACTTCGACAAATATGTAAAGTGGAGTACGTATACACCGGAGGAAACCGGCGTTATGATCGCATATGCTTCCGTCTACGGCAACACAGAAAACACTGCCGAAATCATCTCCAGCCGCCTGCGTGAGAAAGGAATCCGCACGGTCATGTTCGATGTGTCCGTCACGCCGGCCAGCGAGATCGTTTCTGCAGCGTTCAAATGGAGTCACCTTGTCTTCGCTTCCACCACCTACAATGCAGGGATCTTCGTTTCTATGGAAGAACTGCTGCACGATCTGGCAGCACACAACATCCAGAACCGTACCGTAGCACTTGTAGAAAATGGTTCCTGGGCGCCGACCAGCGGAAGCCTCATGCGTGGTATTCTGGAAGGTTGTCAGAATATGACCATTCTGGATAAATCTGTGACACTGAAATCATCCCTGAAAGAAGAACAGCTTGCTGAAATTGATGCGCTGGTTGATGCGATTTCCGCAACCATTCCGAAATTCGAACGTCCATCCGCAGCGGCGACAAATGCAGAAGTTGCCACCGGCACCATTGATAATGATGCAATGTTCAAATTCTCCTACGGGCTGTTCGTCCTGACAGCAAAAGACGGGGACAAGGATAACGGCTGCATTATCAACACTGCCGCACAGCTGACCAGCAAGCCGAACCGGATCAATATCGCAGTGAATAAAGCCAACTACACCCACGATATGATCATGAAAACCGGTGTCTTCAACATTTCTGTGCTCTCCGAAAAAGCAGAATTTGACACTTTCAAACGATTTGGATTTGCAAGCGGAAGAGATACTGACAAGTTTAACGGATTCGAACAGTATGTGGAACGCAGCGCGAACGGACTGTACTACGTGACAAAAGGCGTGAACGCTTTCATGTCTGCAAAAGTCATCGATGCGCACGATTACGGCACGCATACACTGTTTATTGCAGAAGTAACGGAAGCGCAGATTCTGGCGCCGGATCCATCGGTTACCTATGCTTATTACTTTGCACACATCAAACCAAAGCCGCAGCCAAAGATCGAGGAAGAAAAGACCGGCTGGGTATGCAAGATCTGCGGTTATGTCTACGAGGGAGAAGACCTGCCTGCAGATTTTATCTGCCCGCTCTGCAAACACGGTGCAGAAGATTTCGAAAAACTCGGTTAAAACGTCTCAAAACGCAAAACAAAACCAGAGAGGATCTGTTCTTCTCTGGTTTTTTCATTTTATTTTCTATTTTCTCTGCTGGTCCAGCAGCCTTTTGATGATGTCGATGGTTTCCTGCATGCCGTAGTTTGCACTGTTGATGCAAAGATCATAGTTTTCCGGTTTACCCCACACATCATTTGCATAAAACTCATAGTATTTCCGGTGCTGTCTGTCCATCCTCTTCAGGAACCTGGTCGCTTCTTTCAGGTTCATATTCCTGGTCCCCATAATGTACTCCACACGCATGTCAAACGGCGCAGTGATAAACAGACTGATATGTGGAATAAAATTGTTCATCAGGATGACATCAGCGCATCTGCCCATAATAATGCAGTCCTCAGTTCTTGCCAGGCTGCAGATCAGATCACTCATGTTAAAGAATACCGCATCCTGCTTGCTGAGTCCGTGATACCGGTTAAACTGCCTGAGCTTCTCCTTCAGGCCTACCCGAGGCGGTTTGCTGTACCGGTCAAATTCCGTAAAGCTTTCCGCATCCTGCACCCCATCCTTTTCTGCTTCCAGACGCTGCAGCACCTGCTGAAATATTTCTGCATCATAATAGTTGATTTTCAGCTGGTCGGCCAGCGCAAATCCGATATCATTTCCTGCACTTCCCTGGGTGCGGCTGATGCAGATCACCAGATGATCCTGGCTGGACATCTTCGGATTTTTCGGTACAGGATTCAGCTGAATTCTGTCTTTGTCCAGAATATCCACCTTGCCGAAGACATCGGGTAATGCGGCGATTTCCTTCAGGATGTTATCATATTCGATCATCAGGCGCTTTCTTTCTGCTTTATTTTCAATGGTCCGCGCCATATTGCTGATCAGTGCCAGTTCATTCCGGAGCAGATGCCCATCCGGTTTTGTATACATCAGCATACACAGCGCGCGGATTGTGGCTTCCCGTTCTCCGGTAAAGGCCCGACCCAGGGAAGATCCCACACTCTCATATACCTCTCCGTCCAGTTCATAGATGCGGGTAGCGATTTCTCTGTATTTTACACGATCATTCTGCATGTTCTCTCCCCTCCTTTATAAAAAGAATGCTATGGTATCAATCAGGAATACCGGTACCAGGAACACTGCCGACCAGAGAATGTATCCGAAGAAGGATGGCATGATGACGCCGTTTTCCTCCGAGATCGATTTCACCATGAAATTCGGTGCATTGCCGATATACGTATTGGCGCCCATGAATACGGCACCGCAGGAAATGGCAGTAAGAACCCTGCCTGGTACAGTTCCCAGCGCCGTAGCAATTCCCTCAGCAAATCCCAGCGTGCCGGCGGTCGTAAGGAATACCAGATAAGTCGGCGTATTGTCCAGGAAGCTTGACAGAGCACCTGTCGCCCAGAACATCTGCCACGGTGCACTGATGCCAAGTTCCGGTCCCACAGTCTTCAGCAGCATCAGCGCCGGCTGCATCGTGATGAAAATCCCGATAAACAGTACCGCAACCTCCCGGATAGGGCCCCAGGTAAAGTGGTTTCTCTTCCGGATAGATTTCCGTGTCGTCCTGAACGATAAAAATGCCGCCAGCAGGATCAGCGTGATTTCAATCATGGCCGGATAGGTAAGCACCACTTCTCCCAGCAGATGAATGCCCCGGACGTTTCCGGCTGCATCCTGAAACGCTGCGGTCGTCGGAAGCAGCCCGCTGAGAATCACAGCCGCCACGATCATGACAATGAAAAGCAGGTTATGCAGTCCGTCAATCCGAAATTCTGTGTACGGCTTGCTGATATCCGGCTTCCGCCCCTGTGCGATGTCTTTCCGGTAAGCTCGTTTATCCAGATGATAAAAGACGAAAAGTAAAAGCACCATATTAAATACCAGCACCGGCAGCAGCTTCAGGCTCCAGAAAAAAGGAACACCCCGCATAAATCCCATCAGCAGCGGTGGATCTCCGATGGGCGTCAGGCAGCCGCCCATGTTGGAAACCATGAAGATGAAGAAGACCATGATATGCTTTTTTCTCTTTCTCCATGCGTTCATTTTAATCACAGGACGCACCATCAGCATGCTGGCACCTGTGGTTCCGATACAGCTTGCCAGCAGGGTTCCCATGGCAAGGAGGCCCACATTCACCCGGGGTGAACCGGCGAAATCGCCTTCCATGGTAATGTTTCCGGATACGCAGAACAGACCGAACAGCAGCACGATGAATGTCAGATAGTCATTCACGATGCATTCCAGTACAGTTTCTGCTGTTTTCCCTGCCCCGTAAACCAGGCAGAAGGTTACAGCCATGGCTGCAATCCATGCCGCCGAAACCAGGCCCTGATGCTCTTCCCACCATTTCGGCCGAATCAGCGGCAGAAGGGCAATGCAGAGCAGCAGCCCTGCAAACGGAATACAGAGCCAGATTGGCACTGTAGTTACAACTTCATTCAAATTACTCACCTCGTACACTTCATATTTAAACCAACTGATTATTATATCATACGGCAGTAAAAAGTCAATCGAGCGAAAAAAGTACTCTTTTATATTGTATATATTGTAGCCAGAAAAGGAAGAAAAACTCCTGCCGCAGGCCATTTGAGGCTGGCAGGAGTTTGCATTCAGAATTCCTTTATTATTCCTTCATTCCTACGATTCGAAATAATACTGTCCCAGCTGGTCGGCTGCAAGCATCGCATCGTAAAGCTGCTGCGGCGTCACATCGCCAGGCATGTTATGGAGGGTCTCTCCCGGTGCGCATGCCTTCTCGGCCGCGATCATCACCCGGGCAGGGTCTGTAATGCCCATTTCCGCCAGCGTCACCGGCAGTCCCACTTCACTGCAGAAGTCCATCACTTCCATCAGTTCCTCCTCCGGCGCGGCTTCCAGGATCAGCTGTGCGATGGTTCCGAACGCAACACACTCTCCATGCATGGCAGACAGCTCATCCAGGGCAGTCAGTCCGTTATATACGGAGTGGGCAACCGCCAACCCGCCGTTGTCTGCGCCCACACCGGACAGATAGGTGTTGGCCTCCACAATCTTTTCCAGTGCCGGCGTAACCAGCTTTTTCTCACAAGCCAGCTTCGCCTGCAAGCCGTACTCCAGCAACGTTTCATAGCAAAGCCTGCAGAGGGCCATGGCAGAAGCGGTAATTCCTCCGTTTTCCAGGCTTGGCGCGTCCACCGACTCACAGGCCCGCGCTTCGAAATAGGTGCCCAGCGCATCCCCCATGCCAGATACCAAAAATCGCACCGGAGAAGCCGCAATCACTGCCGTATCTACAATCACACATTCGGGATTCTTCGGATAGAACAGATAACTGTTGAATGTGTGATCGTCATTATAGATGACGGAAAGTCCTGTACATGGTGCATCCGTGGCACAGACGGTCGGAATGACAGCGACCGGCTTCTTTTCGTAATATGCCGTTGCCTTGGCTGTATCGATGGCAGAACCGCCGCCTACGCCTACAATCACATCAATGCCGTCTTTCCGGACGATCTCCCGCATTTTTTCAATTTCTCCCACAGAACTGATTCCGCCAAACACCTCATAGCGGCGCGTGGCTTCCATCCCCTCGAAACTTTTTTCAATCTTTTCTCCACAGTACTTATAGCCGCTTCCCGAGCAGATGAACAGATACTTTCTCCCCAGGTCTTCTGTCTCTTTCGCGAACTGCAGCAGTGCGTCTCTGCCCTGCACGTATTTCAGCGGGGCCCGCATCAGTTTCATTCTTCCCATATTCGAATCCTCCCTTTTTCTGATTTTCTGCGCAAAATCTATTCTTCTGCACTTCTGTCTCCTGTTATACGCTTTTCCCCCCGTTTCTCAATGTCTTCTTGATGTTATATTTGTGAATTTTTGCAGAAAACCAGACGGTACTGGTCACATTGCTGACGATCGGTAAAAGTATTTTTTTACTTGCATATTATTTTTTCAGGAATTGCGCAGGTTCTGTCAGCGGTTCATACCACACATCCACTTGGCATTGGCCTTCCTTCTTCCTGAATATAACAGGAATACGCATGGTCAGAACGTCTTCCTTTACGCCATCCATCCAGAAATACTCTCCGCCCCAGTGATGCAGCGGAAGCGTCTGATCACGGTATGAAAGCTGAAGATGTTCTGCACCGTTTTCAGCTCCACAGGTTTCTATTGTCATCGTACCATATCCCGGTTCTGTATAACTGCCTTCCCATGCATGGATATCTTCGGAGAACGATGTCCCCTTACTTTCTTTTGGCAATACACCTTTCGTCAGGTCACGCTGACAGCCTTCATATCGGTTCTGCACAGTATATTCCTGTCTTTCGCGGAAGCGTTTATCCCAGTCAATTTCATCCAGACCGAATATGCTGTCCATCATAGAATATACGATAGGATAAAATACAGGATCTGACGGTGTATGAAGATTCATCATGAGAATGAAGCCGACTTTTTCTTCCGGAAGGTACATCTGGAGCGTACTGTATCCGTCAATTTTCCCCCCGTGCTTCTGCAGCCATAACCCCCGATATCTTCCGATTCTCCATCCGAGACCATATCCATCACAGCTGTAGAAGTCCTCGTCCGGTCGTCCGCCGTCATCATAAGCAATCTGCGGCTGATGAATCTGTCGGAATATTTCTTCACTTATGATTTGCTCTCCCCTTTCATTCTTACCGCCATTCATATGAAAACGAATCCATTTCGCCATATCACGTGCAGTACTGTTCACAGAGGCTGCAGGGCCTGCCATATTCATATTCCAGAAAGGAAGTTTCGTAACCTTTCCGTCGATTACCTGATATGGTTCCGCATGATCCTGATCTTCCAGTATTTCAGAAGCCAGACAGCAGGTTCTGTCCATCCCAATCGGGTCAAAAACGTACTCCTTCATCAGCTCAGACCACGGTCGTCCGGTTACTCTTTCTGCAACATAACCAATCATAATATATATCAGGTTACTGTACTGTGAAACTTCACGGAATGGTTTATTCGGTTTCAAATAGCGCAATCTTTCTGCAGTGTGCCCACGGCCTTCTTCATTGGGCCAGATAACATCATATCCACCCAGCCCGGTCCGGTGACAGAGCATGTCTCTTAATGACATCCTTGCAGAAGCTTCCGCATCCCACATCTTCATTTCCGGAACATAATTGCACACTGGCGTATCCAGATCCAGATATCCTCTGTCAACAAGTGCAGCAATTAAAACACCTGTCATAGATTTGGAACAGGATGCTACACAGAATTTGGAATCCTCTGTCATAGGAAGCTTTTTTTCCAGATCTCTGTAGCCGAAGCACTGAATCTGATCTTGCTCTCCTTCCTGAATCAATGTCACTGTCATCCCGGGTGCCTTCCAGTAATCCAGCTCACTTTGAATTTTCTGTACATCGAT
>JALEHL010000078.1 GCA_022770665.1 Bacillota bacterium
CGCATAAATAATGAGATTACCTACACCATCTTGATATTCTATTTCATATTCCGTTAATGAATATTTCTCCTCCCTCACCACTTCATATCCTTCCGGAGTCTGCGGCTTCATGTAGCGGAACTCTCCGGTCTGGCCGTTGGGATCCTCCACATCGAAAGTCACATCCAGGGTTCCTGCCTCGTCGTTCTGGGTCTCATTCCATGTAACCAGAATTCGCTGAATGGCCACAGCACCTGCCGTCATGGCCAGAATCAGTGCCGCAATCAGTGCCGCTGCCACTGCCCGGCGAATTCTGTGATGTCCCACGCTGACATAGCTGCGTTCTGCTGCACAGGCTGCCGCCTCCATCTTCTTTTCAAAATCCGGCGAGAAGGCATGTGTGTACTCCAGCGTTTCCGGCTCCGGCACCCAATCGTATTCTTCCGCCATGGCTTCTGCCAGAGCACCTTTCAGACTGTCCCGGATCCAGTCCGTTTCATTTTTCTTTTCTCTCATTTTTAAGACACTTCCTTCTTCCTGCTATTCTCATTTTCTCTCTCCTGCAGTGCCTGCTGCAGCAGCAGTCGTCCCCGCTGCATTCGCTTTTTTACCGTTTCCACCGGCAGCTGCAGCAGGCTTGCAATCTCCGGCTGGTTGTATTCATATACTCCGGCCAGATACAGCACGCTGCGATAATGTTCCGGCAGTGCCAGGATGATTTCTTTCAGCTCCGCTGTGCTGACCGCATCGAAGGCAGCATCTGGTACGAACCTGTGAAGGGAGCTCCGTTCCTCCGCCGCTGCCTGCTGCTCTGGAGAAATATCCGGTGCTCCGGGCTGCTTCTTCGCGCCTTCTGCCATCGTCAGTGCTGCATTCCGCGTGATCAGCGCCAGGAAGTTTCTGGTCTGCACACTTTCCACAGCACCCACCTTGTGGAAATTCCGGGCAATACGAAAGAACGCCTCCTGTACCGCATCCTCTGCCAGATGCTCATCGTGAAGAATCTCCATGGCGATGTAATGCATCAGATCCCGATAGCGGTAGTACATCACTTCAAATTTTTCCTTTTCTGTTGCTTCTTCGATCAGTGTTAAAAAAAGCTGCAGCATCTCAATTACCCCTTTCCCTGTTTCCTTCTTTACCCCTACTCTACAGGAAACATGGAGCCGGTGTCAATGATTTCTTCTTTTTCTGTTTTCCCCTTCTATTCATAATAACCGGAAAAACGGCGATTTGGGGACAGAATTTTAAAAATTATTCTTAGCACTTCCGTAATTTCTCCTTGTGTCCGAAAAACGGGATCCACATTAAAATCGCAAGTGTGGCATGCCAGATTCAGACAAGCCACACTTGAAAAATGACACTGGAACATCCGTTCCTGACGAATCAGATATCCAAGCATATTACTGTACAAAAAAATGAGGAACCATTTCTCTGATTTCCTTAATCTTTCGTAAGTGGTAAACCACCCGTATCTACTACCGTTGCACGAAATCGTTTAGAATAATAGATATTATCGGACAACAAAAAATGTTAAAAAGCGATAGCTATCAGAATTTACCCTTTTTTGTTGAAATGCTAAACGGAGGTGCAAATCATATGAATGCGGATCAAGTTGCAAAAGAAGTTCGACTGGCAGAGTGGGCAAGAGATGTCAAGGAATGCAGATCATCTGGAATGACAGTCAAAGACTGGTGTGCGTCCAAGGGCCTGAGTATCAACACATATCGTTATCGCTATCGGAAACTCCGAATTGCTGCAGGAGAACGGTTCGAGGTGCAGCAGGAATGCAATGGAAGCGTCCCTGCGTTTGTACCTGTTCCGGCAGCAATCCAGTGTATTGACGAAACGGAATCCACTTCCACGTCATCGGACACGATTCGTTTCCGTCTGGATAACAGAACGCTGGAGCTTCCTGCCACGATTCCCCTGGAATATTTCAAGACAGCGCTGGAGGTGTTTACGGATGCTGAATGATCTGCAAGGCATGAAGCACGTATACATCGCCTGCGGCTATAAAGATCTCCGAAAAGGGATCGATTCACTCGTGGAAATCGTTAAGCTGGGGTTTCAGCTGAACCCTTTTGAGGAAGGAAATATTTTTCTTTTCTGTGGACGTCGAACGGATCGAATCAAGGCACTTCTTTATGAAGGTGATGGCTGGCTGCTTCTGTATAAACGGCTGACGGATGGAAAATTTCAGTGGCCGAGGAATGATAAAGATGTAAAGGGACTTACACCGCAACAATACAGGTGGCTGATGGATGGTCTGTCCGTAAGTCAGAAAAAGGTGATCAAGCCGGTGAAAATCGGAAAAATCTGATGCGAATTCAACGCACAGATACGATTAAAAATCGAATAAAAAGTCAGAGGAAAACAAACGGCTCGAAACAGTTGAAAACACTGGATTTCAGAGCCGTTTTGTGATATAATCTTTTTATGAAATCAAAGACGTTTACAGAAGAAGAACTGAATAGCGTTTCAAAAGAAATGGTCATCAAAATGTATCTGCAGCTTGCAGAGTCATTTGAGAAAATGACAATACAATTGGAGAATCTGACCGAACAGGTAGCAATTCTTACCCAGCAGAGATTTGGAAGGAAAACAGAGAAGGCATCTGCAATGACCTCGGATCAGATTACGATGGCAGATCTTCTACCGGATGATATGAAAGACATTTTGAATGAGGCAGAGGCGACTGCGGATGATTCTGCGAAAGAACCGGAAATGGAAACTATCCTCTACCGGCGCAGAAAAAGGGTTGGTAAGCGCAGCGAGGATATTTCGCAGCTGGAAGTTGTCGTTGATGAAACCATCACGTTGCCGGAGGATGAACTCAATGCTCTCTTTCCGGACGGATACCGCAGGCTTCCGGATGAAGTGTATCACGAGGTAGAGTATGTTCCTGCCAGGCTTCTGGTTCATGAAAAACATATCGCAGTATATGCGGGAAAGAACGATACCGGCATTGTGAAGGCGAACCGGCCGGAGCGGCTGCTGAAAAACAGTTTGCTTACGCCATCCCTTGCTGCAGGTGTAATAGAAGCTAAGTATGTGAACCATATTCCGTTAAATCGACTTTCCGAGGATTTCCGACGGAAAGACTTCGAGATATCCAGACAGGTACTCGCCGGCTGGATGATTCAGCTGACGGAAAGATATCTGCGTGTGGTCTACGAGCATATGAAAAAAGTGCTTTTGACGAGCAAGCTGATCCATTGTGATGAAACCCCCTTCACGGTGGTGAAGAACGGCAGGGGACCGAATTCAAAGGATTACATGTGGGTATACCATACCTGTGAGAAATATGACTGCCCGCCGATTTACCTTTACGCCTATGATGATGGAAAGCGTGATACAGAAACATTAAAAAAATTTCTGGGAGATTACAGCGGAATCGTCATGACCGATGGATATCAGGTCTATCACACGGCAGCAAAGGAGCGTCCCGATCAGCTAACAGTAGCCGGATGTTGGGTGCATGCGAAACGAAAATATGCCGAATATGTGAAAGGAGTAGGTACGGAAGGCTTCCGGGGAAGCATTGCGGACGAAGGCGTAAAAAGAATTCAAGCGATTTACCATATTGAGAATATGGTGAAAGGCAAAGATAAAACCTACAAGCCAACGGAAGAGGAAATCCTCAGAAACAGACAGATTCTGGTCAAACCGCTTGTAGATTCATATTTTGAGTGGGTGAAGAGTGTCGCAGCAAATCCGCTGGTGGATAAGGGCAGCAAAGTAATGAGTGCCATCACATATTCCATCAACCAGGAGCAGTTTCTGCGAGAATTCCTGGATAATCCAATCATTTCACTGGATAATAATGAGGCTGAAGCCAGCGTCAGAAGTTTTTGCGTAGGAAAACACAGCTGGCACATTATCGCAACGAAGAAGGGCGCCGGATCCAGTGCAATTCTATACAGTATAGCCGAAACTGCAAAGGCAAACAATCTGAAAACATTTGACTATTTTCAGTACCTGCTTGAGTAACTTCTGCTGCATCTTGATGATTCACCGGCAGAATACCTGGATGACCTGATGCCTTGGTCGAAAAAGCTGCCCGATTGCTGCAGAAAAAACAAAATGTGAATAAAATGGCCACCCCGGCATGTAACGAGGTGGCTTATTTATTAGGCAATACGAGTCGTTTACCACTTACTACAACTACGTTGATCTGGGTTTGATGGAAACACGAAACCACCATCTTCCCGAAGAGCTTCGCCGCAGCACCAAAACACGCAGAGTTCGAGAAAACAAGAAAAAGCTCGGCCGCAACATCAAGGAACGTTCACCGGAAATTGAAAACCGTGAGGAATTCGGGCATTGGGAAGCTGACCTGGTCATTGGCAAGAAGTCTGGAAAAGACCAAGTGCTTCTCACTCTTGCAGAACGCAAAAGCCGGCAATACTGGATGCTGCCAATCAAGGATCGTGAAGCCGACTCTGTCATGAATGCTTTCAAGAAACTGCAGGAAACGTACAGCGAGCATTTTTCTGAAGTATTCAAGACAATCACAACAGACAACGGCTCAGAGTTTTCAAGGCTCTCAGAGCTCGAGGAACTGGCGGAGACACTGGTTTATTTCACACATCCATACACATCCTGTGAGAAAGGGACAAACGAGCGTCACAACGGCATCATCCGAAGATTCATTCCCAAGGGAAAGCGAATCAGCGACTTCGACGTGGATGAAATATCCAACATCGAAGTGTGGTGTAATAGCCTGCCTCGCAAGATCTTAGGCTACCGGACGCCGGATGAGGTCTTCGAGGATGAACTGGACTGTATCTACCGGCAGCTTGCGTCGTGATGTGAATTTTTAATTATCAATGTTCAACTTATTATTGCAATCTACGGAAGAAATAAAATAGAGATTAGCTCCAATGTGTTAAAATAGAATTTGCAAAAACTTCAACAAAAGGAGAAATCTCTATGGACACTATTATACAACAGATTGCACTGGAATTGGTAGAAAAAATCACGAAAATGGCCTTCGAAACGAAAATTTCTGATATCGATGCTCTCGCTTCCGATGTGTTGGTAGAATGCAAGACCGCTGCTCGCAGCATCATTGAAACCATTTCCGACGAATGTAACCATCAGATTCGCGACGATAAAGC
>JALEHL010000092.1 GCA_022770665.1 Bacillota bacterium
AATTGTATAATAGATAAAATATTTTGTTTAGATAATTCTTTGAGATACAGTGGAAAAGGAGACAGAAGAAATGGCATATTTTTTTGAAGAACCTTCGAGAACGTTTAATGAATACCTGCTGGTACCGGGTTACTCCAGCAAAGAGTGCCGTGTGGAAAACGTTTCTCTGAAGACGCCGGTGACGAAATTCAAGAAGGGTGAAGAACCTGCGATTACGATGAATATTCCATTGGTTTCTGCGGTAATGCAGGCGGTGTCCGATGACAGGATGGCGGTTGCACTGGCGAAGGAAGGTGGAATTTCTTTTATTTTCGGGTCCCAGACGATCGAAAATCAGGTTGCGATGATCAAGCGGGTAAAGGATCACAAGGCCGGTTTCGTGACGAGCGACTCCAACCTCCGTCCGGATCAGACGCTGGCGGATGTTCTGGAGCTGAAAGCGCGGAAAGGGCATGGCACCATCGCCATCACCGATGACGGCACGCCGGACGGAAAGATTCTGGGACTGGTGACCAGCCGGGACTACCGTGTCAGCCGGATGGATCCTTCGACGAAGATCAGCACGTTCATGACACCGTTTGAAAAGCTGATTTACGGAAAAGCCGGCATTACGCTGAGCGAAGCCAATGATATCCTGTGGGACAATAAACTGAATGCGCTGCCGATCATCGATGAAAATCAGCGCCTGACCCATTTTGTATTCCGGAAGGACTACGATACCCATAAATCCAATCCGAACGAGCTGCTGGACAGCCACAAGCGGTATATCGTCGGAGCCGGTGTGAACACCCGTGACTATGAGAAGAGAATTCCGGCGCTGGTCGATGCCGGCGTGGATATCCTCTGCATCGACTCTTCAGAAGGCTACAGCGAGTGGCAGAAGGATACCATCGATTTTGTCCGTGCGAAGTATGGCGATACCGTCAAAATCGGTGCAGGCAACGTGGTTGATGGCGAAGGGTTCCGTTTCCTGGCAGATGCCGGCGCGGACTTCGTGAAGATCGGCATCGGCGGCGGTTCCATCTGCATTACCCGGGAGCAGAAGGGCATCGGCCGTGGACAGGCGACTGCAACCATCGAAGTGGCGAAAGAGCGTGATAAATATTTCGAAGAGACAGGGGTTTACGTTCCGATCTGCTCTGACGGCGGTATTGTCTATGACCACCACATGACCCTGGCACTGGCCATGGGAGCCGATTTCATCATGCTGGGCCGGTATTTTGCCCGGTTCGATGAATCCCCGACGAACAAGCTGAATGTAAACGGAAATTACGTGAAGGAGTACTGGGGTGAAGGCTCCAACCGTGCCCGCAACTGGCAGCGGTACGACCTGGGCGGCGATCCGCGCATGAAGTTTGAGGAAGGTGTGGATTCCTATGTGCCGTACGCAGGCTCGCTGCATGACAATGTGAACCTGTCACTGACCAAGGTGAAATCCACCATGTGCAACTGCGGGGCTCTGTCCATCAAGGAACTGCAGCAGAAGGCCAAGCTGACGCTGGTTTCTGCAACGTCCATCGTGGAGGGCGGCGCACACGATGTCATTCTGAAGGATGCGTCCAGCAATGCGATCAAATAGACGTGATCCAATAAATGAAACCTGAGAAGTGAAATAAACAGAGGATAGTGAAAATGAGAGAAAACATCATCGTTCTGGACTTCGGCGGCCAGTATAATCAGCTGATCGCCCGCCGGGTCCGCGAGTGCAATGTGTACTGCGAGGTGCACCCGTATACGATCTCCATCGAGAAGATCCGGCAGATGGCGCCGTCGGGCATCATCTTTACCGGCGGTCCCAACAGTGTCTACGGAGACGATTCCCCGCAGGCGGACCCGGAAATCTTCAAGCTGGGCGTGCCGGTGCTGGGAATCTGCTATGGCGCACAGCTTCTGGCGCATCAGCTTGGCGGTGTGGTCGCCACTGCGCCAGTCAGTGAATATGGAAGAACAGAAGTGACCATCGATGACCGCAGCGGGCTGCTGGAGGGACTGGCTCTGGGCGGCCGGGAAAAGACCGGCTGTGATACGCCAGACAATACGATCATGTGGATGAGTCATACGGACTATATCAGGGAAGTGCCGGAAGGATTCCGTGTCACAGCACACACACCGGTCTGCCCGGTAGCTGCCATGGAAAATCCGGAGGCAGGGCTGTATGCTGTGCAGTTCCATCCGGAAGTGATGCACTCTCTGGAAGGATTCCAGATCCTGCAGAACTTCGTGCGGAAGGTCTGCGGCTGCAGCTGCGACTGGAAAATGGACAGCTTCGTGGAAACCACCATCCGGGAGATCCGGGAGAAGGTGGGCGACGGGAAGGTGCTCTGTGCGCTGTCCGGCGGCGTGGATTCCTCCGTGGCTGCGGTGCTCCTGTCGAAGGCAGTGGGCAAACAGCTGACCTGTGTATTTGTAGACCACGGCCTGCTGCGAAAGAACGAAGGGGATGAAGTGGAAGCCGTCTTTGGACCCGACGGCCCGTATGATCTGAATTTCATCCGGGTGAATGCCCAGCAGAGGTTCTACGACAAGCTGGCTGGCGTCACGGAGCCGGAGAGAAAACGGAAGATTATCGGCGAGGAATTTATCCGCGTGTTTGAAGAGGAAGCGAAGAAGATCGGCGCGGTAGACTTCCTGGTACAGGGCACGATTTATCCGGATGTGATCGAATCCGGCCTCGGAAAGTCTGCTGTGATCAAGTCCCACCACAACGTGGGCGGACTTCCTGACTGCGTGGATTTCAAGGAAATCATCGAACCGCTGCGGATGCTGTTTAAGGATGAAGTGCGCCGCGCCGGCCTGGAGCTTGGCATCCCGGAAAATCTGGTGTACCGTCAGCCGTTCCCCGGACCTGGCCTGGGGATCCGGATCATCGGTGAAGTAACCGAAGAAAAGGTAAAGATTGTTCAGGAAGCCGATGCGATCTATCGTGAAGAAATCGCGAAAGCCGGCCTCGACAAGTCGATCAGTCAGTATTTCGCGGCTCTGACCAATATGCGTTCTGTCGGCGTCATGGGTGACTTCCGGACCTACGATTATGCCATCGCACTCCGCGCGGTGACCACAAGCGACTTTATGACTGCGGAAGCGGCCCACCTCCCATGGGATCTTCTGGACCGCGTCACCACCCGCATCGTGAACGAAGTGGATCACGTGAACCGCGTATTCTACGATTGCACGGGCAAGCCGCCTGGAACGATCGAGTTTGAATAACACCAGGGGGTTTTCATGCCCTTTTGAACCCTTGAAATGACTGGGTTTTGGCGATTCACCGGATTGCGGTGATTCTAAAATGATTCTAAAAATCAAGTTCAATATGAGCAGTGACAGATACATTATATAATGTGGTCACTGCT
>JALEHL010000107.1 GCA_022770665.1 Bacillota bacterium
CAAAATCCGAAAGAGAAAGTACAAGCCAAAGCCGGTAAGACGAGTAGAAATACCAAAACCGGATGGAGGGGTACGAAATCTTGGAGTACCGACGGTAGTAGACAGAATTATCGAGCAGGCAATTGTGCAAAGACTGACACCGATAGTTGAGCCACATTTCAGTGAGTACAGCTATGGGTTCAGACCAAAGCGCAGGGCTCAGCAGGCAATTGTGAAACTGCTTGAATACTTTAACGACGGATACACTTATGTAGTGGATATCGACCTTGAGAAATTCTTCGACAATGTACCACAGGACAAACTTATGACGTTAGTGGGGAAACTCATACAAGACCCTGATACCGAATCCCTCATTAGGAAGTATCTTAATGCAGGGGTAATGGTAAGGGGCAGATACGAGGAAACCAACAAAGGAACCCCGCAAGGTGGCAATCTCTCACCGCTGTTAAGCAACATAATGCTTAATGAACTTGATAAGGAACTGGAAGCCAGAGGGCTTCACTTTGTAAGATATGCAGATGACTGTGTGATAGCAGTAGGAAGCAGTGCTGCAGCAAACAGAGTAATGCACACAATAACAAAGTGGATAGAGAAGAAGCTTGGGTTGAAAGTGAACGCGACCAAAACAAAGGTAACGACACCAAGCAAGCTGAAATATCTGGGCTTTGGATTCTGGAAGGACGCAGAGGGATGGAAGGCAAGACCACACAAGGACTCAATCAAAAGGTTTGAAAGAAAGCTGAAACAGTTGACAAAAAGAAGCTGGTCAGTGAGTATGGACTATAGAATTGAGAAACTCAATCAAGTCATACGTGGATGGATAAACTATTTCAGAATGGGAAACATGAAGCAAACAATTGAACCGCCGAGTGCCGAACGGCATGCCCGGTGGTGTGAGAGGGGCTACGCGTTAGCCCCTACTCGATTTTGTTAAATCTTTTTGCGCCGCTTCCACGTTATAATCTATGTAGACGAAAGAGAAAGGAGTGCCGGAGTCTTGGAAGATTATTTGCTGATCCGGAGGATCAAAAACGGCGATACCGATGCGTTTGAACAGCTGACAAGAAAATATTACGGACAGCTTTTCGCCTATTGCTACCGGCGGCTTGGAAACCGGCAGGATGCAGAAGATGCGCAAAATTTATGAGGAGGAACATCTATGAAACAGAATCAGTGGCGGAATGATTTCCCGGATTATATACCGGAATTCGCGCAGATCCGCAGAGACTGCATCATTGAAGAAGGAAAACGGTTCATGCAGAACAGTATCCCGGAGAAAACACCTTATTTCAGACTGTTTTCGCAGCAGCTGCGCTATATTTCCCCGGTGTTCTGGATCTGGCAGGTCCTGATCTTCCTTGGAGTCCTCTTTTTAAGCATTTCGATTCCAGGCGGAGAAATGTTTGCAGGAGAACTGCTGTACTACACCGGACCCCTGGTGGGAATCCTGGCCTATCCGGAAATGTTCCGGGATCTGTTCTATGACATGTCAGAGATTGAAAACAGCTGCAAAAACAACAGCGCGACGCTGTTTACCATGCGTCTTCTGATCGTCGGTATTATGAATCTGTTCCTTCTGACGGTCCTTGCGGCAGTTACATCCCAGGCCTGGGATGACAGTTTCCTTCGGACGGCAGTGTTCGGACTGACACCGTTTCTGTGGATCCATCTGACTGCATTGCCGCTGCTTCACGTGATGCACATCCGGAGCAGAATCGGTGCACTAGCCCTGTCAGCGCTGATGACGGCAACTGCCTGGATCCTGGGAGTCATGAAGCTTCATCCGCTGGAAATGGAGTACGGAAGCATGCTGATCTGGACTTTCGCCCTGGCGATGGGAGCAATTCTGCTCAGTGTGGAACTGGGAATACTGGCAAAAGAGAGAAAAAACGGAGAGGAGGGAATTTTATGGAGCTGAAGCTGGAGCATGTATCCAAACAATATAAAGGGACTCTTGCAGTGGATGATTTCAGCATTTCGCTGCAGCCTGGCATCCATGCACTGCTGGGGGCAAACGGTGCCGGAAAGACCACCCTCATGCGCATGATCTGCGGCCTGATCCGTCCGACAGAAGGCGTAATATCCATCGATCAGGTTCCTATCGAAAAAGCTGGAGAGGGATATCGGGAAATCCTGGGATATCTGCCGCAGAATTTCGGATATTATCCGAATTTTACCGGGTGGGACTTCATGATGTATCTGGCTGCGCTGAAAGGCCTTCCGAAGATTACGGCGCAGGAAAAAAGCGAGGCGCTTCTGCATCAGTTCGGCCTGTATACGGTCCGGAATAAAAAAATGAAGACGTATTCCGGCGGAATGCGTCAGCGTGCCGGCATCGCACAGGCATTGCTGAATGATCCGAAAATCCTGGTTGTAGATGAACCCACAGCCGGACTGGATCCCAAAGAGCGGGTAAAGTTTCGTCAGGTCATAGAACATCTTGAAAAAGATAAAATCATCATTCTGTCCACACACATCGTTTCGGATGTGGAAAAACTCTGCGATGATGTCATTATTATGAAAGATGGAAAGATGGTGTACTGCGGAACAGAGCGCGGAGATCTGGAGAATCTGTATATGCGGTATTTCGGTGAGGAAGAGGAGGAATACGATGGGTCTTACGGGGATTGAACTTCGCAAAATCTTTCGCAGCCGGGTTGTTCTTTTGGTTCTTGTTTTCCTGCTGATTATGGACACTTTTGTGTACGGCAACACGGGAAACAGCTATTACACCGTTTTCGGAAAGGACAGTAAAGAGCATATTGCAGAGGCAAAGGAAGATGGGGCTTATTTCAAAGGAGAGATTACAGATCAGTGGATTGCCTGGGTAACCGGTGAGGCGGATGCCATTCGAAATGACCCGGCGAATCAGCTGCAGGGCGACGAACGGGAGGCAATGAAGCAGAAACTGGCAGATCAGGGATATGACTATGATACGGTAGAAGAAAAGTACGCCGGTGCATTTATCAAAGAGGAAGTCCTCAGTTCCAGATCGTATACCCGGTATGAGCCGGCAGAGTCTGCCGCAATGTTTTCGGAGAATGCACTGAAGCTGATGGCTCAGCAGGTTTCTGCAATCAGAGAAGGCTGCAGCGGACGCAAAGCGGAAGTACTCGAAAAGGCGGCAAAAGAGGCCTATCCGTCACTTGCAAATAATGATACTCCGGTCTATGATTACAATCTGGGATATGGCTGGATGAATAATATCATGCTCTGCCAGCACTATATCCTGGGACTTCTGCTGGCAGTGGGACTTTCCGGTATTTTTTCTGACGAATATCTGAAAAAGATGGATGCAATGATTCAGGTGACCGCATATGGAAGACGAAAAACAGCTTTAGCGAAAGTGAAAGCTGGTATGCTGTTTTCCATTCTTGCATGGTTTCTGTTTATGGGCCTGAATCTGCTTCTCACAACGGTAATATACGGATGGGAAGGCTGGGAGAGTTACTGGCAGGACTGGATTTTCATCACATCACCATTTCCGTGGAATCAGGGAGAGGCTTTGCTGGCAGGAATGGGAACAAGCCTGGCCGGCACTCTGTTCTTTGCATCTGCCGTCATGATGCTCTCTTCCCTATGCAGAACACCGGTAACATCCATGCTGATTTCCTTTGCATTTCTCATTGTGCCCATCGTCTGTGAACAGTACGGAGAGTTCCGGATCACAGCGTATTTTCCGTCTTCACTGATGCGCGGCGAATACATCTGGTCTGCATACCGTCCGGTCTATCTGGCTGGGACAGCGGTGAATGAACAGTGGCTGATTGGTGCAGCCATTATAATCAGCGTAATCTGCACCAGGGCGGCAGTACGGATTTTTGAAAGGCATGAGGCGTCAAATTAGAATGTAAGAAAATGTAAAATACAAAAACTCCCTGAAATACGACAGAAAATCCCTAAAATATTACATTTTTGAAAAAAAGATTTGCATTTTCCTGAAAAATCCATATAATCTGAACCACAGGACCGATTCAGACCGGCATGCCGGTCTGCCGGTCTGACCTATTTTTTGAACCAGATGAAAAAGAAAATCAGAGAGGGGAGTACAAAGCGATGAACTACGAACGATTCAAAAGAAAGATGGCGGAGCAGATTCTGGAATTTCTGCCGGAAGAAAAGAAAAACTGGACTGTAAGAATGGAAAAAGTAACGAAGGTGAACCGCGTTCTGGACGGCATGGTGCTGATGCCTCCGCAGAATGGACAGGATGCGGTACCGGGACTGACCTTTTACATGGAAGAGTATTACGAAATGTTCCGGAAGGGGAAACCTTTGGAAGAAATTCTGCAGTATATTGCAGATCTGACAGAAGAATGTGTTCCTCCACCGCAGATCTGCAGCTTCATGAAGGAAATCCGCACGATGCGGCATCAGATCGTTATGGAGCTGGTCCACAAAGAGCGGAATCAGCAGATGCTGCGTACCATGCCGCACCGGGATTTCCTGGATCTGGCCGTGATTTACCGGATTCTGTTCTTTGACGAGAAACGGGGATATTTTTCCGGTGCTGTCACGAATGAGATCATGAAGGAACTGGAGATGACAGAAGAAGAGCTTTACCGGACAGCACAAGACTATATGCCGGAAGAACTGCCGTTTACGGTGGAAAATTTCGGAAACCGGGTCCTGCTTCTTTCAAACTGTCAGAAGATGTACGGCGCATCGGTTCTGCTGTATCCGCAGGTTCTGGACAGCGCATGTGAGGTTCTGGGCGGAAATCTTTATATTACACCGGTAAGCGGAGACCAGGTCGGGGCGGAGCTGGAGAATCCCGAAATCCTTCAGGAACGGCAGGATCAGATCTGGAACCTGTACCATAAGGATGACGATCCGGAAGATCTGCTTTCGGATCAGATTTATCTGTATCGCTGGCATTCCGGACAGGTGGTGCCTGCAGCAGATGAGGAAGGAGGAATGATCCAGTGATCCGGTATAAAGAATTCGTACAGCAGGTTTCAGCTCAGATCCGGGATCATCTCCCGGCAGAGTTTCAGAACTGGACGGTAAAGACAGAAGTGCTGTATAAAGTCAATGAAAAGCTGGACTGTCTGATGCTGATTCCGCCGGGGCAGTACCAGTTTACTGCGGTTCCAAGGTTTTATCTTCAGGACTGTTATCAGATGGTCTGCAGGGGGACCACTGTGGAGCAGGTTCTATGTATCCTTGCAGATAGAATCCGGACAGCCCCGTCACCGCATGAAGTGGAGAAATCAGGATTTGATATTCTGCAGTTCCGCGACGATGTGGTGCTTCAGGTGATCAATCAGCAACGGAATACTGAATTTCTGAAAGGTGTGCCGCATCGGTCGTTTCTGGACCTTGCAGCAATATACAGGATCATCCGCTTTGACAGAGAAGGAAGATGGGCAGGTGCTATTGTAAACCATTCCCTGATGGAAAAGATGGAATGTACAGAGGAGGAACTTTACCAGAAGGCACGGGCGCATACACCGCATGCTCTGCCATGGAAGATGGCAGATTTGATGGAGCTGTTCTCTGTACAGGAAAACGGGAGCCATGGCGGCGGACCGAACGGGGACACCGTGCAGAACAGGATGGTGATGCTGACCAATGACAGCGGACAGTTTGGTGCGTCCGCATTACTGTATCCGGAAATCCTGGACCGTGCCTGCGAAAAGACAGGGGACAGGATTTATATTCTTCCCGGATCGATGCACGAACTGTATCTGGTGCCGGAAGAGAAAGACAGACTGGCTTTTTACAAGCATCTTGTAAAAAGCGCAAATGAAGATGTGGTTGATATTCCAGACTGGCTCTCGGATCATGTTTACCGCTATGATACCCTGCAGAAAAAAGTCAGCATTGCACTGTGAACATGCATAGAACCGGGCGCCTGCCTAAAGCAGACGCCCGATTGTTTCGGGAAGCTGACGGATGTCCGTCAGCTTCGCAGAAGCCCGGCGAAATTCATCTTCATCGCCGTATCCCCAGGCACAGGCGACAGAAGGAAGCCCGTGTTTCTCAGCAGTTTCCAGATCATGAAAACGATCGCCGATGATCAGATGCTTTCCAGGGTGCGCTTTTCTGATTTCAGGGAAAATCTCGTATTTCGGCGCATAGCCGAAGTCTTCACTACAGTAATAATCCTCGAAAAAACGGTCCAGCTGAAAGGTGCTGCGGTGCTGCTGCAGGTAAGCTTGCCTGCAGTTGCTCAGGATCAGCAGATGATAGCCTGCGTCTTTCAGCTGCGCGAGGACATCTTCTGAACCGGGAAACAGCCGTGCCTTTCCATCTGCGACACTGCGTACCATTTCTGCGGTAATCATGTCGCTGGCATCCCTCAGTGCTTCCCAGGGCTGGTCCGGCAGAAGGGCGGTCCACATTTCCTTCGGGGAGTAGCCGAGCCAGCTCCGGATCTCCTTGTCCGGGAAGGTCCTCTCTGGCGCCATCCTGCGCTTTACGAGAGAAGCATAGGCCGTGCGGAAAGCAGGAATATAGATGTGTGCCGTATCGTGGATCGTTCCGTCATAATCAAAAATCAGATTCTTTTCCATCATGGTTCTATCGTATCGTTTCCCGCTCATGCTCTGATGGCACGGATCAGATTGACCATTTCAATGGCACCTTCTGCACATTCGCTGCCTTTATTTCCGGCTTTAGTGCCTGCACGCTCGATGGCCTGTTCAATGTTTTCCGTAGTCAGCACGCCGAACATAACTGGAATGCTGCTGTTTAGAGAAACCTGTGCGATTCCTTTCGACACTTCACTGCAGACATAATCGTAGTGAGATGTGTTTCCGCGGATCACGGCTCCAAGGCAGATGATGGCGTCATATTTCCCGCTGGAGGCCATGGTGGAGGCGATCAGAGGAATTTCAAACGCGCCTGGAACCCAGGCGACATCGATGTCCTCATCTTTTACATCATGGCGCTTCAGGGTATCGACCGCGCCAGAGAGCAGCTTGGATGTGATAAATTCGTTGAAACGGCCTGCGACAATGCCGACTCTGGTATCCCGGGAGACTAGTTTTCCTTCATAAATGTTCATGACTTGATTCCTTTCTTTCTATTTATTAACAAGACAGTTGCTGCGTGTTCATCCAGATCAGTAGTGCAGATAGTGACCCATTTTTTCCTGTTTGGTTTTCAGGTAGAAGAGATCATGGGCATTGGCTTCAATCTGGATCGGCACTCGTTCGATGATCTCCATGCCGAAATCTTTCAGCTGATAAACCTTATCCGGATTATTTGTCAGAAGACGCAGGGTTTTCGCACCCAGATCCTGCAGGATCTGGGCTCCGATGAAATATTCCCGCAGATCCCCGGCAAATCCGAGAGCGAGGTTCGCTTCCAGAGTATCCATCCCCTGATCCTGCAGCTCGTAGGCGCGGAGTTTATTGATGAGGCCGATGCCGCGCCCTTCCTGGCGCATGTACAGAAGGATGCCGCGGCCCTCTGCATTGATCTGCTGCATGGCTGCAGCAAACTGTTGTCCGCAGTCGCACCGCCTGGAACCGAAAGCGTCACCGGTGAGACATTCGGAATGAACACGGCAGAGGAGATTTTTTCCATCACCGATATCACCCTTTACCAGAGCCACATGATGTTCTCCGTTGAGTTTGTTGACATAGCCGTATGCAATGAAATCGCCGTACCGTGTCGGCATTTTTGTTCTGGCCACCTGCTCAACAAGCTTTTCATGTTTTTTGCGGTATTCCTGCAGCGCTTTGATGGAAATAAATCGGATGCTGTATTTCTTTGCAAGTTCCTTCAGCTCCGGTGTTCGCATCATAGTACCGTCTTCCCGCATAATTTCACAGCAGAGTCCGCATTCCTTCAGACCGGCCAGCCGCATCAGATCTACGGTTGCCTCTGTATGGCCGTTCCGTTCCAGAACACCGTTCTTTTTTGCGAGGAGAGGAAACATATGCCCGGGCCGGCGAAAATCCTCCGGTCTGGCATCCTCACTGACACACATTCTGGCCGTATAACCCCGCTCCTCGGCGGAAATGCCAGTCGTGGTACTGATGTGGTCAATGGACACTGTGAAGGCGGTACAGTGGTTGTCTGTATTATAGTCCACCATCTGCGGCAGCTGCAGCTTCTGGCAGTATTCACTGCTCATCGGCATACAGATCAGACCTTTTCCGTGCATGGCCATAAAGTTTACATTTTCTGTCGTGGCAAACTGGGCCGCGCAGATGAAGTCGCCTTCGTTCTCACGGTCCGGATCATCGGTACAAAGAATGATTCTGCCCTGACGAAGGTCCTCCAGCGCTTCTTCAATTGTGCTGAATGAAAAATCTTCCATACTTTCGCTTCCTTTCTCAAAATCCGTATTTTTCAATAAATTCCATTGTGATGGATGATTCCGCCGTATGGGAGGCAGGCGGTCCCGATTCATGCTGCATGAGCTTTTCCACATATTTCCCGATCAAATCGTTTTCGAGATTGACGATATCGCCGACTTTTCGCAGAGAAAGTGTCGTGCAGGCTGCTGTATGAGGAATGATGGAAACACTGAAGTCCCTGTCTGTTACCGCAGCGACCGTAAGACTGATCCCGTCGATGGCGATGGAGCCTTTTTCAATGATATACCGGAGGATGGAAGGTGAGGTATGGATTGTATACCAGACCGCGATATCATCCCGCCGGATTGCGGAAACAGTTCCTGTGCCGTCGATGTGTCCCGATACGATATGTCCGCCGAACCTGCCGCCGGCTGCCATCGCACGCTCCAGATTCACGGGGCTTCCCTGACGAAGATTTCCCAGAGAGGAGCGGTTCAGGGTTTCGTGCATGACGTCGGCAGTGAAACATCTGCTGCCGTGTGAAGTGACTGTCAGGCAGACGCCGCTGACAGCGATGCTGTCCCCGTCTTTCACGTCATCCAGAACTTTTGAGGCCTGAATCGTGAGAAGGGAACTGGCTGGTCCGTGCTGTACAGCCTGAATGATTCCGATTTCTTCTATGATTCCTGTGAACAAGAAAGGATCACCTCGCTTTCCAGTAAAATATCTCCGCCAAAGTTCTGCACGGAAGGCGGTGCCAGATGAATACAGGCCTGGGGATCCGGAAATCCCTGTCCGCCTACCGGACTGCGGGCTGTTTCTCCGCCCAGAAGTTTTGGTGCGATATATGACTGCACCAGATGCACCAGACCGGAGGAAAGTGCTGCCCAGTTCAGGCGGCTTCCGCCCTCCAGAAGAATACTGTCGATGCCTATTTTTCCCAGTTCCTGCATCAGTGCAGGAAGAAAAAGATGACCATCTTCTCCGGTCGGTATGAACATGACCTGACAGCCTGCCGATTTCAGGGCAGCTGCTTTTTCTGCGATCGCTGGATCCTCTGTGATTCCCGCCGCGAGAATCGTCGGAATTTCCGCTGCTGTCTGTACAAGCCGGGCAGAAAGCGGAATCCGCAGATGGGTATCGCAGATGATCCGAACAGGATTCCTACCGCCTTCTATGCGGCAGGTAAGCAGGGGATCATCTGCCAGGACTGTTCCGATACCAGCCATGATGGCGGAGTAACGGTTCCTGTCTTTCTGTACATTTTTTCGTGCTGCTTCACCGGTGATCCACTGGGATGCACCGGTATATGCCGCAATTTTTCCATCCATTGTCATGGCGTATTTCATGACGACATAGGGCGTATGATGGGTAATGTAGTGGAAAAAAACGCGGTTGAGCCGGTCACACCGATCTTTCAGCACATTGCTTTTCACATCGATGCCGTGCTCACGGAGGATCTGCAGGCCTTTGCCGGCCACCAGCGGATTGGGGTCATCAGATCCGGTAATGACGCGGGTAATACCGGCGTCTATGATGGCCTCCGTGCAGGGCGGTGTTTTACCGTAATGACAGCAGGGCTCCAGCGTGACGTACATTTCTGCACCAGCCGGATCTTCACCACGATTTCTGCAGTCCGCCAGTGCATTCCGTTCTGCATGCAGACCGCCATATCGCTGATGCCAGCCTTCTCCGATAATTCTCCCTTTTTTTACAATCACGGCACCAACCATTGGATTCGGACTGACGCGGCCGGCACCTTTCTCTGCCAGAGAGAGGGCAAGCGCCATATATGTTTCATCGGACATTTGAATACCTCCAGACACCCGGCCGATATGCCGACAGGGTGGATTTTGCCAAGAAAAAAGACTCTGAACAGAATGTTCAGAGCCATAAATACAAAAACAAAAATCCCAGCAGTCAAATGCCGTCAATTTGCCTTCTTCCATCCAGACTATACTGTCGGTACCGGAATCAAACCGGTTCCTGCGCATCTGCGCTCGCGGACTTTACCGCCGATCGGGAATTTCACCCTGCCCTGAAGACATCCTGCTATTAAATTGTCCTTTTGCTTGCCATTATGCTACCACCGGGAAAAACGATTGTCAAGGGAAAAGTATAATTTTTTTGCCCTGCACAGCATAGGAGAACGGGGGATGTGCATACTATCCTGTGTAGATTTGAGTCAACAGGAGGTATTTCAATGGGTATGGATTTTATGAACAGCGAGACGAAGGTGAATCTGATGCGGGCGTTTGCAGGAGAAAGTCAGGCTAGAAACAGATATACATTTGCAGCGGATAAAATGAAAAACTGGAATCTGCAGATACTGGAGCAGGCATTTCTGTTTACGGCAGGCCAGGAAAAAGAACATGCGGAGATTTTTTATAATCATCTGAAGGACCTGGCCGGGGAGACCATCCTGATCGAAGGGGGATATCCGGTCGATCCGTCGGATACCGCAGCACAGCTTCTCCGCAGTGCGCAGCAGAATGAGTATGAAGAATGGGAGACTGTCTATCAGGCATTTGGGGATAAAGCCGTGGAAGAAGGTTTCCTGCCGGTCGCCACGTCATTTTACCGCATTGCGGAAATCGAGAAGACTCACGGCGATCGTTTCGGCATGCTGGCAGACCTGCTGGAGTCCGGAAAACTTTTTGCCTCTGACATGCCGGAATACTGGATGTGTCTCAACTGCGGCTATATCCATCATGGTGTGAACGCACCGGAGATCTGCCCGGTCTGTCATCATCCGCAGGGCTATTTTATCCGGGAGCATATGGCACCGTATACCGGTTAGAAGCGGGTATTGAAGTACAGATATTAAAAAAACGCTCCCGGCGGTATTCCCTGCAGGGGCGTTTTTTCATGAATTCATGCAGTTATTCTTCTTCCGTGCCCTGATCCATCCAGGTGACGATGGCTCCGGCATATTTATGCTTTGTTTTTTCAGTGACGCCAAGGAAGAGAACCGGAAGGCTGTCGTTTTTCTCTTTCAGCATGGTGCATGGTGTCAGCACGGCAGTATCTTCCACTTTCATGGAACTGTCTCCGGTAAAACCGGTAAATGCTGCTTCGAAGGAATCCAGAAGGGCTTCCGTTTTTCCGGTGGCTCTCCCCGAAAGACCGTCAAAGACAGGATACTGCTCTTTCAGATGATACTTGACATCACAAAGCCCGCAGATTGTTTCATAGGATTCGCAGATCTCATCCAGCAGAAGCTGACTGCTGCTCATGGCGGAAATCTGAATTTTCAGTTTCCTGTTTTTACAGGAAATTTTTCCGATATTGGTAAGGGAGATGACAACACCATCTTCATCTCTCTCGTGGACTCCGTCGAAGGCCGTATACATCAGACTGACCAGGTTATCTGTATCGCTGGTTTTCAGAACGCGGGAAGGCAGATCGGTCTCTTCATAAGTATATTCGATTTCCGGGTAATCCTCCTGATATTTGTCATAGATTTTTTCGATGGAGTTGTCCATCTTTCGCAGAAACGCTTCCTCGTCATTTTCATTGATCACCACTGTCATGGATGCGCTGGATGGAGTAAAGTCTGAACTTTTTCCGCCATGAAAGCTGCTGAGTTCGAAAAGCAGGGAAGTGGACTTGAAGTTAGCCAGCACATTCCCGAGAATTTTAATCGGATTGGGAACGGAATCCACTGTGCCGTCAAGAATCTGTGAAGGACAGTTCTTCAGTGTAATCCTGTATGCTCTGGTATAAGACGGTTTTCTGTATTTCAGACTGTGAGTGATCTCAATCCGGCTGCATCCGCCGGTTGTTGTGGAAACGCGGGCACCAGCAGAGCTTCCAAGACAGAAAACTGCAGTATCATCACTGAAATGACCGGCATCCAGATTCTGCGCACCGGTCTGCTGACCTCCTTCTGCAGCAAGGAAAACGACACTGAGCTTACCGTGGTTTACAGCATTTTTTGCTACGCAGAGTGCTACTGCCATTTCTTCCACATGCTGTTCCATATTGTCTGCATCAAAAGAGCAGAGCACAGCAGCAGGCTGTGCATTCTCTGCATTTTTGGAAGCCTTTACTGTGAAAATCACATTGCCCGCGTCATCTCTGGTTGCCGGAATTTCCTTGTTCTTTGCCCACGTCAGCAGATAGTCGGCGACATCTTCATTGGTATTCAGGGAACCGAGTGAATCCCGCAGATCGGTTTCATATGCGTTCAGCTTTTCTTCCAGCACTTCTTCCAGCGACGGTTCTGCCGCTTCTTCTTCCTGAAACAGGATAACGGCTCCAACGATACATGCTGTGAGAACTGCTGCGGCAGACAGGCCAATCAGCACATGCTTTTTCTTTTTTTTAAGTGCTTCCAGTATTTTTTTAAAGTTGATTCCTGTTTTTCTCATACCCATTTTCCTCTTGAAATTGAAAGAATTTTTATTCGCGGAACTTCAAAAAAAGCCGTATTTATGATAACATATCTAGAGAAAAAAAGACAGTATTTCACTAAAAAATCATAAAATCGTAAGAGGATGAAAAGGAAAAGTGAAAAGGAAGGAATGCATATGAAAAAAGAAAGCAGCAGATTATATCTCCGGGAAAGCACATTTGACGACTGCAGATATTTTGCAGAGTGGGAGACAAAGCCGGCAGTCACCGAATTCTTTACGATCAATGCAGGAAGAGATTATGAGGAGGTTGTTCGTGAATTTCTTGGAAGAGAAGGAGACGAAACGCAGGTGCAGTTTACTGTCTGCCTGAAAGCTGATGATCGGCCGGTGGGAAGGATTTATATCAGCCGGATCGATGAACATTATGACTCACTGGATATTACGCGAATTTATATTGCCGATCCGGCAATGCGCGGAAAGGGCCTTGGAGAGGAAGCGCTCCGGCTCGCACTGGCCTACGCATTTGAGGACAGAGGATGTGAACGGGTCACACTAGATTACTTTACCGGAAACAGGATTGCGTCAACTCTTTATCAGAAGGTCGGTTTTCAGAATGAGGGCAACATGCGTCATGGGGGAAAGAAGAACGGTGAATACGTGGATCTGCATCTGATGTCCATGCTGCGGAATGAATATTTTGCGGGGAAACAGCAGGAAGAAAAGAAGGCAGAAAAATAGTACAGGTGGAATTTCGTCCTTGACATTTCACAGATACGGTATATAATGTGTAGTGCATATACAATATATAGTATATAGTGGTTAATGAAGGTGAGAAGAGAGGAATGCCCATGGATTCGATTCGACAGATTATAAAGCGGGACGGCAGGACTGTGCCGTTTGATGTAAACAAAATTGCGGATGCTATTTTCAAGGCGGCACAGGTGCTTGGGGGCCGTGACAGGGAAACGGCCATGTACCTGGCGAAACAGGTGGAACTTTATCTTCTGGAAGTATGTCATAATACGATTCCGACGGTCGAACAGATTCAGGATGCGGTAGAGAAGATTCTGATTGAGAACGGACATGCCCGGACTGCGAAGGAGTATATTCTGTACCGTGCAGAGAGGACCCGTGTCAGAGAAATGAACACGAAGCTGATGCGGATTTACGAAGATCTTACGTTTAAAGATGCGGAAGAGAATGAGATCAAACGTGAAAACGCGAACATCGACGGCGATACCGCGATGGGAACCATGCTGAAATACGGATCTGAAGGGGCGAAAGAGTTCTATAAGATGTACGTCATTGATCCGAAGCATGTGAAGGCCCACGAGGGAGGAGACATCCATATTCATGATATGGACTTCTATACGCTGACCATGACGTGCTGCCAGATCGATCTTCTGAAACTTCTGAAAGGCGGATTCAGTACCGGACACGGACATCTGCGGGAACCGAACGATATTGAGAGCTATGCGGCTCTGGCGTGCATTGCGATTCAGTCTGATCAGAATGATCAGCATGGAGGACAGTCTGTACCGAATTTTGACTACAGCATGGCGCCTGGCGTGCGCAAGACCTATAAACGGCTGTACTGGACCAATCTGGGGAAGATGCTGGATTTCCTTCATGATACGGAAGATGGACCGGAGAAAATGAAGGAATGCGGCGGGAAAATCGCAGCAGAGCATGGTGTTGAGCCCTGTATGGCCTGGGATAACAACTATAAGGAGCTGGAGCTGGAGGAACTGAAAAAAATCGTCAGCGAAGAGGAAGCACGTCATATGCAGGAGATGGCGACGAAGTATTCAGACCGGGAGATCCGCCGCAAGACGTATCAGGCCATGGAAGCGCTGATTCATAATCTGAACACGATGCACTCCAGAGCCGGAGCGCAGGTCCCGTTCAGCTCCATCAATTACGGTACAGATACTTCTCCGGAAGGAAGACTGGTGATGGAATCCGTCATGCTAGCAACGGAAGCGGGGCTGGGGAATGGAGAAACACCGATCTTCCCGATTCAGATCTTTAAGGTAAAGGAAGGTGTGAACTACAATCCGGGCGATCCGAATTACGATCTGTTCAAGCTGGCCTGCCGTGTTTCCGCCAAGCGGCTGTTCCCGAACTTTTCCTTTATGGACGCACCGTTCAACAGACAGTACTATATCGAGGGACATCCTGAGACAGAGTGCGCCTATATGGGATGCAGAACCCGTGTCATCGGGAATGTCTATGATCCGACCCGGGAAATTGTAAACGGAAGGGGAAATCTTTCCTTTACTTCCATCAATCTTCCGCGGCTTGCCATCAAGGCGAAGGGAGATATTGACTTTTTCTTTGAAAGTCTGGACAATATGATTGATATCGCCATTGATCAGCTCTATGACCGCTTTAAGATCCAGTCCCAGAAAAAGGTTAAGAATTTCCCATTCCTCATGGGTCAGGGAGTCTGGCTGGATTCCGAAAAGCTGGGACCGGATGACACCATTGAAGAAGTGATCAAGCATGGCACGCTGACGGTCGGTTTTATCGGACTGGCTGAATGCCTGAAGATGCTTACCGGATATCATCACGGCGAGAGCCGGGAGTCGCAGGCGCTGGGACTGGAAATTGTCGGATACATGCGGAAGCGGATGGATGAGCAGTCCAGGAGAACCGGACTGAACTGGTCTCTGATCGCCACACCGGCAGAGGGCCTGTCCGGGCGATTTGTCCGGATCGACCGTGCCAGATACGGGGTAATCCCGGGAGTTACAGATCGGGAGTACTATACGAACAGTTTCCATATTCCAGTGTATTATGAGATCAGCGCATTTGATAAAATCCGTCTCGAGGCGCCGTACCATGCACTGACAAACGGCGGCCATATTTCCTATATCGAGCTGGACGGGGATCCGCTGAAAAATCTGGAGGCATTTGAAAAAGTCGTGCGGTTTATGAAAGAGCAGGGAATCGGCTACGGATCGATCAATCATCCGGTAGACCGGGATCCATGCTGCGGATATACAGGAATCATCGATAATGAATGCCCGATGTGCCATCGGAAAGAAGGGGAAGGAGACGTGGGTTTCGAACGGATCCGCCGGATCACAGGGTATCTTGTAGGCACGATGGATCAGTGGAATTCCGCGAAAGCAGCTGAGGAGAAGGATCGGGTAAAACATGCGGTGGACACCGGTCTGGAGAGACTGTAATGGCTGCTGAGGTTTCCCGCTCCGGGGCGGGATCTCCCGGCAAAATCCGTATAGCCGGTATTGTGCGGGAGTCTATCGTGGATGGTCCGGGACTGCGGTTTGTTGTATTCTGTCAGGGCTGCCCTCACAGCTGTCCGGGATGCCACAATGCAGCAACTCATGATTTCTCCGGCGGATATGACTGCGAGATCGAAAAGATTCTTTCTGCAATTGAAAAAGATCCGCTGCTGGATGGCGTCACGTTTTCCGGCGGGGAGCCGATGTGCCAGCCGGAAGGGTTCTATGAACTGGCCAGAGAGATCAGAAGGCGGTTTCCGCAGATGAATATTGTGACCTTCACCGGATATACTTATGAAGAGCTGGAGATGCTGGCGGCAGAGAATCCCGATCTGCAGGGACTGCTGGATCTGACCGATCTGCTGATTGACGGCCCGTTCGTAGAGGCGCAGAAAGATCTGACCCTTCGGTTTCGAGGCAGCCGAAACCAGCGGATCCTCGATATGAATGCGACACGGCAGCAGAAAAAACCGGTCCTGGCCGAAGAATATCTATAGATTCTGGCATATTTTATGATATTTTTAAAAAAGTGCTTGAAATATGAACATATTTCATGTATAATATCGATTGTTCGAGTGCTGAAAAGCGACGGACAGGCAACTTAGAAACCATGCTATACGCTTGAATATATCAAAGGAGGTGCGGCAGATGTCAAGAAAATGTGAAATTTGTGGTAAGGGACAGGTATCCGGAAACGCAGTATCCCACTCTAACAGACATACCAGAAGAAAGTGGAATGCAAACATTCAGACGGTAAGAGTACAGGAACCGAACGGTACCGTGAGAAGAGCGAACGTATGCACGAGATGCATCCGGTCCAATAAAGTGAACCGTGCCATCTAATTGAAGTTGAACTGAAAGCCCCGGCGCTGAAAAGCGTCCGGGGTTTTTTCTTGGCCGCAGGCAGAAATGCCTACGGCCCTTTCATGAGGGTGAAGCCGCAGAGCATCAGGAGAACACCGAGCAGAATCAGCCAGGCTCTGGGAGGGAGGAAAAAAGCACAGACTGTCACTGCGCCGAAAACCAGCAGGACGAATCCGATATCCCGGGTTTCCCGATTGATGCAGAAAAAGTTTTTTTTCCTGCAGTCATTTCTGCGGCATTCCTTTCTCCGGCAGTCGTTTCGCATCATGTCACCCCCTGATATTCTATGAAAAATGTTAGTAATGTGTGCGAAAATATGATAAAATATCAGCAGCACAGGATAAAGGGGGCCCGCGGAAATGGAGCGCAGCAATGAAAAGGGAACGATAAAAATAAATGACCATATCTTTGGAAGACTGGTATCTGAGGCGATTTCGCTGACGGCCGGAAAAGTATTTCCGGCATCGGAGAAAGGAAAACTTCTGACCGGAATCGGCGGGAGCATGCCCGGAGCAGGAGAACTGGCGGACAACCTGATCATTCGGGAGGAAGCGGACGGAAGTCTCTTTCTGCAGTGGTATGTGATTATGTCTTTCGGTGCCAGTATTCACCGGGCTACGAAACTGATGCTGGACTATGCGGAAAAAGAACTGAAGTCCATGTTTCCAAATCAGCCGGGCAGGATCATCATACGCATCGTCGGTGTGAAATCCAGGCTGATTGCAGTCAGAGATCTCGAGGTGGAGCGGAAATGGAACTGACTCTTCAGGACGGCGTGGCGAAGGTGAAAGGGATCGGCCCGAAAAAGAAGGAGCTGCTTTCGCATCTTCAGATTGAAACAGTGGAAGATCTGCTGTACTTTTTTCCGAGAAAATATGAAGACAGGTCTCATGTGTCCACGATTATGGAAGCACCTTTTGATCAGGATGTTCTGATCTGCGGCCGTGTGGTTTCAAAGAAAGGTGGCGCGGCTGCATATAACCGGAAGATCCCGCTGCGGGTTATGGTGGAAGACAATACCGGTTCAGTGGAGCTGATCTTTTTCAATGCAAAGTATCTGCAGAACTATTTCCTCGTGGGACAGGAGTATGCGCTGTTCGGAAAGATCACGCTGAACTATGGGAGGCGTCAGATGGCCCATCCGGAATTTCATAAGGTGGGCGAGAAAGACGATGTACGGGGCATCCTGCCGGTTTATCCACTGACGGAAGGCATTTCGCAGGCCCAGATGCGTAACTGGCAGATGGCGGTAAAGGATGCGGCTGATCAGGTAGAAGAGTGGTTGCCCAATCATGTGGTGATGGACAATCACCTCTGCAGTCCGGCCTACGCGATCCGTAACATTCATTTTCCGACGGATCCCAGAAAGGTGAAGGAAAGCCGGTATCGTCTGGTATTTGAAGAACTGCTGGTCCTGCAGACGGGCCTCTTTTATATCAAAAAGGGAAGAAGCAGTCAGGCAGAGGGGGTATCCATCCCGAAGACTGTTTCTGCAGAACCGTTTCTGAAACAGCTGCCGTTTGACCTGACCCCTGGACAGAAAAAAGTATGGGATGAAATCGAACAGGATCTTGCAGCACATAAGCCGATGAATCGCCTGGTGCAAGGCGATGTGGGATCCGGCAAGACGGCTGTGGCCGAGCTTGCCATGTACAAGACGGTAAAAGGCGGTTATCAGGCTGTGATGATGGCGCCGACGGAACTACTGGCCAAACAGCACCTGGCGTCTCTGCGACGGGATCTGGAGCCGCTGGGCCTTCATGTGGAGCTTCTCAGCAGCGGAACCCGCGGAAAGGAAAGAGCACGGATTCTGGACGAACTGGAGCGGGGAAAGATCGATGTGCTGGTGGGAACCCATGCCATCATTCAGCCGGATGTCCGGTTCCGGAAGCTTGGTATCGTAATCACCGACGAACAGCATCGTTTCGGTGTCAATCAGCGTGCATTGCTGACGGAAAAGGGACAGAATCCCAATGTTCTGGTTATGACGGCGACACCGATTCCAAGAACCCTGGCAGTAATCCTGTTCGGTGATCTGGATATTTCCGT
>JALEHL010000012.1 GCA_022770665.1 Bacillota bacterium
TGTATATCCGCCCGTATATGTTCGGCCTGAATCCGGTGATCGGCGTGAAGCCGGCGGATGTATTCCAGTTCAGAATGTTCTGTACACCGGTCGGCCCGTATTTCAAAGGCGGCATCAAGCCTCTGACCATCCGTGTCAGTGATGTGGACCGTGCAGCTCCTCGCGGCACCGGAAACATCAAGGCTGGTCTGAACTACGCAATGAGCCTTCGGAATATCACTGACGCCCATGAAAAAGGGTTCGATGAAAATATGTATCTGGATCCGCAGACCAGAACCAAGGTGGAAGAGACCGGCGGAGCAAACTTCCTGTTCGTCACCAAAGACGGAACCGTTGTCACCCCGAAGTCAAACAGCATCCTGCCGTCCATCACCAGACGTTCCCTGGTTTATGTGGCAGAACACTACCTGGGACTGAAAGTTGAAGAAAGAGAGATCTATAAGACTGAACTGAAGGATATGGCGGAAGCGGGTCTTTGCGGTACTGCAGCCGTGATTTCTCCGGTTGGAAAGATTGTGGATCACGGCGAGGAGATCTGTCTGCCGGCCGGCATGACAGCAATGGGCCCTGTCACCCAGAAGCTGTACGATACCCTGACAGGAATCCAGATGGGCAGGATCGAAGCACCGGAAGGCTGGATCCGTGTCATTGCGGAATAGCAGAAAGCAGCAGAGAAAGTCAGAAGAGGCAGAAGAACAAGTGAGAATCAACAGGACAGTCTCATGGAGGCTGTCCTTTTCTTTCGACAATCAATGTGAAGAATCTGGAGCAGAACAAGAAGATGAAAGATAAAAAATTTGCGGAAGAAATCGAAGACGTATTTCGCTATGCAACGAGCCAGAAAGAAAGGCTGAATGCAAAGCTTGACCTGAAACTGCATGACTGCAGCAGAAAAGAAATGTGGGTGGAATTTGCGTTTGAAAGCCGGGAGTGGTGCCTGAATCCCTATGGCGGCGTCCATGGAGGCATTATATGCAGCATCATCGATACAGGAATGGGAACTGCCTGTGCCTCCTACTCCGGGAAATATGTATCGACGACAGACCTGACTGTCAGCTATCTGAAACCGATGATGGGAAAGCATTACCTTATTCACGTGGATCTTACCCAGGCGGGCAGCCGCATGATCCGCTGCATGGCGAAAGTCAGTGATGCGGAAAGCGGACTGCTGTGCGCCACCGGAATGGCGAGTTTTATCACTTCCGGCGATCGCCCGAAGGGCGTGCGGGTATAGGAATAACCGGTACACGCGGCAGGCAGAACCCTTCAGGCACGCCAGGAATCCAGAAGTGCCCTGATGTACGTTTCCAGGTCCGCCAGAGGGACCTGATTATAGTAGAAAATCAGATCGTGAATTGTCCTTTCTGAGGTTTTCCTGCCGGATGGAGCACCGGCATCGCCCGGGCGGCTGTCCGCTTCGGACATCTGAGACAGAGGAATAACCTGCAGTTTCAGATCGCGCGCAAGCGAGGAGAGGGTATCCGCAGTTTTATTTGTACACACGCGGATTGTCAGATTAATTCCGGAGCGCGTGTCAACGGTCGAAACAAAATCAGATCCCCAGCGGCTGAAGGCGGACAGTGCCGTCTGCAGCTTCTGTGCGTAGAGGTTTCGAAGCTTGCGGATCCCCGTGTAGTAATAGCCATCTTCCATAAAAAAGGCCAGTGTCAGCTGCTCTGCCTTCGAGCAGGTCTGGGTATACTGGTCTTTAATTTTGCTGAAAATCGCGGAAAGCTCCGGCGGCAGAACCATATAGGATATTTTCACTGCAGGGAAAAGCGTCGAGGAGAAAGAGCCCAGATAAACGACACTGCCGCTGTCGTCAAGGCCCTGCAGTGCAGGAACCGGTTTGCCGAAGTACCGGAGCTCGCTGTCGTAATCATCCTCGATGATGATGCTGCGGTTAGCCCGTGCCCAGTCCAGAAGCTGGTAGCGCCGCCCCACCGGCATAACGGTCCCTGTTGGAAACTGATTGGAGGGACTCACATAGACTGCCGAAGGAATATTGACCGGCAGACGGCTGATATCGATCCCGTCCCGCCCGACCGGAATATGAGAAATGGAAAAACCGCCATCTTCAAACTGTCGCTGCACCGGAAGATAGCCAGGAGATTCCAATGCGACATGATGAATGTCCATTTTTCGCAAAATACGGGACAGATGGCTGGTGATCTGCTGCGTTCCGGCGCCGATGACGATCTGATCCGGATCTGCAGTTACTCCCCGGGAACCGTAGATATATTTGGCAATCTCAAACCGCAGCGCGGCTTCTCCTTGCGGATCACTTTCAAACAGAAGCAGATGGGAATATTCATTGAACACCTTCGCAGCGCATTTTTTCCATTTGCCGAAGTCGAAGCAGCTCAGATCATAAAGGTAGGGACTGCCTTCCAGTGTGTAATCGCGGATATCATAAAGCAGAGGACTTTTTTCTGCGGAAGGGCCGATCTGGATGGACGTGATCTGCGCCACATAGTATCCGGACTGCGGGCGGCTGGTGATGTAGCCTTCCACCAGAAGCTGATTATATGCAAGTTCAGCCGTTGTAATGCTGACTTCGAGATTTTTTGACAAAATCCGCAGAGACGGCAGCTTTTCGCCGGCTGCGGCTTCTCCTTGCAGAATCTGTTCTTTCAGCTGATCATAGATCTGCAGGTAGAGGGCCCGCTTCTTCTCCGTTTTCGGATTCAGAACGATAGGTTTCATAGGAAGCTCCTTAAAAATGATACTTATTCAGAAATCGTCCGGCCAGAACACATTCCGGCATCAGACGCATGGCAGCACGCGTGAGAAAGACACTGTCAGCTCCTTTTTCGGAGAGATTGCGGGCGGCAAGAAAAGCCAGCAGTTTCTTGTTCCCCAGATCATGGAGCTCCCGCAGCAGATCCAGCGTGGCGGAAAGGGGCAGATCTGCTGTACGGTAATTGTTCAGTGCCTCGTCCAGTTCCTGTGCGCAGCTTTCCAGTGCCGTTCCCAGCGCCTGCAGGAAGCGGTCTCTGGTGTAAATGATACATGGGTCCAGTTCGAAAATGTGGGCGGCAGCATCGGCCATTTTTAAAGTGGACTTATCGAAGGAGCCCTTTACGAAAGTGAAGTAGTCTCCGTCAAAAACACGAAAAGCCTTCATGGCGTCCAGATAACCGAGACGCATGATATGCCGCGCGTTATCCGTATCAAAGATCAGCGTGCTTCCCAGATCCCACCGGGATTCAATCAGCGTCAGGTTGGGGGTAGCCTTCAGCGCTTTGCGGTCAACGATTCCTACTGCATTGAGATAGACCGCGATAATCTCGTCAGCGCCTTTGTCCAGCGCCATCTGAACCGGCATGACATCGGCATAGCCTCCGTCGATATACTCTTTCCCGTTGATCTCGCAGCTGTGAATGGCGGGATACAGAGAGGCGCTGGCGAGGATGTACTCCAGCATCTGTCCCGGGGCCATATCTTCTTTATACACATAATGCGGTGTAAAGCCAGGAAGCTCGACCACAACAACACCGTACTCGATCGGAGCACTGCGGATGGTATCTTCATCAATATATTCTTCCAGCAGCTTTTTCAGCCCGGAAGTACCGGCACCCTTATTAATCACGATTTCTCTGGCATACTCTTTCGGCTGGCTGCCCTCAGGAACATCGAAGACCATATGGGTTTCGATCTCCTTCCAGAGACGAATCGTGTTTTCCAGATCGCCCTGAGCGACCATGGCACCATTAATGGCTCCGACAGAAGTGCCGGTCACAATGTCGATTCTGATACCGAGCTCTGTGAGTGCCTGCCATGCGCCAGCTTCATAGGCGCCCCGGCTCCCTCCGCCGGACAGAACGAGAGCTGTCTTTTTTTCACTGATTTTCATAGGGGGGTCTCCTTTTTTTTACTACCAAAAGTGTACCATAAGTGGTATACTATTATCCAGTGAAATTTGCGTTTATACAGGAGATTCAGGAGGAAAGAAGGAAAAAACATGGATGAAAAGCTGAAGAAGGTCATCGAGGAAAGCAGCAATATCGTATTTTTTGGAGGTGCCGGTGTTTCCACAGAGAGTCATATTCCTGACTTCCGGTCGGAAAAAGGACTGTATCGTGCACAGCAGGAATACGGAAGATCTCCGGAAGAAATTCTCTCGCATACTTTTTTTATGCAGCACATGAAGACATTCTATGATTATTACAGAAAGAATCTGCTCTATCCGGATGCACAGCCGAACAAGGCGCATCTGGCGCTGGCCAGACTGGAAGCGGAAGGAAAGGTAAAAGCTGTCGTGACACAGAATATCGACGGCCTGCATCAGAAAGCAGGCAGCAGGACGGTTTATGAACTTCACGGCTCTGTTCTGCGAAATTACTGCATGAAGTGTCATCAGTTTTACAGTCTGGATGAAGTGGTCGCGCTGGCAGACAGCAGTGAGGACGGAATTCCCCGGTGTAAAGTATGCAGCGGTGTCGTGAAGCCGGATGTGGTGCTGTATGAGGAAGCACTGGATGAGGAATGCCTCAGCGGAGCGATCCGGGCGATCGAAGCGGCAGATACGCTGATTATCGGCGGAACCTCTCTGGTCGTATACCCGGCAGCCGGTCTGATCCGCTATTTCCGCGGAAAGCATCTGGTACTGATCAATAAATCAGTCACTCCATATGATGACCGGGCAGATCTGGTCATCCACGACAGCATTGGAAAGGTAATGGAATATTAATGAATATACTGATCGCGAATGATGATGGAATTCAGGCGGAGGGGATCCGGCGTCTGGCACAGGCCCTTTCAGAAACTGGAGATGTATATGTGGTTGCACCAGATATGCAGCGCAGTGCAAGCAGTCATGCGCTGAGCATCCATGGAGAGATGCGTGCCGAGGAGGTACAGGGCTTCCCTGGTGCGAAACAGGCATGGAAGCTTTCAGGAACCCCGGCAGACTGCGTGAAACTGGGCGTGGAGATTATGCGAAGAAAAGGAATCAGAACGGATATTGTATATGCGGGAATCAATCACGGTGCCAATCTGGGGACAGATACGATGTATTCCGGCACGGTTTCTGCAGCGGCGGAGGGCATGTTTGCCGGATATCCGGCGGTTGCCGTTTCAGTCTGCAGCCACTTTCCGAAACACTTTGACGCAGCATGCAGTCTGGCGGTAAAGATCTTTGACCGGGCGCTGGCGTCAGCTGGGAAAGGGTATGTGATTAGCATCAACACGCCGGATCTGCCGCAGGAGGAGATCCGGGGCGTACGCACCGCACGGCTGGGGAAGGTGACATATGATGAGTGGTTTGAAGAGGACGAAGAAAATGTTTTCCGGTATGTGGGCGAGCCGGTGAAGCGGACAGACCATGACGCAGATATTGATGTGCGCCTGATTGAAGAGGGATGGGCGACGATTTCCACGATACGATATGATCTGAATGACTATGACGCGCTGAAGCAGGCAGAAAAATGGAAAATCACGCTATGAGGCGGCATATGAAGCAGATCAGACTGAAAACATACAGGAGGAATGCAGAAACATAATAGTATGATTTTTGAAAGAGACTTTAATCATTTGACGAACGAAGAAGTGACGCTGCTGGATTCTTATTTCGATGGCTATGATTATCAGGCTTCCAGTTACACTCTGATTGCAAATTATATCTGGCGGAACACCCACAAAATCACGTGGCAGGTGATCGGTGACTATCTGTGCGTGGCGGGACTGGGAACACTGGAGACGGAGGAAGAAGAATATTTCATGTCCTTTCCGCTGACCCGTACCGGGGACTATGAGAAGGACAAGCTGAAGGAGACGATCGATACAGCCAGACGGATTTTTGAAGAGAAAGGAAAGAAGTTTGAGATATCGCTGATCCCCGCTTCTCTGGCACCTCTGCTTCAGGAGATTTACGGCGATCAGATCCGCCTGACCCATGACCGGGATGATGATGACTACATTTACCTCCGTCAGGATCTGGTAAGCCTGTCCGGGCGAAAACTTCACCAGAAAAAGAACCATCTGAACTATTTTCAGCGCACCTTCCAGGCCACATATGAAGAGATTCGGCCGGAAAATGCAGAGGAGGTTCTTGCGTTCCTGGAACGGATCAACGGTCAGCGGCTGGCGGAGATGCCTCCGGAATGGAAGACGATTCTGGCACTGGAGACCCGGGCCATTGAAGAACTGCTGAGCCTGCTGCATACCGGGCGGCTTCTGACAGGTGTCATCCGTATCGACGGCAAGATCGAAGCGGTAACGATTGGAGAGTATGCGAGAACATGCAGCCATGAATCGGTTCTGGTTCATGTGGAGAAGGCCAATCCTGCCTACCGCGGCATCTATCAGGCGATTAACCACAGCTTCTGCTGCCGCCTGCCGGAGGACACGATTTTTGTAAACAGGGAAGAGGACATGGGCATGGAAAATCTGCGACAGACCAAAATGTCGTATAAGCCGGTCTGGCTGGCGGAAAAGTATGAAGCCGCATTCGTTAAATAAACTACTATTGATGCAGGGGTTGCGAATCTGCGGAAATATGGTAAAATGAAAATGTATGGAAAAAAAGACAAGAGGAATTCGTTATTTTTTTAACTAACATCTCTTGCTTTTTTGTGGTTCGTATGTTTTAATTAAGGTACGAATTCTTTCGCCAACCTATAACATACTATTTAAGGAGGATACATAAGTTATGAGAGAAGTTGTTATTGTAAGTGCAGCAAGAACTCCGATCGGCAGTTTCGGCGGCTCCCTGAAGGGAATCCCGACCAGAAAGCTGGGTGCAATTGCCATCAAGGAAGCTGTAAAAAGAGCAGGCATTCAGGGCGACATGGTAGATGAAGTTGTCATGGGTTGTGTACTGCAGGGCGGTATCGGCCAGAACGTGGCAAGACAGATGACTCTGGATGCAGGTCTGCCGATCGAAACACCGGCTATGACCATCAATAAGGTTTGCGGTTCCGGTCTGAGAGCGGTTGAACTGGCTGCCCAGATCATCAAGGCAGGCGATGCAGATATCATCGTTGCAGGCGGTGCAGAAAACATGTCCGCAACAGCGTATGCAATGCCGGCTGCAAGATGGGGCGCAAGAATGAATAACACCCAGATGATCGATATGATGGTAAACGATGGTCTGTGGGATGCATTCAACGGATATCACATGGGCATCACTGCCGAAAACGTAGCAGAACAGTGGGGCATTACCAGAGAACAGCTGGATGAATTCGCTGTGATTTCTCAGAACAGAGCGGAAGCCGCTATCAAGGCAGGCAAATTCAAGGACGAGATCGTTCCGGTAGAAATTCCGCAGAAGAAGGGTGATCCGATCCTGTTTGACACGGATGAATTCCCGAAATTCGGTTCCACTATGGAAAAGGTTTCCAAACTGAAACCGGCATTCAAGAAAGATGGTATCGTAACGGCTGCAAATGCTTCCGGTATCAATGATGCAGGTGCTGCTGTTGTCGTAATGGCTAAGGAAAAGGCGGAAGAACTCGGTATCAAGCCGATGGTTACCATCAAGTCTTATGCATCTGCCGGTGTAGATCCTTCCATCATGGGCGTAGGTCCTATTCCAGCGTCTGAAAAAGCGCTGAAGAAGGCTGGCCTGACCATTCAGGATATGGATCTGGTAGAAGCAAACGAAGCGTTCGCTGCACAGTCCCTGGCAGTAAGAAAAGATCTGGGTCTGGATCCGGAAAAGACGAACGTCAACGGCGGTGCACTGGCTCTGGGACATCCGATCGGTGCATCCGGCTGCAGAATCCTAATCACGCTGATCTATGAAATGCTGAGAAGAGACGATGCGAAGATGGGTCTGGCTACCCTGTGCATCGGCGGCGGAATGGGAACTGCTCTGATCGTGGAAAAATAAAAAGCGAAGAGGACTAAAAGCAATAGCGAAAAGCAAGAAGCATCTGAAGAGCTGCCGGTTTCCGGCAGCTCTTTTGAAATCACCAGGAATAAGGGGAAACTGGCAAAGCCGCGGATTTTCCTTTCAGGTTACAGGCCCAGGTCTTCTCCCACCAGGATCACCTTGATCCGCTTCGGCGGATTGCAGCGGCGGGTCAGAACCAGCTGGTTGCAGATGCAGTCCGGGCTGTTGCAGTCGGCGCAGGCGCCAGTAACGGAGCAGGGCGTCTTCTTGCCGGTAAAGCGGGCCATGTTCTCCGGTCCGGCGGTGCTGCGGGCGCGGATCCAGGCGTCATCTGCCGTTGGAACCACCTTATTCATTCCGGCGACAACCAGCACGTTTTCCGGGCCGTAAACCAGAGCGGCGACACGGTTGCCGATCCCGTCGATATTGACCAGCTGCCCGTCTTCACTGACCGCATTGCTGCTCAGGAGAAACCAGTCAGCAGAGAGCGCCTGGTGTTCGATTACCTTTTTTCCTTCTGCATCTGCTGCCAGGTCCCGGTCAAACATGATATTTCCTCTGGCACGGAGCGCCTCTTTCAGTCCCAGCGCGTTCACGGTGAGAGAACCGCCGTAACCTACCGACGCATCGGATGGGATGAGGGTGAGGATTTTGTCCCGTGCGGTTTCGGCGTCCTCACAGTACCAGGCATCAAAATTCCTCTTTATCAGGGCTTCCGCAACCTTCGGCCCCAGCCGTCCGTAGCGGATTTTTTTGATTTCGTTCATAAAATTTACCTCCGTCAGTCACAATCTTCTGATCGTTTTATGATAGTCTTATGACAGTATTATAGTAAATCCGGCAGGTTTTGGCAAGGCGGAGACTTGCACCGGACGGAAAGAAATGGTAAAATGGTAGAAATACAGGGGAAAACAGGGGGTATTCTATGAATGAACTGATTCGGGAACTGATCATCTGCCTTGCAGCCATTGGTGCCGGTGTGATTCTGGGAAATGGCGCGGTATATTTTTTTAACCGGATACCAGGGAAATGGCTTTGCGATTACGGGCAGGAGCCGGATGAGGAACTGCTCCATCCTACGAGGCAGCGCCTGCGCAGTACACCGTGGAAATATGTGTTTACCGGCATGTTCATTGTAATCGGCATCTGGCTGGGGATGCGGGATCCGATCTACTGTGTGGCAGTGCTGGCTGCTGTCTGGCTGCTACTGGAACTGGCTGTGGCGGATATCAGATATCAGATTGTGCCGGATCAGCTGGTTCTTCTGCTGGTCGTGACCGGCTGCGGATTTATCCCGTTTCACGCGGGAGGTCCTCTTTCCGGATTGTGGGGCGCGCTGGCTGGATTTGGCGTCATGCTGCTGATCGGTGTGCTGGGCAGGCTGATTTACAGGAAGGATACGCTGGGCGGCGGTGACATCAGGCTTTTCGGAGCCCTTGGGCTCTGCTGCGGTCTGGATGGGATTCTGGAAGTTTTCGTTCTGACCACACTGCTCAGTGCGGGTCATTTCGCGTATCTGCTGCTGCGGCGTCGTGTGAAGATCACGGAACGAAGGCCCATGGTGCCGTATATTGCGCTGGCAGCAGGAATTTATCTGGTACTTTTCCATGAAATACGGTATAATATAATAATACCGTTTTAAAATGCAGAAATTCGGGAGGAAATACATGATTACAAGCAAACAGAGAAGCTATCTCCGTTCGCTGGCACACAGCCTGGATCCGCTGGTGTATATCGGTAAGGCCGGCGTGACGGAGAATGTCATAAAAGAAATGGACAGCTGCCTGGAGAACAGGGAGCTGGTCAAAGTGAAGCTGCAGGAAGGCTGTGAACTGGAACCGAAACAGACAGCAAATGATATGGCGGCAGAACTGAACGCCGAATTCGTACAGGCCATCGGCAGGAAATTCACTTTATATCGCCAGGCGTCGGATCCCGAAAAGCGGCAGATTGTGCTGCCGAAGAAATAGAAGAGACGCATCAGCCCGACAGGAGAGAGCAGATGGAGCGGAATTTATTGCTGAAAATTGAATACGACGGCAGTGAATTTTTCGGATGGCAGCGGCAGCCTGGCGTACGGACCGTGCAGGGGACTCTGGAGGAGGCACTGTCCTGCGTACTGGGCACACAGGTGCAGATTCAGGGAACCAGCCGCACAGATGCCGGGGTACATGCCCTGGCGCAGCATGCCAGTCTGTGCGGAACGTTCGGAATTCCGACAGAGCGGATTGCACAGGCGGTCAATAACCGCCTTGCGGGGAAAAGCGGCGGAATCGGAAAAATCGGCCGTGTCGGAGACGTTCGCATCCTCTCGGTGAATGAGATGCCGACGGCATTTCACGCCAGGTTCTCCTCTCTGGGAAAGCGTTACCGCTATCTCATTGGAAACAGCCGCGAAACCGATATTTTCCGGAGAAGATACTGCTATCAGGTGACGGAGCCGCTGGATGCAGAGGCGATGCGTGCTGCTGCCCGCTGCTTTGTGGGGACACATGACTTTGCCGCCTTTCAGACATCGGGCGGCACGCCACGTCAGACGACGGTGCGGACGATCTATTCACTGACGATCAACCGGCAGGGTGATGATCTGCTCCTCGAGGTGACGGGAGACGGATTCCTTTATAATATGGTACGGATCCTGACCGGAACACTGGTGGAAGTAGGCCTGGGCAGAAGAAATCCGGGAGAAATGAACGGTATTCTGGAAAGCTGCGACAGACAAGAAGCAGGGCATACAGCGCCGCCGCAGGGACTATATCTTGCGGAAGTATTTTATACAGAAGATGAAATCCGAAGAGCACAGCAGGAAAATGAAAACCAGAAGCAGGATACGATGTAAGGCATAAGGAGAAAGAAGATGAACAGACCGAGCTGGGATGAATACTTCATGGAAATGGCAGAACTGACAGCCCAGAGATCTACCTGCATACGGCGGCAGGTAGGTGCTGTCATTGTCAGAGAAAAGCGTGCGATCGCCACAGGGTATAACGGCGCGCCGCGCGGCCTGGCGCACTGCGAGGAGAAGGGCGGATGCCTGCGGCAGAAGCTGCAGATCCCGTCGGGGCAGCGTCATGAGCTGTGCCGGGCGCTTCATGCAGAGCAGAATGCGATTATTCAGGCAGCTTCGATGGGACATGCCATCGAAGGCGGAACGATCTATATTACCCACCAGCCCTGTGTGATCTGTGCGAAGATGATTGTCAATGCAGGGATACGACGAATCGTTGTGCGCCAGGGCTATCCGGACCAGCTGGCTATGGAGATTCTGGAGGAAGCAGGCCTCCGTGTGGAAAAACTGAAAAAAGAAGAAACAGAGGAAAAAACAGAGTGAGAAAAACCGAAAGGAAAATAAGGAAAAACAATGAACGAGACTATTTTCAGTGAGTTATGGATTATCTTTATTCTGGCATTTCTGATTTCCATGGCGTTTACGCCGGTGGCAATCAAGCTGGCATATAAAATCGGTGCGATTGATGTACCGAAAGACGGAAGACGAATGCACACCCATGCGATACCAAGATTCGGCGGCATGGCGATCTTTCTGGGAACGATGGTTTCCATGACAGCATTCCTGGGTTTCAATTCTCAGATTTTGGGCGTGATGACAGGCGGTGCACTGATGTATCTGCTGGGTGTGATTGATGATCTGAAAAATCTGCCGGCGAAGCTGAAGCTTGTCGTGCAGATCGGTATTGCCGCTCTGATGTATGGGTGGGGCCTGCGAATCGAATTTCTGACCAATTTCTTCGGGGAGGGAAAACTGATCTTCGCTGCGCCTGTCAGCTGTTTCCTGACAATCCTCTGGATCGTGGGCATTACAAACACGGTGAACCTGATTGACGGTCTGGACGGGCTTGCGGCGGGGACCTCGGCCATTTCCGCTCTGTGCCTGGCGTATGTCATGTATATTTACGGATACTATCTGCCGGCAGCGGCCATGCTGGCACTGGCCGGCGGCACGCTGGGATTTCTGCCGTTCAATTTTTACCCGGCCAAAATCTTCATGGGGGATGGCGGTTCCCTGTTCCTCGGTTTCATGCTTGCAACGCTGTCTGTTGTAGGGTTTACGAAAGGCGCCACCGTAATCGCGACTTCCGTCCCGATTTTCGTACTGGGGCTGCCGATCTTCGATACGGCGTTTGCAATCTTTCGGCGGCTGGCCAATAAGCGGCCGATCATGGAAGCAGACAAGGGACATCTCCATCACCGGCTGATGAATCTGGGATATGGTCAGCGTCGTGCGACGCTGATGCTCTACTGTGTCAGTGCAATCATGGGTATCGCGGCAGTCGCCTTCAGCCGGGATCTGAATGTGGAGGGATTCGGCCTGGTGGCTGTAGCGATGGTGCAGATCTATATCTTCCTGACAGATCCGAATCATGTTCTGCCACAAATCCGGCAGGAGCAGGAAGAAAAAGCGAAAGCCATTGAAGAGTCTGCCGGGATGCGTGCTGAGGCCGGGCGCGCGGCGGAGCCTGCAGAGGCGCAGAAACAGGAAGAAGAGCCGGTGCCGGAAGTGGTCCGGAGGCGGCGGGAAGATCTGGCGGACCCGCTGAAAAACTGGAGACATTGAAGAAAAAAATACAGCGTCTCGACGATCGCCTCCTCTTGTGGTATAATTTTTATTATGCAATCACGAGAGGAGGCGTTTTCATGGGCAAACAGGAGCCTGAAAAGGGAGGAAAACAGATCTGCATCGGGATGCTGGCCCATGTAGATGCCGGAAAGACAACTTTATCGGAGAGCATTCTGTATCGGACCGGGATGATCCGAAAGCTTGGACGTGTCGATCATCAGACAGCATTCCTGGATACTGATAAGATTGAACGGAGCCGCGGTATCACGGTCTTTTCCAAAGAGGCGCGCTTTCCCCTGGGGGACAGGCAGGTGACGCTTCTGGACACGCCGGGGCACGTGGATTTCAGCGGGGAGATGGAACGGACGCTGCAGGTGCTGGACTATGCGATTCTGGTGATCAGCGGTACAGACGGGGTGCAGAGCCATACGGTGACCCTCTGGAAGCTTCTGGACACATACGGAATTCCGGTGTTCCTGTTTCTGAACAAAATGGATCAGCCTGGCGCAGATCCGGATGCCCTTCTTTCTTCTCTGGCGGAGAATCTGGGAGAAGGATTCATCCCCTTTGACGGCGGGCTGCCGTCTGAGGATGCCATGGAGAATCTGGCCATGTGCAGCGAGACACTGATGGAAGAGTATCTTGCATCCGGCAGCATCGAAGAGGAGACAGTGAAACGTGCCATAGCGGACCGGAAGGTATTCCCGGTCTGTTTTGGATCCGCTCTGAAAGTTGAAGGCGTGGATTCTTTTCTCCGGACCCTGGAGCGATATACCTGCGTGCCGGACTATCCGGAAGCGTTCGGTGCCCGCATCTTTAAAATCACCCGTGATAAACAGGGCCAGCGCCAGACGCATATGAAGATCACCGGCGGCATCCTGCGGATGAAGGAGCTGCTGCAGGGTGTGGATAAGAACGGGACACCCTGGGAGGAGAAAGCGGATCAGATTCGTCTGTATTCCGGCACAGGCTTCCAGATGGCAGGAGAAGCAGAAGCGGGGATGATCTGTGCAGTTACAGGACTTTCCCATACCTGGGCAGGAGAGGGACTGGGTGCGGAAGAGGCGATGACACGGGTCCCGGTTCTGGAGCCGGCGTTCAGCTATCAGATGATTCTGCCCGCAGAGACGGATCATGCGCTGATGATGCAGAAGCTCCGGCAGCTGGAGGAAGAAGATCCGCTGCTTCACCTGGTGTGGAAAGAAGCGCTGCAGGAGATCCATGTCCAGGTGATGGGGGACCTGGAGCTGGATGTACTGCGGGATCTGATCCGGCGGCGCTTTGATCTGGACGTGTCCTTCGGCGCAGGAAATCTGATTTATAAAGAAACGATTTCCGGACCGGTGATCGGGATCGGCCACTTCGAGCCGCTGCGGCACTATGCGGAAGTACAGCTGCTGCTGGAACCGGGAGAACGGGGGAGCGGACTGGTATTTGACAGCGTGTGCAGTGAGGACAGGCTCGACCGGAACTGGCAGAGACTGATCCTGACGCATCTGGCAGAGCAGGAGCATCCCGGGGTGCTTACCGGAGCAGCAGTCACAGATCTCAAAATCACCCTTCTGGCCGGCAGGGCGCATCCGAAACACACAGAAGGAGGCGATTTCCGGCAGGCCACATACCGTGCTGTCCGCCAGGGCCTGCGAAAAGCCGAGGCCGCCGGCCAGGCGGTACTTCTGGAGCCTGTGTGCAGTTTTCGCCTGGAACTTCCGGAGGAAAATCTGGGGAGAGCCATGTCGGATCTGCAGCGGATGGGAGCCAGCTGCTGCCTGCAGGAGAGAAGCGGGGGTCGGCCCGGGCTGGCGTTTCTGACGGGAGAGGGCCCTGCCGGCCAGCTGAAGGAATATCAGCGAGAGGTGGCGGCGTATACGCGGGGAAGAGGGAGATTCCTTTCTTCCATGGCGGGATACGGACCGTGCCATAATCAGGAGGAAGTCGTCCGGAACGCAGGTTATCGGCCGGAATCGGATCTGGATCATCCGACGGGTTCTGTATTCTGTGATCATGGAGCGGGAATTTTCGTTTCCTGGGATGCTGTCGATGCGCATGCTCATGTGGACAGCGGGTTTGTCCTGGATGAGCAGGGGCATCTGGTGAAGCGCGGCGCCGCATCTGGCACCCGGGACGGAGAGAAAGTAACGGCAGTGGGAAATGTTTCCGCCAGTGAAAAGGAGCTGGAGGAGATATTTCTGCGAACTTACGGAAAGAGCAAACGCGATGAGGCTCTGCGCCGCGAGCGGCTGTCCGGGGACAGCCGAAGACAGCAGGTACCTGACCTGACAGCGCTGCACCGCCGCGAAGACAGCAGCGGAGAAAGCTATCTGATTATAGACGGCTATAATGTGATCTTTGCATGGGAAGAACTGAAGGAACTGGCGCAGGTCAATCTGGACAGTGCCAGAGAGGCACTGCTGGATATACTGGCAAATTATCAGGGATACAGAAATACAGGGATTCTTGTTGTATTTGACGGATACCGGGTGAAGGGAAACCCGGGGACGCAGATGAAACAGGCGAATCTGGATGTAGTCTACACGAAAGAGGCAGAAACGGCAGACCGGTTTATTGAAAAAACGATTTTCGAGCTGGGAAGAAAATATAAAATCACAGTAGTCACTTCTGACCGCCCGGTGCAGATGGCTGCACTGGGCGACGGGGCAGCTCGCATGTCAGTCCGCGATTTTTACCGTGAGGTGACGGAAACCTCCGCGGAAATTCGCCGAAAACTCCAGGGTCAGCGTCCGGAACGGAATCGCCCTTTTGAAGGAAAACTGCAGAAATCATAAAAAAAGTGTGACTTTTGTTTACAATAGTTGTATACTGTAAATGAGAGAAAAGAAAGTGTGGGTGTGTGCAGAATGCGAAAGCTAGGAAAAACAGCGGGGATCATTTTGGGTATGATCCTCTTTATTGCAGTGCTGCAGTGGGTGAATCAGGTTGCGAGGAGCGCCCAGGATACGGCGGCGGAGTCTCTGACTGACGAAATTGTGAATGCTGCGCCGGAATTCACAGTCTATGACGAAGAGAATCATCTGGTTCGTCTGGGACAGTTCCAGGGAAGTCCTGTGGTGATCTACTTCTGGGCCAGCTGGAGCCGTCAGAGCACGAAGAATCTGGATGCATTTGAAACTGCATATCAGGAGCACGGCGGACAAGTTCAGTTTATGATGATCAATCTGACCGACGGAGCTCGGGAAACCGTGGAACGTGCGCAGACATTTCTTCGAAAGAGAGGGTATACGGTCCCGGTTTATTATGACAGAGATGGAAGTGCCAGCGGAGCATTCGCGCTGCGGTCCATTCCGGCAACGTATTTCGTAGATGAAAATCTGCAGCTGATAGCCCGTGCCAATGGCGGCAAACGGACCGCAGAGAGACTGGAAGAAGGCCTTGCTATCCTGCTGGATGGTGATGCATAGCCTTCGCTATAGAAATTGAAACAGGGAGCTGAAGCCTGAGATACACAGGTTTCAGCTCTTTCTCCTTTTTTTGCGCTGCCAGGCAGGATCGGCCGGATACAGATGTGCGGCAGAAAAAAAGCAGCTGCATAAGACAGGCCGGCGGAGGCATATATTTTGCGGAGAGAGAGTCAGAGCGAATGATTTAACCGAAGCTTAACAATTCCCAGGTTTCGGCTTTAACATTGTCATCGTATACTCAAACTGTAAAGAGAAAGAAGAAACGAACGCCCGAATAGAATCGGGGCGCAAACAAGGAGGAGAAAAAAATGAAGAAATTTCTTGCAGTCGTACTGACTGCTGCAATGGTATTCGCAATGGCAGCCTGTGGAAACAGCAGCACAGGTGATGCAGAAGGCGGTGCAAGCCCGATTACTGTAGTATCCAGAGAAGACGGATCCGGCACCAGAGGGGCTTTCACAGAACTGATGGGAATTATGGTAGACGATGTGGATCACACAACACAGTCTGCTGAAATTACGCAGAGCACTTCGGTAGCAATGACAACGGTTGCCGGAAATGAAAAAGCAATCGGCTATATCTCACTGGGCAGCCTGGACGACTCTGTAAAAGCACTGAAAGTAGACGGCGTGGAACCTTCTGTTGAGACCATCAAAGCAGGAGAATATGCAGTATCAAGACCGTTTGAAGTAGTGACCAACGATGAAGAATCTGACCTGGCGAAAGATTTCATTTCCTACATTTTAAGCGCAGAGGGACAGCAGATCATTGGTGAAGAAGGCTATATCACCATCGACGATGCAGCACCGGCTTATGAGCAGAAATCCGACCTGTCCGGCAAGCTTGTCCTGGCGGGATCCACCTCAGTATCCCCGGTAATGCAGGTTCTGGCAGATGCGTATAAAGCAATTTACAGCGGTGTGGAAATCGAAATTCAGCAGACAGGGTCTGGCGCAGGAATCACCAGCACCATCGACAAAGCGTGTGACATCGGAATGTCCTCCCGTGAACTGAAGCCGGAAGAACTGAGCCAGGGTCTGACTGAGACGACGATCGCAATGGACGGTATCGCAGTGATCGTAAATAATGCAAATACACTGGAAGGTCTGACTTCTGAGCAGATCCGCCAGATCTTTACCGGAGAAGTGACAGACTGGTCTGAAGTACAGTAACCAGCCTGCAGGAATGGAAAGGGGACATAATGAAAAATATTGGCGAAATAATCATGAAAATCGTCTTCCTGCTTTCCGCCTGTATCTCCGTACTGGCTGTCATAATGATATGCTACTTCCTTTTTTCCGAGGGCCTTCCGGCGATCGCCGAGATCGGCCCCGGAAATTTTCTGGGAGGAATCCTCTGGAAACCGCTGGAGGGTTTATTTGGGATTCTGCCGATGATTATCGGCAGTATTTATGTTACAGCGGGTGCGATCATAACAGGCGTGCCGATCGGGCTGCTCTGCGCAGTTTTTATGGCGAGGTTCTGCCCGAAGAAGCTTTACCGGTTTCTCAAGCCGGCAATCGATCTTCTGGCTGGAATCCCATCCATCGTCTATGGCTTTTTCGGCCTGGTGGTGATCGTGCCAGTCATGCAGGTGCTGACCGGCACCAGCGGAAAGGGCGTGCTGACAGCCTCGATCCTCCTTGGAATTATGATTCTGCCGACGATCATCAGTGTATCAGAATCTTCCATACGGGCGGTGCCGGAGAGCTATTATGAAGGATCTCTGGCCCTGGGAGCGACCCATGAGAGAAGTGTTTTCTTCGCTGTGCTGCCGGCTGCCAAGTCGGGAATCATGGCAGCTGTGATTCTGGGCATCGGCCGTGCGATCGGAGAAACCATGGCGGTTGCCATGATTGCAGGAAACCAGCCGGTGATTCCGCAGTCACTGACAGCCGGTGTGCGGACGCTGACGACAAACATCATGATTGAGATGGGATATGCCACAGGACTGCATCAGGAGGCGCTGATCGCTACTGCAGTTGTGCTGTTTGTTTTCATCCTGATCATCAATATCTGTTTTTCACTGATCAAAAGGAGGGATGACAAATGAGGCGGAAAATTCTGCAGAGCCGCACGGTCAGGGATCTCCGGATGCATCCCCTTTCCTTCCTTCTGCGCATACTGGTATGGCTGAGTGCAGCGATTACGGTGACGATCCTGTTTTTTCTGATCGGATATATTCTGTATAAGGGCGTGCCGAACCTGACACTGCCCGGACTGTTTGACTGGAAATATACCAGCGAGAATCAGTCAATGATGCCGGCGATCATCAATACGCTGATCATGGTTGTACTGACGCTGGTGATGGCAGTTCCGATCGGGGTGTTCGCTGCGATCTATCTGGCGGAATATGCAAGAAGGGGGAATAAGCTGGTGAAGCTGATTCGCCTTACCGCCGAGACTCTGTCGGGCATTCCATCCATTGTATACGGCCTGTTCGGTTTCATCGTATTCGTGATCACGCTGAGGTGGAGCTATACCCTGCTGTCCGGAGCGATCACGCTGGCGATTATGATTCTGCCGCTGATCATGCGGACGACAGAAGAAGCCCTGATGGCGGTGCCGGATTCTTATCGGGAAGGAAGCTTCGGTCTGGGTGCAGGACGGCTGCGGACGGTGTTTCGCATCATCGTTCCTTCCGCAATGCCGGGAATTCTTTCAGGCATTATACTGGCGATCGGACGGATCGTGGGAGAATCGGCAGCCCTTGTCTTTACAGCCGGCACGAATCCGGTGGTTCCGGACAGCCTGTTCTCTTCGGTGAGCACATTATCGGTGCACATGTATGCTCTGATGACGGAAGGACTGTATACGGATCAGGCCTACGCTGTGGCGGTGGTTCTTCTGATCGTTGTGATTCTGATCAATACGTTATCCGGCGTCGTGGCGAAGAAACTGACGAAACAGTAAATTGCAGGAGGAAAATGCATTATGGATAAAATTATACTTCAGAATGTGAATCTGCATTACGGCGATTTTCACGCGCTGAAAGATATCAGCCTGAACATTCCGGAAAAACAGATCACTGCGTTTATCGGACCTTCCGGCTGCGGGAAATCCACTCTGCTGAAGTCGCTGAACCGAATGAATGACCTGGTGGAGGGATGCAGAATCACTGGAACGTTTCTGCTGGACGGTGAAGATATTTACGGGGATATGGATGTGAATCAGCTTCGGAAGCGGGTAGGAATGGTGTTTCAGAAGCCGAATCCGTTTCCGATGAGCATTTATGATAATGTGGCTTATGGACCGCGGACGCACGGCGTGCACAGCCGGGTTGCCCTGGACGAGATCGTGGAACAGTCTCTGCGTGATGCGGCCATCTGGGACGAGGTGAAAGACCGGCTGAAGAGCAGCGCGCTGGGACTGTCCGGCGGACAGCAGCAGAGACTCTGTATTGCCCGCGCACTGGCAGTGCAGCCAGAGGTCCTGCTGATGGACGAAGCCACTTCGGCACTGGATCCGATTTCCACTTCTAAAATAGAAGACCTTGCGGTGGAGCTGAAAGACAAGTATACTATAGTTATGGTGACCCATAACATGCAGCAGGCGACCCGTGTGTCCGATAAAACGGCATTCTTCCTTCTGGGAGAGGTTGTGGAATTCGATGATACGGAGAAACTGTTCTCTATGCCGAAGGATAAGAGGACGGAAGATTACATTACAGGGAGGTTTGGCTGATATGAGAAATCGTTTCGATCAGCAGCTTGCGCTGCTGAATGTGGAACTTGTCACCATGGGTGCTTTGTGTGAAGAAGCGGTCGTCTATGCGACGAAAGCACTGTTTCAGAAAGAAGAAGGAATGATCGCTCGGGCAGAGGATGCAGAGGTGCAGATCGATCAGAAAGAGAAAGATATTGAGAACCTGTGCATGAAACTCCTGCTGGAGCAGCAGCCGGTGGCAAGAGATCTGCGTGTGATTTCCTCTGCACTGAAGATGATCTCTGACATGGAGCGGATCGGTGATCAGGCTGCAGATATCGCGGAAATCGTCAAATATATGGAAGACAGACAGATCCCGAACCCTGCGCATCTGAAAGAAATGTCAGATTTTGCAGCGGGAATGGTCACGGAGAGCATCAATTCCTTCGTCAACAAGGACCTGGAGCTGGCGAAAAAAGTGATTGTGGAAGATGACGTGGTAGATGACTATTTTGAGAAGGTGAAAAGTGACCTGATCGCAGCCATCGCCCGGTCCGGACAGGAGCAGAATCTGGAGCAGGACAGCCAGTTCTTTCTGGATCTGCTGATGATCGCCAAATATATCGAGCGGGTCGGAGACCATGCGACCAATATTGCCGAATGGGTGGTGTACAGTATTACAGGTTCTCACCCGGAAGAAACCAATTAACCAAAGGAAAGAAAGGAAATCCTATGATTTATCTGCTGGAGGACGACAACAATATCCGTAATTTTGTAACCTATGCTCTGAACAATTCGGGGCTGGAATCAGAAGGCTTTTCCACGCCTGGAGAGTTCTGGACGGCAATGGAGAAGCAGAAGCCGCAGCTTGTGATGCTGGATATCATGCTGCCGGAAGAGGATGGGCTGTCGATTCTTGCGCGGCTGCGGAGAGCGCCAGACACGAAAAATCTGCCGATTATGATGCTGACCGCAAAAAGTACGGAATACGACAAGGTTGTCGGTCTTGACGGCGGTGCCGATGATTATGTAACGAAACCTTTCGGGACCATGGAGCTGATTGCGCGGGTGAAGGCACTTCTGCGACGGACTGCCCCGATCGCAGATGAGAAAGTCTATGAGGCAGACGGATTATATCTGTCTCCTGCAAAGCATATCGTCCGGGTCAACGGCAAAGACGTAACCCTGACTTTGAAGGAGTTTGAGCTGCTTACGTTTCTGTTCCGCCACCGGGGCAATGTGCTGACCCGAGATCAGATTCTGCAGGAAATCTGGGGATATGAATTCGACGGCGAAAACCGGACGGTGGATGTGCATATCCGTACCCTTCGTGCCAAGCTGGGACCATGCGGCGAGCTGATTGAGACAGTCCGCGGTGTCGGCTACCGGATCAGCGGTGAATAGAGGAGTGAAAGAAAGATGACGAAAAAGATATTTACGGGGATTATACTGGTTTCTCTGATTATCATGCTGTGCTGCACCGGTCTGATCATGGGTGTCATGTATGATTATCTGGGGACGCAGATCGATAAAGAACTGGAAAACGAGGCCAATCTTGCAGCAGTCAGCCTGGAGCAGGAGGGCAGCGACTATCTTTCGCAAATCGGAAAAATCGGAAGTCTGAAAAGCCGAGTGACTCTGGTAGCGGCAGACGGCACGGTTCTTTATGACAGCCAGGCAGATGCCGGAACGATGGAAAACCATCTGAACCGGGAGGAAATTCAGGAAGCGCTTCTGACCGGAGAGGGTCATGCCGTGCGGGAATCGGCAACCATGGCCAGTGAGACCCGGTATTATGCGAAAAAACTGAATGATGGAACGGTTCTCCGGCTGTCAACGGATCACTATTCTCAGCTGGGTCTGATTCTGGACACATTCGGCATGGTGGTGGTCGTTGTGGCGATCCTCATTGCTCTGGCGGCAGTAATATCCCACAACATCACCAGACATATTGTAAAGCCGATAAACGATATTGATCTGAATCATCCGGATATTCCGGAAAACTATGAGGAACTGGCCCCTCTTCTGCACCGGATCCGTCAGCAGAACCTGAAGATTCACCATCAGATGGAAAGCCTGCGCAGCCGCCAGGAGGAGTTTAACATCATCACGCAGAATATGCGGGAAGGCCTGCTGATCATCAATACCGAACGGGAGGTGCTGACCTGGAACAGCAGTGCGCTCCGCATTCTGGGCGCGCCGGCAAAGGAAGCTGTGCGGACGCAGCTGCCGGAAGGGAATGTCCTTGCACTGAACCGAAGTGAACCGTTCCGCAAAGCAGTGGAAGAATCCCTTGCCGGAGAAAGCAGCAGGCAGCAGCTTTCTATTGGCGGCGAGACCTACGAAATCCTTGCCAGTCCCGCATTTCGTGAGGGAAAACTGACTGGTGCGATTCTGATTATCATGAATGTGACAGAACGGGAAATTGGAGAACAGCTTCGCAGGGAGTTTACTTCCAATGTTTCTCATGAACTGAAGACGCCGCTGACATCGATATACGGCATTGCGGATATGCTGACAAGCGGACTGGTGAAGCCGGAGGATGTGGCGCAGTTCGCAGGAACCATAAAAGAAGAGTCATCCCGCATGATATCGCTGATTAACGATATCATGCAGCTTTCCCGTCTCGATGAGAATGAGGATGGAAAAGAGAAAAAAGAAGTCGATCTGTATCTGATTGCACGTGATGTAATTTCAAGACTGAAATCCCGTGCTCTCCAGGAAGATGTGCAGCTGGAGCTTCTCGGGAAGAGTACTGTCATCGAGGGGGTAGACTATATTCTGGACGAAGTGATCTTCAATCTGTGTGAAAACAGCATAAAGTACAATCGTCCCGGCGGCAAGGTGACGGTTACGGTAGACAGAGAGCGGGATGCGGCAGTTCTTCGCGTGGCTGACACGGGTGTAGGGATTCCAAAGGAGGACCTGGACCGGGTGTTTGAGAGATTTTATCGTGTGGATAAAAGTCATAACAAGAAGATTCCGGGAACCGGGCTGGGACTTTCCATCGTGAAACATGGTGTGGCCTTCCACGACGGAACCATTGCGCTGGAAAGCAGTGAAGGGGTAGGCACGACGGTGACGGTTCGTTTCAGAAGCGCGTCTGAGGAAAGAAAGCAATAACTTCTTTATATATTTTTTTATTTCTGTATTTTCCCGCAGGCAGTCAGAAGGATTCCGGCTGCCTGCGGGGATTTTTTTGGTACCCTGAAACGGAGAAAATGCAGTAATAATAGAGAACCCCGGGGCGCGAATAAATGCAGAAACGGAAACGAAATATTGACAATCGCCGAAACATATGTAATTCTACAAGAACTCTTTGCACTGCATATCAATCTACAGTACAAACTGAGCAGACCGTGATACGGCATCATGGAGTCGGGTCACCTGAGTGACAGTGGAATGAAACATCCACGGGACAGTAGTTGCTAATACGGATTCGTGGGTGTTTTTTTGTATCCATCTGACAAGATCGTCTTTGAAACCCCACATATGCTGCGTGCCATAGAGCTATCTGAAATTTTGGAGGTAACTGTTATGGAAAATGATTTTCAGAAGATTGCAAACAGAGTGTCGGTTATTACGATCATCGGGAACGTGGTGCTTTCTGTCATGAAGCTTGTGGCAGGGATCATAGCACATTCCAGCGCGATGATCAGTGACGCGATCCATTCTGCATCTGATGTGTTCAGCACTTTTGTTGTCATCATCGGGATCCGGCTGGCGTCAAAGAAGCCCGATAAGGAGCATCCTTACGGGCACGAGCGCCTGGAATGCGTCGCAGCAATCATTTTGTCGATGGTTCTGTTCATCACAGGACTTGGCATCGGCATTGGAGCACTGAAAAATATCCTGCAGGGCAGTAGCGGCAATCTGCAGGTGCCTGGCATTCTGGCGCTGATTGCAGCCATTGTATCCATTGTCAGCAAGGAAGCCATGTACTGGTATACGCGGCATTACGCGAAAAAAATCGATTCCAGCGCATTAATGGCTGATGCATGGCACCATCGTTCCGACGCGTTTTCTTCTGTCGGGGCGCTGATCGGGATCGGTGCAGCCAGACTTGGATTCCCGGTCATGGATTCCATCGCCAGTCTGGTGATTTTCGTGTTTATCGCCAAAGCAGCCTACGACATCTTTAAAAGTGCCATGGATAAGATGGTGGACCATGCCTGCGATGAGGAGACGGAACAGCATATTTACGCGTGTGTCATGGAGAATGAAAACGTAATGGGGATCGATATGCTGCAGACACGCATCTTCGGAAACAAAATCTATGTCGATGTGGAAATCCAGGTCAACGGACAGTACACCCTGCAGGAAGCACATGATATCGCAGAAATGGTACATGATGACATAGAACACAATTTCCCGAAGGTAAAGCATATCATGGTGCATGTGAACCCGGCAGCGCAGAATGATCAGGCAGAATGATCCAAATGAATCGAAGAAATAAAACAAGGACACCTTCATCGAGGGAGTCCTTATTTCATACTGCCAGGAATCAGATATGTATCTCGCCTTCTGCCAGCACCACGGCGCTGCCGCCGACCTGGATGAAGCACGGGCGGGCAGCGCCTTCTTCACAGCCGTCTGCGGAGCAGTCCACATCCAGATGGCTCAGAATCACCGACGGACGGTTCATGGCTTCGCCCTGCACGAAACGGCAGTCATCACCGTCGGCAACGAACCCATTGAGATAGCCGTAATAGGTCAGGGCGCCGTTGGAAGTGCCGGTGGCAGCTTCTTCGTCGATATCATATAGCGGTGCGAAGTTGCGCACATGACAGGTGGTTTTCACCGCATCGCCTTCACCGTCCAGGGTGAAAGCATGTACCCCAACCACTTCATAGCGCTCCGACAGTTTCGACAGGGCAGGAAAGTCCGGTGCGATGGCAGCCAGATCGGCCTGGGTGGCCACCGGCATCATGATGTCAGGAAGTCCGGTGGAGATCATCTGCGGCAGCAGGTCCACGCCCTTGGACTTCTGCTCTTCATAAGACAGACCCATGATCTGGTACAGCTCATCCAGGGCGGCAGGATCGGAGATCTCGTTGATCTTCACCGGCTCCGCCATATCCATCAGGACAAACCCGTCTTTGACCACAATGTTCAGGTCGCCGGACAGGGTATGGTTCATATAAGTAGAGTTATCTTCAATATATCCGCCGTACAGCAGCGCACAGAAAGAGCCGATGGTGGCATGTCCGCACAGCTCCACTTCCGCCGCCGGCGTGAAATAGCGAATCTGGAACTCCTTCTGATTCAGCCGCCGGATAAAAGCGGTCTCGGAATAGCGCAGCTCTGCCGCAGTTTTCACCATGGTTTCATCGGACGGAAAATCGCTGCCCTCCGGCAGAATCACCACGCCGGCCGGGTTGCCGCCAAAGGTAGTTTCCGTAAATGCATCTACGATATAAAATTTCATCTTCACCCTCCTCGTTCATCATACTTCGTACAATCTGATTCCATTATATACCGACCCGGAAGAAAAGAAAAGATAGAATCCACGCAAAACTGCACTGAAACGATGCCATGGCCAGGACCCAGCGGAGCCCGCCCAGTTCTTTTCGTACAGCCGCCAGCGCCGCGATGCATGGGGTATAAAGCAGACAGAATACCAGAAATGAAATGGCAGACGCAGGGGGGAAGACGGACGACAGACTCTTCGCAAAATCCATCCTCCCGGTGCTTTCTCCCAGCATGACGGTCAGTGTGCTGACGACGGCTTCCTTGGCGGTCAGACCGGACAGGATTGCGGAAACGGCTCTCCAGTCACCGAAGCCCAGCGGGGCAAACAGCGGCGCGGCCATCCTGCCCAGATCTGCCAGAAGGCTGTCTGACGGCACGTCCGTCAGGGACAGACCAGCGTCCAGGTGTTCCAGAAGCCAGATGATCATGGAGCCCAGGAAGATGACCGTGAAGGCTTTCCTGGAGAAATCCTTTATTTCTGTCCAGGCAGCGGCAAGGGCCTGCTTCAGGGACGGACGGCGAAATGCTGGCGC
>JALEHL010000035.1 GCA_022770665.1 Bacillota bacterium
GCCGTCCTTCCGTTCCGCCAGATTCCCGATCATCTGCCTCTGTTTCATCTCATACACGGTGATTGAATTCTGCCGATACTTCGGAGGCGCCAGGCAGATCCAGATCGAATAAACCTTCTGGATTTTTCCATAATCCTCCCCTACAAAAACCGTCCCATGCTGCGAGGAAATCAGTCGGCATCCATAATCGATCCCGCGCTTCGGCAAAGGATAACCAGGATCACCCGATTCGACAAAATCCGCTTGCAGGCGCTGTCATACCCGGCCTTGGCCTCCGCCAGTTCTATATCACTTGCTATGGTTGTTTTCTGCATGATCTCTTTCCTCAGCAAAATCCGGCATTCTACGACAAACGTCGATGGTCTGCCGTCCTCCACACCGCCGACTGCCGTTTCTCCCCGGACCAGCCGGGCTGCAGGTTTTTTCCCAGCCCCGGGTTGCAGCCCGGAAACCGCTCGCCGGCACGGCGAGCATCACCCTGCTCCGCATTCTAGTTCTACTTCTCCTTCACTTCACCGCCGGCAAGCACCGTCTCTACACTTTCCTTCACCCGCTGAATCTCTGATTCATACGGATAATAATAGTACTGATACCGGCCCTCCCGGATCTCATCATAATGCCATTCATACTTCCCGTCCAGTGAGTGGTTCTCCATCTCCGAAAGCTGTGGTAGCAGATCCACCACCAGCCGGAACGCATCGTAGTAATCCTCCGCTGGCAGATTGGTCACGAAGTTGTCCTCCATGGCATCCAGCACCGCCATACAGTTGTCATACGTTGGATTCTGGGCGAACTTGCGGAAAATTCCCTTGATCAGCTCCATCTGATGCTGGCCGCGGGAGAGTTCGTTCTGTGGAAGCATCTTCCGAAGGCGGGCAAACATGAGAGCCTGATCGCCGTTGACCTGGTTCCAGCCCTTGACGAAACTGTAGTTTCCGACTGTATAGGTATAATGGCTGTAGACCTCCACACCTCCCAGGGCATCCACCAGTTCCGTCAGGCCCTCGAAATTGATCTTGGCATAGTAGTTGATCGCGATGCCGAACTTGTCCTCAATGCTTTCGATGGATGACTGCACGCCGCCCCACCAGCCGCTGTAGGAAAGTTTGCTGCTGCCGCCCCGGCACGGGATATACACGAAAGTATCCCGGGGGATCGTCTGCAGATACACCTGCTTCGTCTGCGGATTGACCGTGAGCAGAATGTTCACGTCCCCTCTTCCGGTGGACCGGATGTTGCTGCCGGACGACAGGTCTGTACCGCAGAGATAAACCGTAAACGGTTCCCTGCTGATGTCCACAGCCCGGGTCTTTACGTCGCCCAGTTTATATTCCTTTTCAAACAGGATCACAAGCTTCTCTTCGTAATCTTCATCGAGATCCGCCAGATCGCTTCTTATCTCCGGCGTCAAGACCATCAGCTCGGCGTTTCCCTCGCAGAAGAATTTATACAGGGCCTTCGTGGACTTGTACGGCTTGCTTTTCTTTACCGTTTTTTCATGTTCTTCCAGAATCTCACTGGATCGTTCATAGGCGCCGTCATCTCCGTTGACGTACCCCAGCACCAGATCGCTGAAGTCATCCTCCGCCGTAATGCCGCTGTCTTTGCGTGCCGCGATCTGCACCGTCTCATATTCTGCCGTCTGGGACACTTCTCTGGCCACATCGGTCACGGTCTCCACCGGCCGGATGGAAACGGCCAGCAGGATCAGCAGCACCAGCTCCAGTGCGAAGGAAACCTTCGGCCATTTCCGGCCGCAGAGCCACAGCAGCGCGCACAGCACTGTCAGCACCAGTCCCAGCACCAGTGCCGCTTTCATGCCTGCCACCATGGACAGTCTGTAGATGATGTAAATGCCTGCTGCAGCCAGAACCGCCAGCAGGCCGTAAGATGCTTTCTTCATCGCTGCTTTTCCTTCTCCTGTTCTTCTTCATAGAATAATTCCGGAGCCGGATCCCAGCCGACCAGGGTCTGCTCTGTGCTCAGAAGCTGCTCATACGCACGTTCCACCAGATCGTTCACACGCTGTTCGAAAAACGCTCTGGTTCCCTGATACATTTTTTTCAGACAGCGCGGTGTAATCTTCTCTTCCTCCACCTGCGCCGCAGCACTCAGAGTCTTCATTATGCTGTTCACCACCGTCCGGTTCAGCGGTTTGCCGGCTTTAGTAATGAAGATCGGTCCGCTGCCGATGTGTTCTTCTTTCACATACGTTTTCATATCATTTAGCAGATACGCCGGAATCACATAGTCCTTCTCCTCGGTACAAACCACACCCCGGTTCACCGCCTCCACCGTGACGTTTCTCAGATTCTGTATCGAGATGCCGGTAGTGCCGAAAAGCTTGATCAGCAGATACAGTTTCTTGTTT
>JALEHL010000040.1 GCA_022770665.1 Bacillota bacterium
ATGAATTCATCTGCGGCAGCGGGAACCATACCTTCCGCATTGACACAACATCCGGAAGTTTAATGATACTTGAAAACAAGTAAATGAAACAGAAGTTTTTTTCTAAGACGTGTTGAAATTTTCATAGCAGTATTGTATAATAAGCAAGGCAAAATCACATACAAGAAATTTTAGAAAAAGTTAGGAGGTGTCTCCATGGGAAGACACGGTACAATTGCAGGAAGAAAAGCAGCGCAGGATTCGAAGAGAGCCGCATTATTTACGAAATATGCCAGAGCAATTACAGTGGCAGCGAAAGACGGCGGAGATCCTGAATATAACGCCAGTTTAAGACTTGCTATTGAAAGAGCCAAAGGCATTTCCATGCCAAATGATAATATTAACAGAGCAATTAAAAAAGGAACCGGAGAACTGGCAGGAGAGAGTTATGAGGAACTTTCCTTTGAAGGTTACGGCCTTGCAGGTGTGGCAGTGATTGTTGAGGCGCTTACAGATAATAAAAACAGAACAACATCTGCAGTTCGCTCCACTTTTGATAAATATGGCGGAAATTTAGGTGCTCCCGGCTGTGTTTCATATATGTTTTCCAGAAAGGGCATTATCCTGATTGAAAAAACAGATGATATCGATGAGGATTCTCTGCTGGAAGCGGCGCTGGAGGCTGGTGCCGATGATATGGTGACAAATGAAGACAGTTTTGAGATTGTAACAGATCCGGCGGTATATACGGATGTACATCATGCACTGGCTGATGCCGGATATGAGATCGCAGAGTCCGATGTGGAATACGTGCCTTCTGTAGAAGCGACTCCGACAGATCCCCATGACATCAAGATGCTTGGAAAGATGATTGAGATCCTGGAAGATAATGACGATGTACAAAAAGTATATACAAATTGTTCCATTGATCTGTTTGAAGAATAAGATCCGGAAGACAGAAAGATAATAAAAGTATCCTGGATTATTTGTTGAGGAATTATAATTGAACCTACACTTGCGCACAGGGAACCCGGGTTTCCCCAGCCTATGTCAGGCCCCCTTGTCTGGGGAAGGCAGAAGCAGGAACAGGGTACCCACCTATCGGTTGATAGGGCGTCAATTATGTCCTTGACGGTAATTTGGGATTTTTTTATAGGTTTTATAGATTTAACAGGAGATACAGATTAAAATGACTGAAAAACAACTGACTGCAAGAGGTATGGTAATTGGTGCAATCGGTAGCATCATCCTCACCATGAGTTCTATGTTTATCGCACTGAAACTTAGTTCACTGCCATGGCCGATCATGTTTGTAGTGCTGATTTCCATGTTTACACTGAAATTATGCGGAAATACCAATCTTCAGGAAATCAATGTGACGCAGACGGCAATGTCTGCCGGTGCTATGGTTGCAGGCGGCTTGGCATTCACCATACCAGGCATCTGGATCCTTGATCCTGATGCGGAAATCAACCTGACAGCACTTTTTGTGGTAGCACTGGGCGGTGTTATTCTGGGTCTGATTTTTACAGCATTGTTCCGGAAATATTTCATTGAGACCAGGCCTCTTCCATATGCTATGGGGCAGGCAGCGGCCGCAACGCTTGTCGTAGGAGATTCGGACAGAAAAAAAGCGGGGCTGCTGTTTACATCCATGGGAGGTGCAGGCCTGTTTACCGTGTTGCGAGACTGGCTTGGCAAAATACCTGCCACGCTCATGAGTACGTCCGCAATCGGTACATATGGATCTTATCTTGGAATCTGGCTGTCACCGATGCTTGCGTCGATCGGGTATATTATCGGACCGGTTGTGATCGGAGTCTGGTTCCTGGGTGCACTGATCGGTGATTTCGGAATACTGATAGGTGGCGTTGAAATGGGGCTTTGGGACAGTACTGCTGCCGCAAATATAAAATCCTCGCTAGGAATCGGTCTGATGGTCGGAACAGGAATCGGTATTCTCGTAAAGGGAATTTTGCCGAAAGCCAGGGACATCTTCGGGACTATGTTCCGAAAAGACCGTCTTGGAGATTGCTTTATCAGTCTCCGCTGGGCCCCTGCAGTCATGGTGATTCTTGCATTCGTTTTTACGGTTGCTGCAGATATGGGCGTGCTTGCTTCAATTATTACGATTCTGGGTACCTGGCTTGCGACATCCATGTCAGCGCAGTGTGTCGGCCAGTCCGGGATCAACCCTATGGAAATATTTGGAATCATCGTTCTGCTTGCCGCAAGAGCAGTCTCAGGTATCGGAGGTACGGAAGCATTTTATGTAGCAGCGGTTGTAGCAGTTGCCTGCGGACTGGTTGGCGATGTTATGAATGATTTTAAGGCCGGAGACGTTCTGAAGAGTGATCCGAAGTCACAGTGGCTGGCGGAGGTAATCGGATCTGTGATCGGGGGGATCGTGTCTGTCCTGATTCTGGCAGTTATCCTGAAGGCCTATGGCGGCAGCGCATTCGGTGGAGAAATGTTTCCTGCAGCGCAGGCATCTGCCGTAGCTGCGATGGTGGGGGGCATCTCAAGTCTGCCTGCGTTTCTGATTGGAATTGCGGCTGCAGTTGTATTATATTGTGTGAACTTCCCGGTGATTACACTGGGGCTGGGCGTATATCTGCCGTTCTACATGTCAGCAACTGCATTTGTGGGCGGTGTGGTCCGGTTCCTTGCAGACCGCTTCGTGCCTTCCTTCGAACGGGATAATAAAGGGACGATTATTGCCTCCGGTCTGCTTGGCGGGGAATCTATTGTGGGCGTAATTATTGCCATTGTGACTGCGCTGCAGATTATCGTTTAGTGTATGCGGATATGTAAATGCAAAACGGAAAGAAAAGGGTAGAGTATGGGCAAGAAAATCATTATCATTGACGGGAACAGTCTGATCAACCGGGCGTATTATGCAATGCAGCGTCCTATGATCACCAGCGACGGAATTTATACGCAGGGTATTTATGGTTTCCTGAATATGTTGCAGAAACTGGAAACCGATTATCAGCCTGAATATCTGACGGTGGCTTTTGATCTGAAAGCGCCCACATTCCGCCATCTGGAGTATGATGCGTATAAAGCCGGCCGGAAGGCCATGCCGCCGGAACTGGTGATGCAGATGCCACTTCTGAAAGACGTGCTTCATGCAATGCGGATCTGTACACTGGAAATGGAAGGATTTGAAGCAGATGATATCATCGGAACGGTAGCCAGGGAAGCAGAGGAACAGGGAATAGAACCGCTGATCATTACCGGAGACAGAGATGCACTTCAGCTCGCAAGCCATAAAACCCGTATTCTGATTACAAAGAAGGGCATCACAGATTTTGAATTGTATGATTATGATAAAATGCTGGAGACCTATCAGCTGACTCCCGCACAGTTCATTGATCTGAAGGGTCTGATGGGGGACAAATCCGATAATATTCCCGGTATACCGGGAGTGGGGGAGAAAACTGGCGTTCGCCTTCTGGAACAGTTTGGATGTATAGAAAACATGCTGGAACATACGGAAGAAATCACCAATGCAAAGCTTAGAGCCAGAGTGGAGGAAAATGCTCAGCTTGCGATGATGAGCAAGCGTCTGGCAACGATCAACACACATGTGCCGATTGAACTTGATTTCGAGGATCTGAGGACGCAGGAACCGGATTATCCGAAACTGACAGAACTTTATACCAGACTGGAATTTAAAAGTTTTCTGAAACGGCTGGAAGAAAAGCAGGGAACGTGTGCGGAAGATAACGGGTTTACTTCGCATCCGATGGAAAAAGAAATGATAATTACATCTTCCGGTGACATTGAGCAGCTTGATGTACTGAAAAACGGCAGCCCTGTTATGCTGAAGGTATTCAGTGATTTTCAGCATGTGCAGCCGCCTTTGCTGGAAGGCGTGTTTTTGTCTGATGGAAAAAAGGCATTCTATGTGGATGTGCAAAAGACGGGATATCCCTGTGTAATCAAGTGGCTGAATGAAGCAGGATTGGAACTGATCGGGCACGATCTGAAAGATGACCTGTACGTTCTGATGCATTATGGGTTTGAAAAGATTCATGTGGTGTTTGATACATCGATTGCGGCTTATGTGCTGGATGTTTCCAGAAGCAGCTATGAACTGGAGACAGTTGCACTGGAAATGCTGCATCTTCAGATACCGTCCATGGATGAGATTCTGAACGAACCGCAGCAGGTGGATCTTTTTTCAGATCCGTATTCTGCACGAATGCGATATGGCTCTCTCATGGTACAGGTACTGGGACAGCTGATTCCGGCTCAGGAAGAAAAAATCAGGCAGCAGAATCTGGAGCGAGTGCTGCATGAAACAGAGCTTCCCCTGATCGAGGTCCTGGCTTCTATGGAAGTAGAGGGGGTTCAGGTCAGTTCTCAGTTTCTTGACGATTTTGGTGAAGAACTGAAAACGAAGATTTCTGAACTTGAGCGCCAGATTTACGAATATGCAGGAACTGTTTTTAATATTAACTCTCCACAGCAGCTTGGCAATGTTCTTTTTGAGGCGCTTCAGCTCCCTGCCGGGAAGAAAACGAAACGTGGGTACAGTACCAGTGCAGAAGTGCTGGAAAAAATACGTCCGCTTCATCCTATTGTGGACGCGGTGCTGACATACAGAAACTACGCAAAGCTCAATTCCACTTATGTTGAGGGAATGAAACCTCTGATCGGGCCGGACGGAAAGATTCATGCGCATTTTCAGCAGAATGTCACTGCAACCGGACGGCTGTCCTGTACGGAACCCAATCTGCAGAATATTCCGATCCGGCAGGAACCTGGAAGAAAACTTCGTCAGGCGTTTGTGGCCTCTGACCGTGAACACACACTGGTTGGTGCTGATTATTCACAGATCGAGCTTCGGGTGCTTGCACATCTTTCAGAGGATCAGGTCCTGATTGACGCATTTAATGATGGAGAAGACATTCACAAGCTCACAGCCTCCCGGGTTCTAGGAGTCCCGTTTGACGATGTAACCCCGGAGCAGCGGAGCCGGGCCAAAGCCGTGAATTTCGGCGTGATTTATGGAATGAGCAGTTTTGGCCTCAGCGAAAATCTGAACATTTCAAGGCAAGAAGCGGATGACTATATTAAAGAATATTTTCGGAAACATGAAAAAGTAAAATCATATATGGATGGTCAGATCGAGCAATGCCGGAGGCTTGGATATTCAACCACGATGCTGGGAAGACGCCGGAGCATTCGTGAAATCCATGCCTCGAATTTCAATGTGCGCCAGCTTGGCGAGCGGCTTGCAATGAATACGCCGATCCAGGGCACGGCGGCCGATATCATTAAACTTGCAATGATCCGTGTTTATCGGGAGCTGAAAGAAAGATTTCCGGAAAGCCGCCTGATTCTGCAGGTCCATGATGAACTGATCATTAACTGCAGGAATGATCAGCTGGAGGAAGTTAAGGAACTTCTGGTACGGAATATGGAATCTGCAATGCAGCTTAAGGTAAAGCTTGCTGCAGAACTGAATACAGGATATTCCTGGTATGATTTAAAATAGATTCGAGGTAAAAATATATGAAAATAATTGGTCTGACAGGAGGAATCGGGTCTGGGAAATCGACGGTATCATCCTACCTTCGAAAAAAAAACATTCCGATTGTCGATGCGGATCAGATTTCCAGAGAGCTGACTGCGCCGGAATCTCCTGTTTTATCTGAAATTCGGATTTTGCTGGGTGAAAATGCATTCCATGCAGATGGCTCATTGGATCGGCAGGCCGTAGCGGATATGATCTTTTCCAATACACAACTTCGTAACAGGTATGAAAATCTGATTACCAGAGAAACCGCAGAACGCTGTCTGGCTCAGCTTAGACGGCTTGCAGCACAGAAAAAATGGAAAGCGGCCGTGCTGGATGCGCCGCTTCTGTTTGAATGTGGAATGGAGAAGTATACTGATGAAAACTGGCTTGTAGATGCCGACCTGGCGACCCGTCTTTTTCGTGTGCAGCAGCGGGACGGGATTTCTGAAGAAAAAGTTATGGACAGGATCCGGGTCCAGATGAATGACAGTGAAAAAGCGGCACGTGCAGATGAGATTATAGATAATTCAGGCAGTCTGGAGCAGCTTTATGCACAGATAGACAGGCTGCTGGAAAGGATAGGGTATGAGAGATAAGCTTTTCTGGATAAAGGAATTTCTGAAAAGAACATGGCTGCTTCTGCTTGTAGTTGCAATCGTTGTGATTGCAGGTGAATCCAGTGTTGAAATTATTAAAGAAGAAGTCCTGAAGATTGATCCTGACGTACAATATGAAGAATCGGGCACATTGTATCTTGCCTGCGAATCTCTGGACACGCTGAACCCGATTCTTTCCAGAAGCGAGGATGTTTTCCATCTTTCGAAACTGATCTATAACAGCCTCTTTGATTACGATTCTACCATGAATGTCATTCCCGAACTGGTAGACTCCTATACCGTAAATGCAACGCGCGGTCTGGTCACGATCAAACTGAAAGAAGGTATCACCTGGCATGACGGAAGTCGCTTGACCTCCAAAGACATAGCCTATACCGTGAATGCTATTCGCGCGGCAGGAACCAGATCTCTGTACTATGAAAAAGCATCAAAAATCAGCTATGTCTATACACGGGGAGAGAATGAGGCAGATATTTATTTCCGAAATGCCTATGACGCTTCTCTGGATGATCTTACTTTTCCGATTCTGCCTTCAGCACAATATGCTTCTGCCGGTCAGCTCGCTGCAGCAAAGGAGAATTTTAAACCTGTCGGAACAGGACAGTACAAGTATCAGTCTTATAATTATCTGAAAAAACTGAAACTGAAACCGAATAAAAAGTATTTCGGCACCAGAGCGGAGAAAAAGCTGGAAGTTGAGATCCTTCCGGAAAAGAATCTTGCTTCTAATATGCTTGAAATCCAGTCGGTGACCTGCTATATAGATACATCTGGGAACCGCAGATCCACAGCCACCGATAAGGATTTCACTCTGTATGATATTCCTTCCAACCAGGTGGAGTTTCTTGTTTTTCATCCAAGCCACGCCTGTGTCCGCGACAAGGAGATGCGACAGGCCATTACGACCGCCATCAACCGTGAAAATGTACTGGAAAACGGATATATGAATGATGGAATCCTGACAGATACAATCTATTATCCGAATTTCTGCGGCGTGGAAGATACCGGTCAGGCTTATGCCTATGATGCAGAAAAAGCTGCGAATATGCTGAAAGAACTTGGTTATGAGGACAGAGACAATGATGGTATTCTGGAAGACGCAAACGGCAAAACGGCACAGCTTCATCTTCTGGTCAATAAAAACAATTCTACACGTCTTGCCGCTGCGCGTCTGATTCGGAAAGACCTGGAAAATGCAGGGTTCCAGGTTACATTGGATGAAATGAAATGGGAAGAGTATCAGCAGGCGATACGGGCGGGAAATTATGACATCCTCGTGACTGGATTTGCCATCGACGAGCAGTATGACCTGCGTACGTTCTTCAATGGTAAAAGAGAATGGAAGTATTATAACAATCAGCTTCTGAGCCTTGCATCAGAACTGGAGAAGCTTCATACGGCGGAAGAATATACACAGCAGTTTGCAAAGCTGAAAGAGGCGTTGATCGACGAGCTTCCATATTACAGTCTGTGCTATAAGAAAATCGGACTGGTTGGTGTACAGGGATTTTCTGCAGGCAGTCTTCCGATGTTCAATGATTATTATAAAAATATTGAAACCTGGAGCTGGTCATATATTATAACTTCAAACACAGAGGCAGAAGAGGAAAGCAGCAGTGAAAAATCTGTCTCTTCTGATGAAAATACAGAAAAAAACTGATTGTAATCACCGAAAAGTTGTGCTACAATAGTACCGTTACCTTTAGGTAGGAACACGGTATGCCGGCGTGATGGAATTGGCAGACGTGCGGGACTCAAAATCCCGTGGTGGCAACACCGTATGGGTTCGAGCCCCATCGCCGGCACCATGGACGATAATTGATCCAATCCATATGAAGCTAATACAGGAGGAAGAAAAGTATGCAAGGTTTAGTAAGTTTATTCCCTTTACTCATTCTTATTGTGCTGATGTACTTCCTGATGATCCGGCCGCAGAGAAAGAAGGACAAGCAGATTCAGGAAATGAGAAGAGGTCTTCAGGTTGGTGATGAAATTGTTACCATCGGCGGTATCTGCGGTAAGATCGTAAAGACCAAGGAAGAGACCATCGTAGTTCAGGTTGGTGCTGATAAAGTGAAATTTGAAATGATGAGATGGGCTGTATCCACGGTGACGAATCAGAGCCAGAGACCAAAGGCTGAAAAGGATTCTGATGAGGAACCGAAGAAAGCAAGACCAAAGAGACTGAAAAAATCAGCTGATGTTGAGGATGAACCGAAATCTGATGAAACCACTGCGGAAGAAATCAGAAAAGAAGAAGCTCAGGCAGAAAAATAAATTAAAAAGAATAGTTGTCTGATTCCAGACCCCGCATTTCGCGGGGTCTTTTTTGCAAAAAGTATCTGAAATAATCTTGTATCTATGTCTGAAACGTAGTAAAATGTAATGTAAACTAAAATGCCTTTTTGTGGGCATTCCAACAAATTAATTCAATGAGAGGTTTTAAGAATGAGCGTAAAAGTCAAGAGACTGCTTTGCATTCTTGTGCTGGCAGTGGTAGTTTTCGGCTGGTTTGTGACCGGTTTCGGCATCGGGTCAGTCGATTCGGTGAAAGATGCCTTAAAATACGGCCTGGATATTAATGGCGGTGTTTATGTGGTGATGGAAGCCCAGACAGATCTGACAGGCGATGAACTGGACAAGCTGATGGATCAGACGCGTGCTGTGCTGGATAATCGTGTCAACCAGATGGGTGTAGCAGAATCTTCCGTTACCATCGAAGGCGATAAGCGTATTCGTGTGGAGATTCCAGGTGTAGAAGATGCGGAAGAAGCGATTGAATCCATTGGCCGGACGGCACAGCTTCAGTTTATCCTGGCAGACGGATCTGTTGTTGTAGACGGCAGCCATGTGAAAGATGCTTCGATTGCAACAGATGGAGCATATTATAAGATCCTGCTTGAATTTGACAGTGAAGGCGCAGGTCTTTTTGAAGAAGGTACCAGAAAGGCTTACAATAATGAAGTAACTTCTGCAATTGATGGAATGCAGAGCAACCAGATTGCAATCGTTCTCGATAATGAAATTATTTCTCATCCAAATGTAAATGGTGTCATTGCCGGCGGAAACTGTGAGATTACGGGACAGTTTACCAAGGATGAAGCGTCGACGACGGCTGCGCTGATTCGCGGCGGTGCACTGCCGGTTGAACTGAAGGAGATCCAGTCTTCCGTTCAGTCTGCAACGATTGGTGCAGATGCACTGGATAAATCGATTGTTGCCGGTGCAATCGGACTTGGACTGGTATTTCTGCTGATGATCATTTTCTACGGTATGCTGGGCATCGTAGCAGATATCGCTCTGCTGCTGTATGTTGTACTTTTCCTGTGGTCCATGGTCGCCATGGGTGTTGTGCTGACTTTGCCGGGTATCGCGGCACTGATTCTTTCGATCGGTATGGCAGTCGATGCGAATGTCATTATTTTTGCCAGAATTAAAGAGGAAATTGCTGCAGGAAAATCAATTCGTGTCGCCGTGAGCACAGGCTTTAAGAATGCACTGACGACGGTTCTGGATGCGCAGATTACGACGCTGATCGCAGCAGTTGTGCTGTATGAAGTAGGCACTACTTCCGTAAAGGGATTTGCACTGACTCTGATGATCGGTATCGTAATCAGTATCTTTACCGCAGTTGTTATCACGCAGCTCTTTATTTCTCTGCTGGCAGACAGCAAACGGTTTGCGAAGAATAAATATTTCGGTGTGAATGAAGATGGAACGCCGAAGCAGATGCTGAATAAAACTTTCTCATTTGTGAAACATAGAAAGATCTACTATACAGTCAGCATTGTCATCATTGTAGTCGGAATTCTGTTTGCATTCATCGGCGGAATGAATTACGGAATTGACTTTACAGGTGGTACGATGATACAGATCGATATGGGGGAAGAAGTTCCAATCCGCGACGTGGAAGATGCCCTGAAGGAGTACGATCTGGATCCGTCCATTATCTATGCGGGAGATAATAATTCACAAATTGTAATCAAGACAATTGAATCTCTCGATAATGCACAGCGTGCAGAAATTGTGGATACGCTAGGTCAGACCTGGGACATTTCTGAACAGGATGTCCTGGCATCCGAACAGTTCGGTCCATCTGTGGGTGATGAGCTGAAGTCGAATGCGATCCTTGCAGTGATCATCGCTTCCATTGGTATGCTGATCTACATTATTTTCCGGTTTAAATCCTGGAAATATGGCTTTTCCGCAATTGTCGGCGTAGTGCATGACGTTCTGGTGGTTATCGCTTTCTATGCAATTTTCGGATATACTGTAAACAATCCGTTCATTGCCGCAATACTTACATTAGTCGGTTATTCCATCAATGATACGATCGTAATCTTTGACCGTATCAGAGAGAATAAAGTCCTTCATCCGAAAGACGGCAATGAAGCAAATATCGATCGAAGTCTCAATCAGACATTGAATCGTACAATCATGACTTCTCTTACGACACTGATTGTAATGATTCCGCTCTGTATTATGGTTTCCTCCACCATTCGTGAATTTATAATTCCGCTGATGGTCGGCGTGATCGTAGGATGTATGTCTTCTATCTTCACCTGCAGCCCGCTGTACTTTGATCTGTGCAGAAGTGAAGAAGAATCCAAATATGTAAAGAGTACGAAAACTGCTGCAAAGGCGAAATCGAAAAAAAATAATCTGAAGTAAGTAATAGATCGTATTCCGGTCGGCAAAGTCGGCCGGAATACTGAAAAACGGAAGACGGAAGACTGAAGACTGACATATAATCATACTGCATCAATAGGAGTTTACCTGCATGTTAACAAAGGAAGAGTTTCTGGAAGAACTACTGAAGTACAATTCAAATTATGATACCGGGCTGATCGGAAGAGCATTTGACAAAGCGCAGTCCCTGCATGACGGGCAGCTGCGGAAAAGCGGTGAGCCTTACTTTGTGCATCCGATCAATGTAGCTCTGATTCTTGCGCAGCTTGGTATGGATGATGCAACCATTGTAGGAGGACTTCTTCATGATGTGGTAGAGGACACGGAATATACCCGGGAAGAGCTGGTGGAAGATTTCGGAGAAGAAATTGCACTGCTGGTTGACGGCGTTACGAAACTGGGCTCTATTAAATTCGAGTCCAAGGAAGAACTGCAGGCGGAAAATTTCCGGAAAATGTTTCTGGCCATGTCGAAGGATATCCGCGTTCTGATCATCAAGCTGGCCGACAGGCTGCATAATATGCGTACCATGCAGTATATGTCTCCGGCAAAGCAGGTGGAGAAATCCAAGGAGACCCTTGAAATCTATGCACCTCTGGCAAGCAGGCTTGGTATTTCTACTGTAAAATTCGAGATGGAAGATCTGGCTCTTCAATACCTTCATCCGGAGGAGTTCAAAGAACTCAAGGAAAAAGTGGAGAACCGGAAAGTTCAGCGTTCGGAAACAATCAATATGGTCATCAAAGAGCTGAAAGAAGTGCTGGATGATATGAACCTGAAATATGAGATTTATGGAAGAGCCAAGCATTATTACAGCATTTACCGGAAAATGAAATTTCAGAAAAAACAGATTGATGAAATATTCGATCTGATTGCAGTTCGTGTGATTGTGGAAACTGTACGTGACTGCTATGCAGTTCTTGGTCTGGTCCATACTATGTGGAAACCGATCCCAGGCCGGTTTAAGGACTATATCGCCATGCCAAAACCGAATATGTATCAGTCCCTCCATACAACGGTGATCGGAGAGCATGGAGAAATTTTTGAAATTCAGATACGGACCTATGAGATGCATGAAGTCGCTGAATATGGTATTGCGGCTCACTGGAAATATAAAGAGGGAAAATCTGACACGGAAAATTCATCGGATGATCTGAAACTTGCGTGGGTTCGTCAGTCTCTGGAATGGCAGAAAGATCTGAAAGACCCGAAAGAGTTCCTGGAAACGATGAAGATGGATCTTTTTGCGACGCAGGTTTTTGTTTTCACACCAAAAGGAGATGTCATAGAACTGCCAGCAGGTTCCACACCACTGGATTTCGCCTTTAAAATCCATTCTGCAATCGGCTGCAAATGCGTCGGGGCGAAAGTGAACGGCAAAATGGTCACGATTGACTACACGCTGCAAAACGGAGATATTGTAGAAATCGTTACTTCGGCAAATTCCAGCGGTCCGAGTGTGGACTGGCTGAAGATTGCGAAAAGCTCCAATGCCAGAAACAAGATTCGCAACTGGCTGAAAAAAGAAAACAAGTCAGATACGGTAGATAAGGGAAAAGACCTTCTGGATAAGTACATCCGGAAAAAAGGATACGACCCGCAGCTCTGCGCCAAATCCAATTATATCAATCGTGCTATGAAAGCAATGAATTTTGCGAGCAATGAAGAAGGCTTCATTCAGCTTTCCAACGGCGGCACCTTGATGAGCAAGTTCTGCAATCTGCTGTTTTCTTATTATAATGAAGATAATAAGCAGGCAGAAGTCAAGTCCAATGAGGAAGTTATCGAAGACATCAACAAAGCGGAGGAAGCCAGGAAACAGCGTCAGCAGAAACAGTCAAACCGCAGAGACATCGATACGCCGGGTATTATCGTGAAGGGAGCGGACAATCTGATGATCCGAGTCGCGAGGTGCTGCAATCCGGTCCCCGGGGATGAGATCGTCGGATTTATTACAAAAGGCAGGGGGATATCTGTACACAGAAAAGACTGCTCCAATGTAGTGAACCTTCCTCCAGAGGAGAAACAGCGCTTTATCGAAGTGGAATGGGAAGATCTGAAAGTTGGAAAATCCTACAATGCAGATATTTGTATTCTTGCTTACGATAGGAAAGGAATTCTTTCGGACATTTCAAAGACCTGTGAAGATATGGATATCCATCTTTCGGGCGTAAATGCAAAGAGCGGAAAAGACGGAACGGTAAACATGACGATCACACTTTCCATTTCCAGCACGCAGGAAATGCAGAAAGTCTTGCGCTGCCTGCGTCTGATTGACGGCGTGATCCAGGTTTATCGGGCAAAATCCTGAGAGAATAGAAAGAGAGACCTATGAGAGCAGTTGTTCAGAGAGTAACAGAAGGCACTGTCACAGTGGAAGATCAGGTGACAGGATCCATTGAATCCGGTTATGTTGTACTTCTGGGCGTTGAAGATACGGATACGGAAAAGGATGCGGATTATCTTGCTGAGAAAATTGTCGGTTTGCGTATTTTCGAAGATGCGGATGGAAAAATGAATCTTTCTTTGCAGGATACAGGCGGACAAATGCTTGTTATTTCCCAGTTCACGCTGCTTGCGGATGCGAGGAAGGGCAGACGCCCGAACTTTGTGAAAGCAGCAAAGCCGGAACTGGCAAAGAAACTATATGACTATTTCGTTTCAAAAGTAAAGTCAATGGGTGTCACTGTGGAAGAAGGAATTTTTCAGACACATATGCTGGTCCGTATTTATAACGACGGGCCTGTGACCATCCTGCTGGACAGCAATAAATTGTTTTGAGGGAGACTTAAATGAAAATCAGCAGATATATAACGGGTCCAATTCAGGTGAACACATACCTGGTGTATGATGAAACAACGCTGAAGGGGTTTCTGGTGGATCCGGGAGATTACGCTCCGGTAATCACAGAAGAGATCCGTAGGAAAAACATTGACCTGCGGTACATTATACTTACCCATGGTCATGGTGATCATATCGGCGGGGTGGAGGGCTTCCGAAAAGATTTTCCTCAGGCACCCGTTGTAGCATATTCTGAAGAACGGGAACTTCTGATGGACGGCATACGAAACAGTTCTGAAGAAATGTTCGGCCGGCCAGTCACTGTAGATGCAGACCTTTGGGTAAAGAACGGAGATACACTCCAGGTAGGAACTATGCAGCTGACTTGTTTCCATACTCCGGGGCATACAAAGGGAAGCATGTGTATCTATCTTCCCGGTCAGCCAGGTTGCTGCTTTAGCGGTGATACTATTTTTCGCTTTTCTGTTGGGAGAACAGATTTGTACGGCGGCGACTTTCAGGCACTGCTTGCATCCATCCGGAATGTGATTTTTCAGCTTCCGGATGATACGGTTCTTCTTCCGGGGCATATGGATATTTCCACTGTCGGCGAAGAGAAAAGAGGAAATCCATTTGTATAAGATCTATCTGAAAAACATTGAAAAAATATACGAGTTTGTGGAACTGATCAAGCTCTTTCTCCCGCCGGAGCAGTTTACAGTCTGCTCGGAGAATGAATTTTCAGAGAAGGATGAAGAACTTCTCGTTTTTCACGAAAACGATTCTGAAGATAAAAATACGGTGAAGCGGAATATTTTCAAAAAACTATCACTCCTCACAGGCAAGCAGCCTCCTTGGGGCATTCTTACCGGCGTGCGTCCGGTGAAGCTGACTGGGGAGCTGTACAGAAAACTGGGAAGTTATGAAAGTGTTCAGCGATGCCTCGAAGAAGAATATCTCGTTTCCGCAGAGAAGAGAGAACTTCTGCTGGATACTTTGAAATATCAGCGCCAAGTGCTGGGCCCGCCGCCGGAGAAGGGAATTGCTCTTTATCTTGGTATTCCGTTTTGCCCGACCCGTTGTCTTTACTGCTCTTTTACTTCCAACCAGAAAGGACCGGAAGAAGTGGAGCGGTATCTGGAAGCACTGATTACGGAGATTCGTTTCTGCGGGCAGCGAATGAAAGAAACCGGACTCTGGCCAGAGTCCGTCTATATCGGAGGCGGAACACCAACAACGCTGCAGGCGGAACAGCTGGAAAGGCTGATGACAGAAGTGGAAAATCATATAGATCTTTCCAGGACACGTGAGTTCACTGTAGAGGCCGGCCGTCCAGACACCATTACCGGAGAAAAACTGGAAGTACTGAAAAGACATCGTGTTGACCGGATCAGCATCAATCCGCAGTCTATGAAAAAGCGAACGCTGGAACTGATCGGGCGTTCTCATGAGCCGGAAGATGTTCTGAATGCGTTTCAGACAGCAGCTGAATCAGGGTTTTCTCTGATAAACGCAGATGTGATTGCCGGCCTTCCGGAAGAAACACCGGAAGATTTTCAGAACACCATGCGCATTCTCATCGGTCTGGAACCGAAAAATATTACGGTTCATACGCTGGCCGTCAAGAGAGCGTCCCGACTGATCGATCAGGATCCGGATTTGCATTACAGACAGGCGGAAACTGTTTCCAGAATGCTGGAGATCAGCGGCAGAATGCTGCAGGCTGCAGGATATCGGCCGTACTACCTGTACCGGCAGAAACATATGGCCGGAGCATTTGAAAATGTGGGATATTGCAGGGAGAACACGCCCTGTATCTATAATATTAGAATCATGGAGGAACAGCAGACTGTCATCGCACTGGGTGCAGGCGGCATCAGCAAGGTATACTTCCCTGCAGAAAACCGTCTGGAACGTGTGCCGAATGTGTCGAATTATGAGGTATATATTGACAGACTTGCAGAGATGCTGGACCGAAAGGAACAAAAACTATTTAAGGAGGTTTCAACATGCTGACAAACGCGCCAAAAGGAACGAAAGATATTTTGCCAGATCAGGTTCACAAATGGCACTATGTGGAAGGACAGTTCAGAGACATCTGCAGAAGATATGGCTTTAAAGAAGTGAGAACGCCGGTTTTTGAACATACGGAACTTTTTACAAGGGGAATCGGTGATACGACAGATGTGGTTCAGAAGGAAATGTATACCTTCAATGATCACGGCAATCGTAGCATTACACTGAAACCGGAAGGCACATCGCCTGCAGTTCGTGCTTTTATAGAGCATAAGCTGTATGCGGAAGTGCAGCCTTCCAAGTATTACTATATTACCCCGTGCTTCCGCTATGAAAAACCACAGTCAGGACGTTTACGCCAGTTTCATCAGTTCGGCATTGAAGTATTCGGCACACCGAACATGATGGCTGATGCAGAAGTGATCAGCCTGGGATATGATTTCCTGACCAGTCTCGGGATTACAGAAATTGAGCTTCATATCAACAGTGTAGGCTGTCCGGAATGCAGAAGAAAACACCGGGAAGCACTGAAGTCTTTCCTGAAACCGAAGTACGACGAGCTGTGCGATACCTGTAAAACACGTTTTGACAAGAATCCGATGCGTATTCTTGACTGCAAATCGCCGATCTGTCAGGAGCTGGTGAAAGGCGCGCCGATGATGATTGACTACCTCTGCGATGACTGCAGGAATGCCTTCGAAGATCTGCAGAATAACCTGAAAGCAATGGATATTCCGTTTGTAGTGGATCCAGGCATTGTCAGAGGGCTGGATTATTACACCAAGACTGCTTTTGAATTTGTTACTACAAAAATTGGTGCCCAGGGAACGGTCTGTGGCGGAGGACGGTATGACCATCTTGTAGAAGAGGTGGGCGGACCGCCGATCCCGGGTGTCGGATTCGGACTGGGGATCGAACGACTGATTATGCTGATGGAGGCGAATGGCGCCCAGTTCCCGTCGGAAGGTCAGGTCGATGTGTTTATCGCCGTAATGGGCGATGCGGCAAAGGCTTACGGTCTGAAGCTGTGCCGGCAGCTGCGGGCACAGGGAGTTGCAGCAGAAATGGACACGCTTGCCAGAAACATTAAAAATCAGTTCAAATATGCCAATCGGCTTGATGCAAAGTACACGGTGGTGATCGGCGATAACGAACTGGAAGAAGGTGCTGCTACGGTAAAGAATATGGCAACTTCTGAGCAGAAGCAGGTGAAGTTCGATGAACTGTTTGATGTTATTATGAAATAAATTGCAACACACAGGAGTTTAACATGAGTGAATTATTCAAGCGCACAAATATGTGCGGCACTTTAAATATCAGCAATGTCGGCCAGGAAGTGGTCCTGAACGGCTGGGTCGCCAAAAACAGGAACCTGGGCGGGCTCATTTTTATTGATCTGAGAGATAAAACCGGTATTGTGCAGGTTACTTTTGATGACACGATTCCGCAGGATCTCTTTCAGAAAGCGGATTCCGTCAGAAGTGAATATGTGATCGGTGTAAAGGGCACTGTAAAGGAGAGGAGTGCCAAGAACAGGAATATCCCGACCGGTGAGATCGAAGTGTTTGCTTCGGACCTGGTGATTTATTCCCAGGCTGATACGCCGCCGATTTATATTAAAGATGATGATAATGTAGATGATAATCTGCGTCTGAAATATCGGTATCTGGATCTGAGAAAGCCGAAAATGCAGAGAAATCTGACCTTCCGTCATCAGGTTACAAAGCTGACACGAGACTATTTTGACAGCTGCGGGTTTACGGAAGTGGAAACACCGATGCTGATCAAGTCTACACCGGAAGGCGCCAGAGACTATCTGGTTCCAAGCCGGGTACACCCGGGCGAGTTTTATGCGCTGCCGCAGTCTCCGCAGCTGTTCAAGCAGCTGCTGATGGTCAGCGGCACAGACCGGTATATGCAGATCGTTAAATGCTTCCGTGACGAAGATCTTCGCGCTGACCGGCAGCCGGAATTTACACAGATTGATCTGGAAATGTCTTTCGTGGATGCGGATGATGTTATGGCTGTGCAGGAAGGATTCCTGCAGAAGCTGTTCCACGATCTGATGGGGGTTGACATACAGCTTCCGCTGCCTCGTTTAACCTGGGACGAGGCCATGGAACGCTACGGATCAGATAAACCGGATCTTCGGTTTGGTTTTGAACTTCATTGCCTGAATCATCTGGCGGAAGGCTGCGGATTCAAGGTATTCACTGATACACTGGAAGCAGGCGGCGATGTGCGCGGTATCTGCATCGACGGAGGTGCGGAAAAGTTCAGCCGGAAAGAAATCGATAAACTGACGGCTGCTGTGAAGGATTACGGCGCGAAAGGCATGGTCTGGATGAAGGTTGGAGACGGAGAAATCAGCTCTTCCGTCAATAAATTCTTCAGTCAGGAAGAACTGGCTGCGTATGCGGCGGAATTTGATGCGAAATCAGGGGATCTGATCTTTATTGTTTCGGATAAAAAGAAGGTTGTTTTCGATTCTCTAGGCTTCCTGCGCAGAGAGATTGCCCGCAGATTAGGACTGCTGAACGATAAAGAGTTCAAATTACTCTGGGTTGTTGACTTCCCTATGTTTGAAGTTGATGATGAAACCGGTGAGCTGAAGGCGATGCATCATCCGTTCACCCAGCCGAAGCTGGATCAGGTTCCGCTGCTGGATACGGATCCTGCTGCAGTAAAGGCGGAAGCATACGATATCGTGCTCAACGGCGTGGAACTGGGTGGAGGATCCATTCGAATTCATGATAAGGATCTTCAGGCGAAGATTTTCGAAGTGCTGGGGCTTACCAAAGAAGAGTGCGATGAAAAGTTCGGATTCCTTATCGAGGCATTCAAGTACGGCGTTCCGCCTCACGGCGGACTGGCTTACGGTCTGGATCGTCTGGTCATGCTGCTGGCAGGGGAGTCTTCAATTCGTGAAGTGATTGCGTTCCCAAAGAATCAGAATGCGCAGTGTCTGGTTTCCAACGCACCGTCTCCGGTGGCAGAAGATCAGCTGAAGGAACTGGGAATCACGACACTGTAGTATATGTAATCAACGGATGGACAGGAGGTGCCTTATGGCAAATCAATGTTTTAACTGTGGCAGGAGCCTGTCTCTTTTAGAAAAAGGTTTCAAACTGCAGGAAACGAAGGCGGTTTTCTGTACCTCCTGCGGTGAAAGGATTGCGTCGGTTTTTGCGAATGTTCCAGAAGATTTTTTCAATGTGACAGAGTCCCAAGAGGCTTCTTTCAAACGTAATATAAGTGAGCTCGGGCTCAGCACCCGTGTAAAGAATTATATTTTACTGGAATATGCATTGATGACAGATGCTCGATCCTCTTCAGCGGCCTATGTGAAATTTTTTCCTGCAACATTTGAAGACAGCTACAGACTCATTCAGAGTGCTGTGAATGAAGTAAGCGGCTGCAATCTGGAGGCAAATATTATTTCGGTTGCAGGCGTGAAAACGTCGACCTTTGTTTTTGATTCCTCTTCTGCTTTTTTGAACAATGATCATTCAGTTCTCGCAGTGAACCTGGTTCATGCGAATGGGAAAGCAATTGTTACAACCAAAGGCTGCAATGATGTGTTTGGGGATTATTTTAAGTTGCATAAAAAGTTCTGGATTGCTCTGCAGAATGCCAATCCCGATATAGAAATCAGCTCAATCCGAACCCTGCATTACGATCTGGCGAAAGTGTGCAGCGATGCCAGTATGGAGAAGGATTTCAGATCAGGAGGCAAACGTATCGGGATACTGGGCGGAAGTTTCGATCCGGTTCACTGTGGGCATGTGGCACTGGGACGTGCGGCCATGGCAGAAGGAAACCTGCAGAAACTCATTGTAATGCCTGCCCATGTGCAGCCGTTTAAACGGGGCAGAGAAGTTGCAGAAGATCATCATCGGTTGGAAATGTGCCGCCTTGCCTTCTCAAAATCCGAACATACGGAAGTTTCCGATTATGAGCTGACCCATACGGAAATCTCTTATACTTATGATACACTGGTTTGGCTGCAGTCCGCTTATCCGGACAGCAGGCTGTACTTCATTACAGGAACCGATGCGTTTCTGGACATTGAATACTGGCGGAAAGGCCGTGATCTGCTGGAGCACTATGGATTTATTGTCAGCGTCCGGCCTGGATACAAAGAAAAGGAGCTGGAAGATAAAATTCTGTACTATCGTGAACGATACGGCAGTGAAGTGATTCTGCTTCACAGCGTGATGCCTGACGTTTCCTCCACGATCATCAAAGCCAGACTGCGCCAGGGTCTATCTGTTCAGGATCTGGTTCCAGAAAGCGTGGAAAGGTATATCCATGAGCACAAACTCTATGTTTGATTCTCTGAAGGAATCGATTGAAACATATATTGAAAAAAACGCTACAGAAAAAAGAAGAGTGCATACGGAAGGCGTGCGGCACACTGCCATAAAGCTGGCAGAGAAATATGGTGCCGGTGATATGGTACTGAGACAGAAAGCGGAAATTGCTGCGCTGTTTCACGATATGTACCGGGGTGTTTCCGGAGATATTCTGAATTACTATGTAAAGCATCTCGGGCTGGATGAAAAGCGATATAAAGATAATGCCAATCTGGCTCATGGGAAGATCGCTGCAGCGGTGATGGAACGGGAATATGAAATCACAGATGAAGATCTTCTGAATGCAGTACGGTTTCATACAACAGGACGTCCGGGAATGTCGCTTCTGGAGAAAATCATATATATCGCGGATGCGATTGAACCGAATCGGAATTATCCGGGCGTAGAGGAACTTCGAAAAACTGCCGGAAGAGATCTGGATCTTGCATGCCTGCAGTCTCTTTCCAATACCATTGAATATGTACGCGGAGAAAATAAATATCTTGACGAGGATACCGTCCTTGCGAAAGAATATTTTGAGAATAGGATAAAAGAAAAAGGAGAACATTTATGACCAACAAAGAATATGCGCTGCTGGCCGGAAAGGTCCTGTCGGAAAAAAAGGCTCAGGATATTGTGATTATCGATATTCAGGAAAAAGCTTCTTTTGCCGACTACTTCGTCATCTGTTCCGGTAATTCTGAACGTCAGGTTCAGAGTCTGACGGATGACGTAGAAGATGCTTTTGCCAAACAGAATTTATTCGTCAAATCGGTAGAGGGACGCCATGGTTCGGGCTGGATTCTAATGGATTTCGGTGATATCATTGTGAATGTATTTACCAGAGAGATGCGAGAAAAATATAACATGGAAAAGGTCTGGGGAGATTGTAAGTTCATCGAAGCGGAGGATTAGACATAAAATGAACGAGAAGTATAACTTTAAGGAAATTGAGAAAAAATGGCAGAAATACTGGGAAGAAAACCAGTGCTTCAAAACAGTAGAGGATGACAGCAAAGAAAAATATTATTGTCTGGAAATGTTTCCATATCCATCAGGCAAGCTGCATATGGGGCATGTGAGAAACTACTCTATCGGTGATGTTGTAGCCAGATTCAAGAAAATGGACGGTTATAATGTGCTTCATCCGATGGGATGGGACTCTTTCGGCCTCCCTGCAGAAAATGCAGCCATCAAGCACGGAATTCATCCAAGCAAATGGACATCAGACAATATCGATGAGATGAGAAATCAGCTGAAACAGCTGGGCCTTTCTTATGACTGGGACAGAGAAGTTGCAACATGCAAAGAAGATTATTACAAGTGGATGCAGTGGATCTTTATCCAGTTCTATAATCGCGGACTGGCATATAAGAAAGAAAATCCAGTCAACTGGTGTCCTAGCTGTCAGACAGTGCTTGCAAACGAGCAGGTCGTAGACGGATGCTGCGAGAGGTGCAAATCCCCAGTCGGAAAGAAAAACCTGTCTCAATGGTATCTGAAGATCACCGATTATGCGGACCGTTTGCTGGACAATCTGGATAAACTCGATGGATGGCCGAACAAGGTAAAAACCATGCAGAGAAACTGGATTGGAAGATCCTATGGTGCGGAAGTGGATTTCGCCATTAAAGGGGATGACCGGAAGCTGAAAATCTATACGACCCGCTGTGATACCCTTTTCGGTGTTACTTACATGGTAATGGCTCCGGAGCATCCGTATGTGATGAGTCTGGTAGAAGGCACAGAATATGAAGATGCTGTAAAAGCATATCTTGATAAGGTTCAGCATATGAACGAAATTGAGAGAACTTCCACAACGAATGAAAAGACCGGCGTGTTTATCGGAAAGTATGCAATCAATCCAATTAATGGAAAAGAAGTGCCGATTTTTATTTCTGACTATGTTCTGATGGATTATGGAACCGGTGCCATTATGGCTGTTCCGGCCCACGATCAGAGAGACTTTGATTTTGCGAAAAAGTTTGATCTGGAGATTATTCCAGTTGTTGACCCGCAGAATCCTGAAATTGATCTTTACAATCTAAAAGAAGCGTTTGTGGCAGAGGGAACGATGATCAATTCCGGAGAATTCAACGGAATGAACAACCGTGACGCCATTGAAAAAGTTGCGGCGCATCTGGAAGAAAAAGGAATCGGTAAAAAGACGGTGAATTATCGTCTCCGTGACTGGCTGATTTCCAGACAGCGGTACTGGGGCTGCCCGATCCCGATGATTTACTGTGAAGATTGCGGATGGGTTCCTGAAAAAGAAGAAAATCTGCCGGTACTGCTCCCTACCGATGTAGAATTCACCGGCAAGGGAGAATCTCCGCTGACTACATCCAAAGTCTTTGCCCATGCGGTCTGCCCGAAATGCGGCAAGCCGGCGAGAAGAGAGATGGATACCATGGACACCTTCCTGGATTCCTCCTGGTATTTCCTTCGTTACTGTGATCCGAAGAATACCGATGCGCCGTTTGACTATGCTAAGGTGGACTACTGGTTTGGAAAGAACGGAGTAGATCAGTACATTGGCGGTGTCGAGCATGCGATCCTCCATCTGATGTATTCCAGGTTTTTCATGATGGCTCTGTATGACATGGGGCTTGTTCCATGTGAAGAGCCTTTCCAGAATCTTCTTACCCAGGGCATGGTTAATAAGGACGGCAAGAAGATGAGCAAGTCTATCGGCAATGTTGTCAGCCCCGAGGAGATTATCGATAAATATGGTGCTGATACAGCAAGACTGTTTATTCTTTTCGCTGCTCCGCCGGAAAGAGAACTGGACTGGTCAGACGCTGGCGTGGAGGGATGTTATCGTTTCCTGAACCGGGTTTACCGTATGGTTTACGAATTCAGAGAGAAATATCCAGATGCGCCTGCCTGCTTTGAAGTGAAGACTGCAGCGGATAAATCCCTCAATTACATGCTGAATACCGCCATTAAGAAAGTCAGCGACGATGTGGGCGGCCGGTTCAGCTTCAATACTGCCATCAGCTGCATTATGGAACTGGTGAATGAAATGTACCGTTATAAAGAAGGACCGGACTTTAACGCAGGTCTCTTTGCGAAAGCAATCAAAGATCTGATCCTGATTTTATCCCCGTTTACACCGCATATCTGTGAGGAAATGTGGGAACATATGGGACAGAAAGGTTCTCTGACTACCATGGCATGGCCGGAATATGATAAAGATGCCCTTGTAAAAGACGAAGTGGAAATCGTCGTGCAGGTAAATGGCAAGCTGAAAGAGAAACTGACGGTAGAAAATAATTTATCAAAAGAAAAATTGGAAAAGATAGCTATGGAAAATGATAAGATCCAGGCATTGTTGGAAGGAAAAACAGTTGTGAAGGTAATTGCAGTACCGAATCGTCTGCTTAATTTCGTAGTAAAATAAGAATTACAACTTTATAACAGGCTTTGCTATCTTTTCATAAAAAGAAAAGGACGGAAATTATTTTATGAGAAGAAAACAAACACGACCAAAGAAGGAAACTGCCCTGAAAGTTATTCCAATCGGCGGGCTGAACGAAATCGGAAAGAATATGACCCTGCTGGAATACAAGGATGAGATCCTCATTATTGACTGCGGTATGTCTTTTCCGGATGACGAAATGTACGGAATCGATATCGTCATTCCGGATTTTACCTATGTAATTAATAATCAGGATAAAATTGTCGGTATGGTACTGACCCACGGACATGAAGATCATATCGGAGCAGTCCCTTATTTGCTGAAATATATTAATGTACCGGTATATGGCACGCGTCTCACGCTGGGTCTGGTAGAGAATAAACTGAAGGAGCATAATATTCAGGGTGATCTCCGCACGATCTACGCAGGGGATAAATTCCAGCTCGGCTGTTTCAATGTGGAAGCCATTCGAACAACGCACTCGGTAGCAGATGCCATCTGTCTGGCAATTGATACGCCGGCTGGACTTGTATTCCATTCCGGCGACTTCAAAATTGATTACACCCCTCTGGACGGCGAGCCGATTGATTTTGCGAAACTGGCTTCTCTGGGGAAAAAGGGTGTCACACTTATGCTGTGCGACAGCACGAATGCAGTACGGCCAGGGTTTACCCCTTCAGAACAGGTGGTTGGACAAACCATCGAATCCATTTTCAGAAAATGTAAGACCAGAATCATTATTGCAACATTTTCCTCCAATGTGCATCGCGTGCAGAAAATCATTGAAAGTGCGATCAAAGTTGGAAGAAAAGTCGCAGTTTCCGGAAGGAGTATGGAAAATGTAGTTGCACTGGCCATTGAACTGGGGTATCTGGATATCCCGGCCGGGACGCTGGTTGATCTGAAGATGACGAGAAATATCCCGGATGATAAACTGGTGATTATCACTACGGGCAGTCAGGGTGAACCGATGTCGGCACTGACCCGCATCGCAAGTGGTGAACATCGGGCTGTCAAGCTGAAACCGGGTGATACCGTTATCTTGTCTTCTTCACCGATTCCTGGAAATGAAAAGACGGTTTCGAATGTAGTCAATAAACTTTTTGAAAAAGGCGCGGAAGTGATTTACTCCGATATAGCAGATATCCACGTTTCAGGACATGCATGTCAGGAAGAACTGAAACTGATGCATTCTCTTCTGAAACCGAAATATTTCATGCCGGTTCACGGCGAATATCGCCATCTGATCCAGCATGCCAGACTTGCGGAAGATCTTGGCATGGATCCGGAGAGAATTTTCGTGCTGGATAACGGAGATACGCTGAATATCACCCGCAGATCTGCGGTGAAAGAGGAAACAAAGGTTCCGGCAGACGCTATCCTGGTTGATGGGCTGGGAATCGGAGATGTCGGGAATATCGTGCTTCGCGATCGGAAGATGCTCTCTGAATCGGGTCTCATCATTGTTGTAGCAGCTATTGAGCGGGAAAGCAGAGACGTCGTTTCCGGTCCGGATATTATTTCCAGAGGTTTTGTCTATGTAAGAGAAAATGAAAGTCTGATTGAAGAAGCTCGCCAGGTAGCTATGGCAGCAATGGAAAAATGTCATGACAGAAATATTCGCGACTGGAATTCTATGAAAGCGCAGGTGAGAGATTCTCTAAGCAGCTATATTTATGAAACGACAAAACGGACACCGATTATACTTCCTATTTTCCTTGAAGTATAATTGTGATTTCCAAATGATGTAGAACGCAGGAGGTAAGCATGAACGTATATGACCAGGCGCACGGACTGGCCCAGGCGATTAGATCGTCGCAGGAATTTATTCAGTATGATGCGCTGAAAAAGCAGGTGGACGAGAATCCGCAGCTTGCGGAAATGGTGAAAGAAGTTCAGGCGAAACAGTTTGAAATGCAGGCGAAGCAGATGATGGGGGAACAGATGGACCAGGACATCATGTCGCAGGCGCAGCAGCTGTATTCTATCATGATGCGTGATCCCCTTGCCATGCAGTTTATGGAAGCGCAGATGCGCTTTTCTCTCATGATGAATGATGTGTATAAGATCATCGGAGAGGCTGTCGGTATCGGCGATATGGCAGATATGTTAAAATAAGTACTTGTTTCGTTCAGAAAGATTTGGTATACTAAAGTATAGATTTACTTTTTATGACTTTTATGACAGGAGAGATAAAAAATGATTAGTGCAAGCGATTTTAGAAAAGGTATTACCTTTGAAATTAACGGCGAACCGCATGTGGTTCTTGATTTCCAGCACGTGAAGCCGGGCAAGGGTGCGGCGTTCGTCAGAACCAAGTATAAGAATATTCTGACCGGTGCGACCAGAGAAGAAGCATTCAACCCGGAAGACAAATTTCCGAAGGCACACATCGAGACCAGAAGAATGCAGTACCTGTACAATGACGGCGATCTGTACTACTTCATGGATCCGGAAACCTACGATCAGATTCCTCTGCCGTATGAACAGGTGGAAGATGCCATCAAGTTCATGCGGGAAAATGATGAAGCAACCATCAAATTCTATAAGGGAAACGCATTTCTGGTAGAAGCGGATAATTTTGTGAACCTGAAAGTTATCGAGACGGAACCTGGTGTGAAGGGAAATACTGCAACCAATGTAACCAAGGCCGCAACTGTAGAAACCGGCGCAGTGGTTCAGGTGCCTATTTTCATTGAAGAAGGTGAAATGATCCAGATCGATACCAGAACCGGAGAATATCTCGGACGTGCGAAATAACTCACAGAATTCATAACGCAAAGGGACGTTTCACAGCGTCCCTTTGTTTGAATGCATGGTATACAGGAGATTAGCGCAGTGAAATGGAGAAAAAATGAAAGAACAAGAAATGAAAAAGCACGGCAGGAGGCTGCCTGTTTTCCTGCTGGCACTTCTGGTTTTCGTAATTGCAGCAGCAGGCATTGCCTATGGAATTTTTCAGGCGGGGACTGGTGCCGTATCGGAAGACAGCAGTGAGATCATCGTATCCATTGAAAACGGAAGTGGGTATTATCAGATCATTGACACGCTGGACGAAGCCGGTCTGATCCGAAATAAAACTGCAGCCAAGCTTTATGTGAAACTGTTCGCACCTGATAATCTGCAGGCTAATACGTATATACTGAATCAGAATATGGACCTGAAGACAATGCTGGATATCATCAGTACTGGAAATTTTCAGTACCTTCTGAAAACGAAATTCACCATCGTGGAAGGTTCCACCATTCCGGATGCGGCGGCACATGTCGCTGACGCCCTTGGAATGAAACAGAATCAGGTATTGAAGGTCTGGGATGACAGAAATTACCTCAGAGAGCTGATCGGGGAATACTGGTTTCTGACGGATGAGATTCTTGATCCTGCAATTCTCTATCCGCTGGAGGGCTATTTGTATCCTGAAACGTATTTCGTTGCAGATCAGGATCCGGACGTGGAGACGGTGACACGATACTGCCTGGATATGATGGGGAAAAAACTGGAACCGTATCGTGACAGAATCAGCGAACTGGGCATGTCCGTTCATGAGTTCCTTGCACTTGCATCTGTGGTGCAGGATGAAAGTTTCCACCCGGAAGATTATAAAAAAATTGCGGGTGTATTTTTTAATCGTCTGAAAAAGGGTATGCCATTACAGAGCGACAGCACCGTGCTTTATGCTCTGCAGGAAAAACGGATCAATGTGACGTATGCGGATCTGGAAGTGGATTCTCCGTATAATACTTACCAATATGCGGGCGTCCCGGTAGGACCGATCTGTGCGGTTCAGGAAGAAATCCTGGATGCCTGTGCAAATTATGAAGAAAACGACAACTACTACTTCTTTGCTTGTGAAGATGGCACGGTGCTTTACAGCAAAACTCTGGATGAGCATAATCAGAAAGTAAAAGACAATTTGTGGTATTAGGAAAATATGGAAAAAACCAGTCAGATAACGAATCCGATTGTGACGGATTATCTTAACCGATTTTACAGTCCGCTGAATCCGCAGATGATGAATCTCCGGCTTTCCGCAGAGCAGGACGGAATTCCGATTATTCTGCGGGAAACGGAATCTTTTCTTGCAGTTCTTCTTTCGATCATACACCCTGAGCGGATTCTGGAGATTGGAACCGCAGTCGGTTACTCCGCAGCATATTTTGCGCAGAAAACGGGTGCAGAGGTTGTAACGATCGAGAAATCAGCTGAGATGTATCGACAGGCTTCCTGCAATATTTCTTCACTTGGACTTTCCGGGAAGGTCAGAATTCTGCAGGGGGATGGTGAAGAGCAGATCAAACTGCTTTCTGAAAAAATGGAAAAAGCATTTGACTTTATTTTTATCGATGCGGCGAAAAGTCATTATCAAAGATTCCTTGACGCAGCGATACATCTTACACATCCTGGAAGTGTCATTGTATCTGATAATGTGCTTTTTCGAGGAACTGTTGCAGATTTGCAGGAAGAAACTGACCGGCGGCACCGGACCAGCATTCGCCGGATGCAGGAATATCTGGAATATCTGTTTCATCATCCTGCGCTGGAATCCGGTCTGGTTTCCTGTGGAGACGGCTTATCTGTCAGCCTGGTAAAATAGGATGGAGGTTTATGGGGAATCAACTGAGGAAAATGGAACTGCTGGCTCCGGCCGGTGATTTGGAAAAACTGAAAATTGCTGTAGTCTATGGAGCCGATGCCGTCTACTTCGGCGGTGAAATGTTCAGCCTGCGGGCCGGCGCCGGAAACATGACCCTGGAGGAAATGAAGGAGGGCGTGGAATTCGCCCATGCCAGAGGCGTGAAGTGCTATCTGACGGTAAATATTTTCGCCCATAATGAAGATATCCAGCCGCTGACCGATTATCTGTTTCAGCTGCGTGAGATGCACATGGATCTGGATGCTTTCATTGTCAGTGATCCGGGTATCATCGACCTGATCCGTGAGATCCTCCCGGATGCTGAAATTCATCTTTCCACACAGGCGAATATGACGAATTACAGAACGGCGAGATTCTGGTACCGGCAGGGTGTGAAGCGGATTGTTCTGGCTCGAGAACTTACTTTTGAAGAAATTCGTCAGCTCCGGGAAAACATTCCGGAAAATCTGGAGCTGGAAGCCTTCGTCCATGGTGCAATGTGCATTTCTTATTCCGGCCGATGTCTGCTCAGTAATTTCATGGCCGAACGAGATGCGAACCGCGGTGCCTGTGCACATCCCTGCAGATGGAAATATTCTCTGGTCGAAGAGCAGCGGCCGGGTGAATACTATCCGGTAGAAGAAGATGGCCGCGGAACCTACATCATGAATTCCCGGGATCTGTGTATGATTGAACATATCCCGGAGCTTGCCCGGTCCGGAATCTGCTCTGCGAAAATTGAAGGGAGAATGAAAAGCATATTTTATGTGGCTACGCTGGTTTCCGCTTACAGGAAAGCACTGGATGCCTATTACGATGATCCCGAGCGGTATGTATTCCGGGAAGAATGGATGACGGAACTGAAAAAAGCGAGCCATCGTGAATTTACAACCGGATTTTACTTTCATCAGCCGACGAACCTGGATCAGAATTATCAGACCAGTGCATACACCAGAGAATATTCCTTTACTGGTCTGGTTCTTGATTATAATGAAGCGACCCGCATGGCAACGGTGGAGCAAAGAAACAAGATGGTGCTTGGAGATGAGATTGAGATCATGGGTCCCAGGAGAGATTTCTTTACGCAGGTTCTTGATGAAATGTATGACGAAGAAGGAAATCCGGTTCAGTCTGCGCCGCATCCCCAGCAGATTCTGCAGATCCGGATGCAGCAGCCGGTGCACCAGTTTGATATGTTTAGAAAAAGGAAGGATAGTTAGATGTCAAATGACCTTGGCAGCGTCCCCAGTCAGATCGGTGTGATCGCTGCATGTATTTTTGCATATGGATTATTTACTATTATGAATACCGCACTGGGTTCCGCTGGAAGAAACACGGAAAAATATCAGAGTGCGAATAAACTTCTGCTGCTTCTTTCCGCCTGTATAGGAGGATGGTTTGCCTCCCTTTACTGGTGGACTTTCCTTATTTATGTCGCAGCGCTGACCATTTTCGGACAGTATTTTTCACGGAAACTGGCATTGCAGCACGATGAGGAACTAGCCGAAAAGCTTCTTTCGTTAAATAATTTGATCTCCACGGTTCTCCGTCCTCTGACGTGGATTCTGATGATGGTTGCGAATATTCTTCTTCGCCTGTTTCATCAGAAAACCAATGTGGCAGACGGCTCCTTTTCCGAAGAGGAAGTCATGTCCATGCTGGAAGTGGGGCAGGAAAGCGGAGTCCTGAAGGAAGAAGGCAAAAAAATGATCAACAGCATCTTCGCTTTTGATGATAAACTGGCCTACGAAATCATGACACCGAGAACAGATGTTTTTCTCATTGATATTGATGATCCTGTGGAGGAGTATATCGACGATCTGATGACTCTGCGCTATTCTCGTATTCCTGTATGCAGAGAGGAGACGGACAATATCATCGGTATTCTTAACGTAAAGGATTTTCTGATCAAAGCCCGTGAAGAAAGTTTTGAGACTGTTGATATTGAGCATATCCTGCGGAAACCATATTTTGTACCGGAAACAAAAAATATCGATTCTCTTTTTTTTGAACTGCAGAAAACGAAGCAGCAGATTGCCATTCTGATTGATGAATACGGCGGATTCTCCGGCATTGTTACCATGGAGGACATCATAGAGCAGGTCATGGGCGATATTGACGATGAGTACGACGAAGAAGAGGAAATCATCGATAAGGTGGATGAAAATATTTATCTGGTGGATGGTGATGTGAGCCTGGATGATCTGGACGAAGAACTTGGCGTCGATCTGCAGTCTGACAGCAGTGAAACCATCGGCGGTTTCATTATCGATCTGCTGGGAGAAATCCCGGATGAAAATGATGTGGGCAGAATTGTGGAATTTGAGAACTATCAGATGAAGATTATGGCTGTTTCCGACCGACGGATTGAACGGGTAAAAATCTATATCCTCGATCAATCTGACGATGATGACTGCGAAAGTGCCGAGCAGAAGGACGGAAAAGGTATGAGGGGAAGAAACTATGGATCAGAAATTAAACAGTCTGTGCGACCTGTTCATCAGGAACCGTGATATCATTAAATCAGAGTTTTTCTGGGAAAGCAGTTATATCTATCCGGTCTGCGCTGCTATTTTCATGGAAAAGGGCAGAACTGCAGATCCTGAGAGAATGGAAGAATGTAAAAAGATTCTAAAAGATAATACAGGCATCTTTTCTAATTTCAGAGGCATTGTCAAGCTGGCTATGATCTCACTCCTGGCTGTGGACAGCGAGCCGGAACGAAAGATGACGCATTCGATGGAAGTGTATGATGCACTGAAGGATCATTTCTTCGCATCATCCTATCTGCCTGTCGCTTCTATGCTGATTGCTGATACAGTGCAGCCTTCTGAATATGAATCAATCGCCGGACGGACAAGAAGGATTTACGATCTTATGAAAGCAGACCATCCGTTCCTGACCTGCAGTGAAGACAGTATTTTCGCTGCAATGATGGCATTGTCTGACCGACAGGAAGCAGAACTGGTCGAAGAAGCAGAGCAGTGCTATGATATTCTTCATGGGCAGTTTATCTCATGCAATGCAATACAGTCTCTGAGTCATGTCCTTGCTATGGTGAATCTGCCTGCTGATGTGAAATGTCGTAGAACGATGGATTTGTTTTACGGATTAAAGAAACGCGGCTATACTTACGGTACCGGATATGAACTGGCTACCCTGGGTGTTCCGGCCCTCCTAGTGTCAGATTCTTCAGAACAGGATAAAGTACTGGAGGAAATCATAGAAGTAGATGATTTCCTTTCCGGCCAGAAAGGATACGGACTGCTGGGGATTGGACGCAAGCAGCGTCTGATGCATTCCGCCTTGATTGTGACCAGTGCACATATGGAACAGGATGCGGCACAAACCATTCGGCAGGCTGCGATTGGCGGTACCGTTTCCATGATGGCAGCCCAGCAGGCTGCCATGTGTGCTGCAGTCGCTGCATCCAGTGCAGCAGCAGCGTCATCTGCATCTTCTTAATAAAAAAATAACTTATTTTAAATCTTGATGTAACCTTTTGAGCATATACTTTGATTATATTATAGAAAGTGCGCACAACGAAAAAGCAAAAGACAAAGAAATGGATTGAGAAAGTTCAAGAGGAGGATTCGAGATGAAAAACTTAGTACCTATTTTATTCATTGCAGCTGTTTGCTTTATTTTCACTGCCTGCGGCGCATAAGTTAAAAGCAGATTTCAGAAAAATGTTTTCTTTTTCATAAACAGTTTATGCTTGGCACAGACTCTGCCTGGTTTTCGGGCAGGGTACTGTGCCTGTTTTTGTCTGGACAAGCCCTGCAGTTAGGTGTAAGATAAACGGTATATAGAAAGGAACCGTTTCAAATGATTGAGAAAGACAGACATCAACGAAAAGCAGTTATCTTCGACCTGGACGGGACTCTATGGGATTCTTCCCAGCAGATTGTCGAAGCATGGAACCCGGTGCTGAGAGTGCATGGTAAGGAAATTACAGTGGAGCAAATGTGCGGTTTCATGGGAAAAACCCTGACCGTTATCGGCTCACTGATTTTCCCGGATAAAACAGAAAAAGAATACATGAAAATCATGGCAGAGTGTAGCAAAGCAGAACACCCTTATGTACGACAGCATGGAGGTGTCCTGTATCTACATCTCGAAGAGGTGTTGAAAGAACTGTCGCGCAACTTTTTTCTTGCCATCGTCAGCAACTGCCAGGATGGTTATGTGCAGGCATTTTTAGACCATTATGAATTCTGGAAGTATTTCGATGATATCGAAATGGCCGGTAGAACCGGAAGGTCGAAAGGGGAGAATATCTCTCTGGTGGTGAAGCGGAACCATATCGAAAAGGCAGTCTACGTGGGTGATACTTCCGGAGATCAGGAAGCTGCGAAGTTGGCTGGCGTGCCGTTTATTTATGCTGCTTATGGATTCGGAGATGTGTCTTCTCCTGACTTTATGATAAATCAGATTTCTGATCTGCTATCTGCATTGAAAGAAATACTTATGTAATATATGGCACATATGAAACAGCCTGCGAACGAATAATCAGCCGCAGGCTGTTTCTTTTTTTGTCATAAAACCTTGTCCATATCATAGACTGTAATATCCCGCGAGGGAGAACACAGGAAAAATGGAAAAGAGGAGCATGCTATGAACAGCTTACGAGAAATCACATCGAAGTTGCCGCGGAATATCGCCGAGCAGATGAACCTTCTGCCGGATTCTGTCGTACGTGAGGTGGAAGAGATCCGGTTCCGGTGCGGGCAGAATATCTGCCTCCGTTGTGGAACCAGAGAACGGTATCTGCAGCATATGATCACCCAGCAGGATCTTCACGACACATTGAATCAGCTGATCCAGTATTCCTATTACGCATATGAAGCAGACCTGGCCCGCGGATTCGTCACCATCGAGGGCGGCCACAGGGTCGGACTCTGCGGACGAGCCGTTATGAAAGAGGGAATGCCGGCTCTTCTGCAGGAAATCAGTTCGCTGAATATCCGGTTCGCCAGAGAGGTACGAGGCTGCAGCAGGAAACTGGTTCCGGAGATTCTGGAAAACGGCCGGCCAGTCAATACCCTGATCATCTCTCCGCCCGGCTGTGGAAAGACCACCCTGCTGCGTGATCTGGCCAGAGAACTGTCAGAATGCCGTTTTCAGGTGGGTATCTGCGACGAGCGGTCAGAGATAGCCGGAATGTTTCACGGCCGTCCCAGCTTCGATCTGGGCCCCAGATGCGACGTTCTGGACGGCTGTGATAAGGCATGGGGGATTTCCATGCTGCTCCGATCCATGGCACCGCAGGTCATCTTTACTGATGAAATCGGAAAACCGGAGGATATCTCAGCTGTCATGCAGTGCCTGGCGTCCGGCGTGGCCCTGATCACATCCATTCACGGATGGGACAGGGAGGATGTGTACCGATCTGCTGTAGGCAAACTGGTAGAGAATGGAGTATTCCGCCGTCTTGTTTTTCTTTCCAATGAGAAAGGGGCAGGGACAATCCGTGAAATCGCTGATACATCAGGAATTCATCGGGAGGCGCAATATGATTAAGATAATGGGGCTGATGGCACTGGTGGCTGCAGCAGGATTTGCAGGTGTACTGAAAGCAGCAGAACTGAAAGAGCGGATCCGTCTGCTGGAGGAGTTCCTGAAAATGACACTCACACTGAAGGGAAGAATCCAGTATTTTCGGCAGCCGCTGATCCCGCTGTTTGCTCAGGTCGGCACAGCAGGAAACACATCTGCTTTTCATCTCCTCAAGCAATGCAGAAAACAGCTGGAAGAAAAACAGGGAGAGATATCGCAGGTCTGGATACAGGAAGCAGAGAAAATTTATGGGAGAACGGCGATCACCGGTGAAGACCTGGAGATAATCTGCCATATGGGCAGTTTTATCGGCCAGACAGATTATGAAAATCAGCAGATGCAATTCTCATTTCTCGAAACAAGACTGCAGGAACAGCTCACAGAAGCAAGAGAAGACTGCAGGCAGAAAGGACCGATGTACCGCAGAATCGGTTTTTTCGGCGGAGCCATTGCAGCCCTGGTGCTGCTGTAACAGGAGGAAATAATATGACTTTTGATGTGGAGGTTTTATTTAAAATCGCGGCAATCGGCATTGCCATCGCAATACTGAATCAGATCCTGAATAAAGCTGGAAGGGAAGAACAGGCTATGATGGTAACGCTGGCAGGCGTAATGATTGTTCTTGCGATTCTGATTAACATGCTGACGGAATTCTTTGATACGGTTCGCGTATTTCTTACATTTTAGGCGGTCAGATTATGATACTGAAACTCTGTGCTACAGCTGTCATCTGCGTTATTCTTATTGCTCTGATAAAAAATTTCCGTCCGGACCTTGCAGTAGAAGCCACCCTATGCGGATCGCTTCTTCTTCTGTTTGCAGTTCTGGGAAGCATTCAGTACAGCTTTAAAACGCTGGAGGACCTGTATGAACAACTTTCCTGTGGTAAAACCTATTTCCCGATCATCCTCAAAGCGCTGGGAATCGCCTACATAACAGATTTCACTTCAGCGATCTGCCAGGATGCTGGAGAAAAAGCAATCGCCGGAAAGGTGGAGCTGGCAGGAAAAATCGCAATCTTTTTTGTGGCTCTGCCGGTATTTCAGTCACTTCTCGAACTGCTCTGCACAATCATGTAAGGAGAAACTATGGATGAGAACATGATTCTCGAAAAACAGTATGAAAATATTATGGGAGAGGAAGATTTCAGCGGGATCATGGAAGAAGCATCCAGACTGACAGAGGGCCTTTCTGATTCCTATACGATGGATCGGATTTTTCAGTCAGTACTTTCCGGAGAAGGTATTTTTGACAGCGGTGTCGCAATCGAAGGTCTGAAAAGCCTGTTCCTGTATGAAATTCAGAATGCGCTGATCCTTATGGTAGAAATCCTGAGCATCTGTGTAATACTGGGGCTTCTGCACAGCCTTTCTGACGGATTTGGAAGCAAAAGCATATCAAAGATGAGCGTGCTTGTCTGTACTATGGTCATTATAGGCATTTCCATCAACAGTTTGCGAATATCCTGGCAGCTGGCTCTGGATGCAGTTTCAGCCATGGTGTGGACGATGGAAATACTGACACCGGTGCTTCTGGGAATTCTCCTTGCTACCGGTTCCATTGCATCCGGCAGTGTGCTTAGTCCTCTGATTCTGGGGGCTGTGACCGGGTTTAGCGTTCTGGTGAAGTCGATTGTACTGCCGGCACTGTACCTGTCTGCGGTGCTAAGTCTGCTCAATTGTTTAACAGAAAAAAATTATGTAAATAAACTTGCAAAACTGCTGCGCAGTGTGGCAGTACTGCTCACCGGGCTGATACTTGCGGTTTTAACTGGGATCATAACGATTCAGGGACTGTTGACAGACGCATCAGACACTGTTCTGATGAATGCGACAAAATATTCTCTCAGCACGTTCATTCCGATTGTCGGAGGATTTACATCGGATACCGTTGATCTGTATCTCCGATGCATGCATGCAGTGAAGAATACGGCAGGTGTATTCGGACTTCTGATGCTTCTTCTGATGATGTTTGTTCCGCTTGCCAAAATCCTGATCGTCGCGGGTGTTTATAAACTGACCGGTGCTCTGATGGAGCCGATTTCCGAAGGGAAGGCTGCAGATGGCGTGAATGATATGGGAAACGCAATGGTCTCCATGGCTTCCATCGTGTTTTTTACATGTCTGCTGTTTATCCTGTTTCTCGCCGGAATTCTTCATGTGGGAGGAAATCTATGAGTGATGTCTATGCCTGGATCAGAGACTTGTTTCTGATGCTTCTGGTTCTGAGCTTTTTTCAGATCCTGATTCCGGATTCATCGATGGAAAAATATCTGAAATTCATTTTTTCCCTGGTGATCCTGGCAGCAATCCTTGAACCAATTCTGAATCTGGTTTCTAACTTCTGATCGATCCATGCATACCCGCAGGTAAAAAACCATATACATAGGAGTGAGGTAAATGTTCGAAAAAATCGGGAAAGAAAAATATGTTCGGCTGGTAACGATACTGCTGACTGCTGCGATCGCGATCCTTGCACTGAATTTACTGCTGTCAGGAACCAGTGGCAGGAAACAGATTCTGGATGGGAATGGAGGAACAGAAGAACGTCTGTGCAGCGTTCTTTCTTCCATCGAAGGGGCAGGCGATGTGGAAGTCATGGTGGAGTATGACAGTCAAGATCAGGTAAAGGGTGTGATCGTTCTGGCAGAAGGCGCAGGGAGTTCCATTGTAGCCGGAAAACTGACGGATGGAGTAGCGACTCTCTATGATATTCCGGCTTCCAGCGTCATCGTTTTTGAAAAAAAGAAGTCAGACCTAAATTAATCGTGAGGGGGAGTGCATTTTGGAAAATAAAAAGAAAAAGTTTACTTACAGAGATATTCTTTTCAGGAAGCGAAGAGTTGCGGCTGCGACGCTGATCGTTGTATTCGGGGCGGGTATTATTCTGACACAGACAGGCAGAACAGAAATCCCGGTGCATGACGGGGATGTGCTGGTGGACAGCTTGTCCGTGGCGGAAGAACAGGATGTTAACCTGACTTCGGAGGGATCTTTTGAAGAAAGAAGAGCTGCGCTTGAACTTTCCAGGAATAAACTGATCGCAAAACTGGACGATACAATCAGCAAGAGCAGCAGCAGAGAAGAACAGAGCAATGCTGCGAAGGAGAAGGAACGGATCATGGATGCAATGGAAACAGAACTTGCTATTGAAAGCCTGATTGAAACGAAAAATCTTCCTGATTCCTTTGTCCTGATTACAGAGACCAGTGTCAATGTAACGGTTGACAAGCAGGAGCTGGATACCAACACTGTTGCGAAAATCTGTGACATCGTTATGCGTGAAACCGGCAGAAGTGCAGATAAGATCATCATTCAGAGCATGTACTAATACCCATTGAAAACCGGGCCGGAGTCTGCTATAATAAATACTGATTTAATATGCCCGAGGTGATAATATGGCAGGGACCGGAAATGATAAACAGACGGTAAACAGAGTATCAGAGGAGATTGTCAGTCTGATTGCAGCAAAAGCTGCGCGACGGGTCCCGGGAGTCAGCAGGCTGAACGAAGAATTTGCAGATAATCTTACGAAAAAGCTGCTGCGAAAAGATAATATCGCTCGCGGCATTGTACTGTCCAGGGAGCAGGAAGGAATCGGCATTGAGATTTATCTGAATGTGGAATTTGGCACGAAGATACCGGATCTGGCCTGGGAAGTGCAGAGTTCAGTGAAAGAGGCAGTGGAATCGGTCACCGGGCTTTCGGTGCAGAAGGTCGATATCCACGTGCAGGGAGTCACACTCCCTAAAAAAATGTCGCAGGAAGGATAGCGAAAAAGGAAACAGAATGAACAGAAAAGAAGCAAGAGAATATACCATGCAGGCACTGTTCCAGATGGAGGCCCAGAGAGATTTTGAAGAACCGGATCTGGAAAAATATCTTTCCAGAGAAGAACTCGGGAAACAGAAAACTTACGTGGAAAGTCTTCTGCGGGCAGTCAGTGAGAATATCAGGAGAGTGGATGAAATAATCAGCCAATGCAGTGAGGGATGGCCTCCTGCCCGGATGTCGAAAATGGATCTGGCAATTATTCGAGTTGCTGCAGGAGAAATAATCTTCATGGAGGAGATTCCACGTGCCGTTTCAATCAATGAAGCCGTGGAGCTTGCAAAAAAATATGGTACAGAACATTCACCGCAATTTGTAAATGCAGTTCTGGGGAAGATTCAATGAAAAAAGAACTTTCTCTGGGAATCGATACCAGCAATTATAAAACATCCGTTGCTGTTGTTGATGCTGAAGGCACGATCCTTTTTAATCATCAGCAGTTTCTTCAGGTAAAACAGGGAGAAAGAGGGCTGCGGCAGTCGGAAGCTCTCTTTCAGCATGTGCAGAATCTCCCTCCCGTTATGGAGAAGGTATTGCAGAACGAAAAATTCCGTTCCAACATCGGTATTGTAGCTGTTTCAGTGCGTCCCCGTCCGAAAGAAGGATCCTATATGCCTGTTTTTACCGCAGGGGCCGGATACGGCCGGGCGGTCGCTGCAGCACTTGGTGTTTCACTTCACGAAGTGTCTCATCAGGAAGGGCATGTTGAAGCAGTTCGATTTTATTCTGCCATGAAGGATGTGGAGCCGCTGATATGCTTCCATTTTTCCGGCGGAACGACGGAAGCTTTGCTGGTAGATCGCAGCCGTTTTGAAATTGTAGGAGGATCCCGTGATCTTGCATATGGACAGGTGCTGGATCGGATCGGTGTTTCGATGGGACTTCCTTTTCCCTGCGGTGAAACGATGGATCAGATTGCATGGGAAACACATAAAATGCATCTCAATCCTTCTCAGCATTTGACTCGGATTAAAGTAACAGATGGATATGTGAATCTTTCAGGCATTGAAACACAGGGCCAGAGGCTTCTTGCTTCGTGTGCAGACTCAGAACTTGTGGCAGATTTGTTTGAAAAGCTGTCCCGCTCTGTTGCAGAAATGACAATGCAGCTTTCCGAAAAATATAAAATCAGCAATTTTCTATATGCAGGAGGCGTATCCTGCAGCCGGTATCTGCGAGAGTACCTGAGTCACCATCTGTGCGGAGATCTGAACATTTCTTTCGGCAGCAGTCAGCTCTCTTCCGATAATGCTGTCGGCGTGGCGCTTCTGGGAGGAAAAGAAATATGGCATTAAGGCCGGTTACGGTAACACAGCTGAATGAATACATTGCGCGTGTCATACAGACAGATCCGCTGCTTGGGAATATTTCTGTAATGGGTGAAATCTCAAATCTGAAGTATCACAGTTCCGGCCACGTATATTTTTCTCTGGTCGATGAAGGCAGTAAGATCAACTGTTTCCTGCCGGATTCTGTCCGCAGGAATCTCAGTCTGCGTCTGAAAGATGGCATGAAAGTCACCATACGCGGATATATTAATGTATTTAAGAAAGGCGGAACTTATACGCTGTTTGTTCGCACATTAGAGTGGGAAGGAGAGGGAGATCTTGCCTCGGCATTTCTGTTTCTGAAGGACAAGCTGGAGGCAGAAGGGCTGTTTGACCCCGTTTATAAAAAAAAGATTCCGGCTTTCCCCAAGAAAATCGGGGTGATCACGTCGGAAACCGGTGCCGCGGTGCAGGATATTCTGAAAATCATAAAGAGCCGTACAAAACTTGTGGATATCATGGTATTTCCTGTGCAGGTGCAGGGAGATGGGGCTGCTTCCGACATTTCTTCGATGATTGAATATGTAAACGAACATTTCCCGGAAATCGATACTCTGATTGTAGGCAGAGGCGGCGGATCTCTGGAAGATCTCTGGGCATTTAATGAGGAGGCTGTGGCTCGTGCGATTTTTCGCAGTCATATTCCTGTTATTTCCGCAGTTGGACACGAAACGGACTTTACAATTGCAGATTTTGTTGCGGATAAACGAGCTGAAACGCCGACGGCTGCAGCGGAAATGGCCGTTCCGGACACAGTGGAAACTGAAGCATGGCTTCAGAACAGAAAAAAAGAAATGCTGCAAGCGCTGGAACATAAAGTGCAGTATTATGCACTTCAGGCAGAGAATCAGGGACATTCTCTAGATCTCCTTTTCAGAGCGAAAATTCACAGCGCAAAACACGCGCTGGAACAGTGCCGCCTTGCGCTGGAAGAAAATCGACCGGAGGCGATTCTGAAAAAGGGTTATGCCTTGATCCAGGATGAAGGCGGAAGGGTTATTTCCACTGTGGACAGGTTCACGGAAAAGGGAAGATATCGCATCACACTGCAGGATGGCACAATCTGTCTGACGGCTGCTTATGTGACTGCAGAGAAAGCAGAGATAGAGGAGGACCATTATGACATTTGAAGACGCGCTGGCAAAAATGGAAGAATCCGTGGATAAACTACGAAATCCAGGTACGACGCTTGCGGAATCCATTACCAGTTTCGAGGACGGAATGAAGAGCTACCAGCTGTGCATGGATCTGCTGCACAGTGCAGAGCAGAAGATAGAAATATTCAGACGCAGCGAGCAGGAAGACAGGAAGGAAGACATGAGGTAGGACGATGGACAGAACATTTGAAGATTACAGAAATCTGGTAGATGAACATCTGCTGGATTTTTTACCCAATGTGGATAATAAAAGCATCTCGCTGTATGAATCTATGAAATACAGTCTGACAGCAGGAGGCAAACGTCTTCGTCCGGTGCTTCTTCTTGCATCCTGTGAGTTTGCAGGAGGCGATGTTTATGAAGCAATGCCGTATGCCTGCGCGGTAGAATATATTCATACTTATTCGCTGATTCATGATGACCTCCCTGCCATGGACAATGACGATCTGCGGCGCGGACTGCCGACCAATCACAAAGTATATGGTGAAGCGATTGCAATTCTTGCAGGTGACGGTCTTCTGACGTCTGCATTTGAGGCAATTAATAAAGATATGATGCTGTATTTTGATGAGCCGGAAAAAATGACCCGGCGAATTAAAGCCGCATATGAGATTTCCAAAGGATCCGGCTGCCGCGGCATGGTTGCCGGACAGGTTTCTGATATTGAAGGAGAAAATGTGCAGTATTCCGGTGAGATGCTGGAATATATTCATTTAAACAAAACAGGGGCTCTGATCAAATCAGCGGTTCGCGCAGGACTGTATCTCGGCAGTCCAACCAGCCAGATGCTGAATGATATGGAACGCTATGCGGAAAACCTTGGACTGGCTTATCAGATTGCGGATGATATCCTTGATGTCGTCGGTAACCCTTCCGAGCTTGGAAAAGAGATTGGATCGGATTCCAAAAAACATAAAAACACCTATACTTCCATTTATGGTCTGGATGCGTCGGTCAGCCGGCTGAAAGAACTGACGGCGAATGCAGTAGAAGTACTGCAGCCATATTATGACAATGCCGAATTTTTCCGGGATCTGGTGCTTCAGCTGGAAGGTAGAAAAAAATAGAGGATAAATATAAAATGAAAGAACTAACAGAGTATCATTTTCCGGAAGATCTGAAGACTATGACACCGCACGAAATGGAGCTTCTGGCATGTGCTATTCGGGAATTCCTCATTAACAAGGTATCAGAGACCGGCGGTCATCTTGCATCGAACCTGGGTATTGTGGAATTATCCCTAGCCCTTCACCGGGTTTTTGACAGCCCGAAAGACAAGATTATCTGGGATGTGGGACATCAGTCATATGTCCATAAGATTCTCACCGGCAGGGCAAATCAGTTTGACAGTCTGCGTCAGTTTGGGGGACTGAGCGGTTTCCCGAAGAGCTATGAAAGTGCCCATGATGTCTATGACACCGGACACAGCAGTGTATCCATTTCCGTTGCAGCCGGCATGGCTGCAGCCAGGGATCTGAAAAAAGAGAACTATGATGTAATCGCCGTCATTGGAGATGGATCACTGACGGGAGGGCTTGCCTACGAAGGCCTGAATAATATCGGTGCTTCAAAATCAAAAGTGATTGTGGTCCTGAACGACAACGGCATGTCGATTTCACCGAATATCGGCGGTATTTCGCAGCATCTTGGGAAACTGCGAACATCAAAAGGCTATCTTGGCGCCAAACGCTTTGTGAAAGACCGGGTTGCCTCAATCCCGAATATTGGAAAGAATATCGCCTCTGGCCTCGCTGAATTTAAAAATGACCTGAAATATTCGATCATGGACTCCGGCGGTGTCCTGTTTGAAGAGCTTGGTTTTACGTATTTCGGTCCGGTAGACGGACATGATCTGGAAGCCCTGATTGACGTGCTGGATCGCGTTAGAAACCTGAATGAACCGGTTCTTGTTCATGTCATTACCAGAAAGGGAAAGGGTTACCGGAATGCGGAGAAAGATCCCGGGAAATTTCATGGTATAGGACCGTTTGACAGAACGACGGGTGTGCTGAAAACGCGGAGCGAGAAGCCTACGTTTTCCTCTCTTATGGGAAAATTTGCAGTGGATCTTGCGGAAAACGATCCGCGGATTACGGCAATTACTGCAGCAATGCGGGATGCAACAGGTCTTGGTCTGTTTGCACAGCGGTTTCCTGAACGTTTTTTTGACGTCGGAATTGCTGAAGAACATGCGATCACTTTCGCTGCAGGTATGGCAAAATCGGGAATGCGGCCGCTGGTCGCGATTTATTCCTCCTTTCTGCAGCGAGGATATGACCAGCTGCTGGAAGATATCTGCCTGCAGAACCTGCCGGTCGTTTTTCTGGTAGACCGGGCCGGCTGCGTAGGAGCAGATGGAGAAACACATCATGGTATTTTTGATCTGTCTTATTTGCGTCAGATACCGGGCATGACAGTTCTCACACCGAAAGATGGGAATCAGCTGGAAGCTATGATGAAATACGCGCTGCTGCTGGATGGTCCGTGCGCGATCCGTTATCCAAGAGGCGAGGCAGATTATGACAGGCAGATCTGTTCCGTATACAGCGGAAAAAATATCCGGACACTCGAACCTGCGCCGGGGAGCCAATGTATTGATATATGGGCAGTCGGTACAATGCATCAATGTGGAGAAGAAGTGTGCCGCCTTCTGAAGGAACACGGATACCGTGCAGGGCTGGTGGATGTCACTTGTGTGAAACCGCTGGATCTTGCTCTTTTCCGTGAGGACTGCAAGCTGCTGGTGACACTGGAAGATAATACGCTGGAGGGCGGTTTTGGAGAAAAGATGGCGACGGAACTGGCATCCGCTTCAGAACATGAAAAACACAGACTTGTTCGAAGAACGCAGCATTCCAGGATCCTCCGTTTCGGCTGGCCGGATGCGTTCATTGAACATGGATCGGTTTCGCAGCTTCAGCAGAAATACGGTCTGAGCCCGGAGAAGATCACAGAAAGGATATGTGAAGAAATTGAAGGAAAGGCTTGATGTTCTATTAGTCGAAAAAGGCTTCTTTCCATCCAGAGAACGTGCCCGTGCCTCAATTATGGCAGGCGTGGTTTATGTGGACGGTCAGAAGAGCGACAAGGCAGGAAATCTGGTAGAAGAATCGGCGACGATTACGGTGAAAGAAAATCCCTGTCCGTATGTCAGCAGAGGCGGTCTCAAGCTGGAGAAAGCCATGGATCTGTGGAAATTTTCTCTGACTGACTGTGTCTGCATGGATATCGGTGCCTCCACGGGAGGATTTACCGACTGCATGCTGCAGAAAGGAGCAAGAAAAGTCTATGCGGTCGATGTAGGCTATGGACAGCTGGATTACAAGCTGCGTATCGATCCGCGTGTGATCAATATGGAAAAATGCAATATCCGTTATCTGGATCCGCAGACGATCGAAGAGCAGATTGACTTTATCAGTATTGATGTCTCGTTTATTTCGCTGAAACTGGTTCTTCCGGTCGCTTCCGGACTGCTTGCACAGAATGGAAGTCTTGTTTGTCTGGTAAAACCGCAGTTTGAAGCAGGCAGGGAGCAGGTTGGAAAAAAGGGCATTGTCCGCGACCGTAAGGTTCATAAGGAAGTCTTGGAAAAAGTTGCAGGCTACGCTGTGAGTTCCGGCCTGAAGCCGGAAGATCTTACCTTTTCACCTGTAACGGGTGCCAAAGGGAATATTGAATATCTGATGTATCTGAAAAAAGACAGCGCGACAGATTTTGAAGAGAAAGAAGAAAGAGGGACACTTGACGAATCCCGCATCGATCAGATTGTCAACACCTCCCACGAGGAGTTGGAATAAATGTTAATTCTAAAGTTTATTGTAAGGAGAAGAGAAAAATGAAACTATCACAAAAAATTCAGGACATGAGCTTATCCCCAATCCGGAAGTTTGTACCGTATGCAGATGCAGCGGTTGCCGCAGGTAAAAAAGTATATCGTTTAAATCTGGGCCAGCCGGATATCAAAACTCCAAAGGCATTCTTTGATGCAGTAAAGAACTTCGATCAGGATGTTCTGGCATATGCAAATTCCCAGGGCGAAGCAAGTCTGCTGGAGGCTCTGGTAGGTTACTATCAGAGAATCGGCCTCAACTTTGAAAAGAAAGATCTGCTGATCACCAACGGCGGTTCCGAAGCGATCAACATGCTGATGACTGCAATACTGGATGATGGCGATGAAGTGATCATGGCAGAGCCGTTCTACACCAACTACAAGACATTTGTTCGCCAGGCCGGCGGCAAAGTTGTGGCGATTCCAACAACTGCAGATGACGGATATCAGTATGCAGTCAGAGAAAAAATTGAAAATGTCATTACTGATAAGACCAGAGCACTCTGCATCATCAACCCTGGCAACCCGACCGGAAAGGTCCTGACGCATGAGGAAATGCAGCTGATCGTGGATATTGCGCTGGAGCATGATCTGTATATCATTGCAGATGAAGTTTACAGAGAATTCACTTATGACGGAAAAGAAATGACGACCTTCGGCTCCTTTAAAGAAGCGGAGCAGAACGTAATCATCGTGGACTCTGTATCCAAGCGTTTCTCCGCCTGCGGTGCCAGAATTGGATCCATCGCCTCGAAAAACGAAGAACTGATGTCTAACCTGATGAAACTGTGCCAGGCCAGACTCTGCTGCCCGACTCTGGATATGATTGGTGCTGCTGCACTGTACAACCTGGATCCTTCTTACTTCGACGATATTAAAAAAGAATATGAATACAGAAGAAATGTATCTGTCGAAGCACTGAAAGAAATTGAAGGCATCAAATTCGGTGTACCGGAAGGTGCATTCTACATTACCTGCCAGCTGCCGGTTGATGATGCAGAAAAGTTCCTGATGTTCCTTCTGCAGGATTTCGATGTGGACGGCGAGACTGTCATGTTTGCACCGGCAGGCGGTTTCTTCGGAACTCCAGGGGTAGGCCAGTCTGATATCCGGATCGCTTATGTTCTGAAAGCGGAAGATATGCGGGCCGGTATCAATATTATCAAAGAAGGTATCAAGGCTTACAATGCCAGATAGTTTTATCTGCTGATAAGTTTCATTTTTATATTTTGCGAAAAATCTCTGCATCGGATCGTTATTCTGTCAAAGTCATGCGGCCCGATGCAGGGAAAATCATGGAATCAGAGAAAAAAACACGTATGAAAAGGAAGGACATCTATGAAAGTTTCACCAATGATGCAGCAGTATATGGAAATCAAGAAGGAATATCAGGACTGTATTCTGTTTTTCAGACTGGGGGATTTTTATGAGATGTTCTTCGAGGACGCCAGAATTGCGTCCCGTGAACTGGAATTAACATTGACAGGAAAAAACTGTGGACAGGAAGAAAGGGCTCCCATGTGCGGAGTCCCTTTCCATTCCGCAGAAAGTTATATCGCCCGGCTGGTGGAACGCGGTTATAAAGTTGCGATATGCGAACAGATGGAAGACCCGAAGACTGCCAAAGGAATCGTAAAGCGGGAGGTTATCCAGATTGTTACACCGGGAACCCTGACAGCACAGTCCATGCTGGCCGAAAAGGAGAACAATTATCTGGCATCGGTGCACATGGACGAAGATGGCATGGCCGTTGCTTACTGCGATGTATCCACCGGGGAGCTGAACGTAACGGAGTACCATGGAAAAGAACTGTATGAAACGCTTCTCAATGAGCTGGTGAAAATCAAAGCCAGGGAAATTATCGTATGCCAGAGTTTCTGCGACCGGTATGATCTGGAAGAACTGCGGCAGATTACGGAAGCGTATATTGATGTCCGAAGCAGTGAATATTACTCTGTGCGGGCATGTGAAGAAGCTATTAAAGCACAGTTTCAGACGATTTCGCTGACTGGACTGGGGCTTGACTTCCGCCCCTATGCGGTGGTTGCTCTGGGTGTTCTGCTGAATTACCTTCTGGAAACGCAGAAACAATCTCTGAAACACCTCACTCGAGTGAACATTTATGAGATCGGCGGGCATATGACACTTGATAAGGCGACCCTGCGCAATCTGGAAATCACAGAAACGCTTTATGAAAGGAAAATCGCCGGATCTCTTCTCGGTGTTCTGGACAAGACCCATACTGCTATGGGAAGCCGGAAAATGAAGCAATGGCTCCGTGAACCGCTGAACGATGCGACAGAGATCAATCTGCGCCTGGATGCTGTAGAAAGTCTGTTCCATAATCCGCTTCTCCGGAACAACCTGAAAGAAGCCCTGAAAGAAATTTACGATTTTGAGCGTCTGACCGGACGGATTGCCTGCGGCAGCGCGAATGGAAAAGATCTGATTGCACTTCGCAATTCGATTGCTGTACTGCCGGAAGTCAAAGAAATTCTTTCGGATCTTTCAAAGGACAGCAGGCTGATGGGAAATCTGAATGACGAAATACATCCTCTGTCGGAGGTATTTCAGCTGATTGATGCTTCCATTGTGGAAGAGCCGCCATTCCTGATTCGTGAAGGCGGTCTGATCCGTCCCGGTTTTTCAGATGAACTGGATCAGCTGAAGGACTCCATCAAGGATGGAAAGCACTGGATTGCAAATCTGGAAAACAGTGAACGGGAGCGAACTGGAATACGAAATTTAAAAGTCGGGTACAACCGGGTGTTCGGCTATTATCTGGAAGTGACGAAGTCATTTTATGACATGGTGCCGGATAACTATATCCGGAAGCAGACCCTTGCCAATGCGGAACGCTATATTACTCCAGAACTGAAAGAGATGGAGAGCCTTGTGCTCAATGCAGAGACAAAGATCAATCAGATGGAGTATGATCTGTTTTGCAATGTGCGAGATCAGATTCAGAACTGGATTCTGCCGATTCAGAAGACATCCTCGGCAATCGCTTCACTGGATGTGCTGTGCGCATTTGCAGAAGTCAGCGAAAAACTGGGATATGTAAAACCTGTGATCGATGAATCCATGGAGATTTCCATCTGCAGAGGACGGCATCCTGTGATCGAACAGACCATTCCAGACGGGCAGTTTGTTTCCAACGATGTCTATCTGAATGACAACGATGCCAGCATGCTTCTGATTACTGGACCGAACATGGCCGGAAAATCCACTTATATGCGGCAGACTGCACTGATTGTCCTTATGGCACAGGCTGGATGCTTTGTACCATGTGAAAGCGCCAGAATCGGTGTCGTCGATCGTATTTTTACTCGAATCGGCGCTTCCGACAACCTGGCACAGGGACAGTCCACTTTTTTTGTGGAAATGAGTGAACTGTCTTACATTTTAAGTTCTGCCCGTGCCAGAAGTCTGGTGATTCTGGATGAAATCGGCCGCGGAACAAGCACTTATGACGGACTTTCCATCGCATGGGCAGCAGTAGAATATCTTTGCAATGAAAAAACACATATCCGTACACTTTTTGCAACACATTACCATGAACTTACCGTACTGCAGGATGAAATTCATGGTGTGAAAAATCTGAATGTTGATGTGTCAGAAGAGCACGGAAACATTATTTTTCTGCATCGTATCGTGGAAGGTTCTGCAAGCCGCAGCTACGGGATCCATGTGGCAAAGCTGGCCGGCATACCGAAAAAGCTTCTGGCGCGAGCTGAAGAAAAGCTGAAGGAACTGGAAGAAGGTGCAGCTTTCCGTCAGGAGGAAGATGCACTTCCGGATTCAGGTCCGGAAAAGCAGGCCAGGACGATGCCGGCAGGTTCCGGCATTTCTGTCCATGAGACAAAAGACAGCCGTCATGGTGTGGAAGGACAGATTTCACTGTATGATTTCGCGCCAGTATCTGTGGTAGAGAGGCTGCGGGACATAAATCTTATGGAAATTACGCCATCTCAGGCGTTTCAAATACTGGAGGAATTAAAGGAATCACTGGATGATTAGAGTACTGGATAAACGAATTGCAGATAAAATTGCCGCTGGAGAAGTAATCGACAGGCCGGTTTCTATTGTGAAAGAACTCGTGGAGAATGCAGTGGATGCCAAGGCATCTTCGATCACAGTAGAAATAAAAAACGGAGGGAAATCTTATATCCGTGTTACAGATAACGGCTGCGGAATTCCAGAAGAGGAGACAGAAACCGCTTTTTTGCGTCATGCCACCAGCAAAATCCAGACTGTAGGCGATCTGGATTCGATCGAAACTCTTGGATTTCGCGGGGAAGCGCTTGCTTCTATCTGCGCGGTCAGCCGGACAGAACTGGTGACGAAATGCAAAGAAAGCAAGGCGGGAACACGTTTGCTGATTCATGGAGGAGAAGTGACCCTTCATCAGCAGACCGGCTGCCCGGACGGCACGACGGTCATTGTAACAGATCTTTTTTACAATACACCTGCGCGTCGGAAGTTTATGAAAAGTGACTCTGCAGAAAGCGGTATGATCATTGATTTTGTGAGCCAGATGGCTCTGGCTTATAAAGATATCCGTTTCCGTCTGATCAGCAACGCTTCTGTTCTGTTTTCAACAGCAGGAGATGGAGATCGATTTAACACAATTGTACGTGTCTATAAAAATATCAATCCGAACAATCTTACCCCTGTCTGCTATCAGGAAGGAAAGTTGCGGCTGGAAGGCTATATTTCTACACCGGCACAAACAAAAAACAGCCGCTCCAGTCAGGTCTTTTTCGTAAATGGACGAGCTGTTCACAGCAAAGTGATCGAAAAAGGTCTGACGGAGGGTTACAGGGAGCGGTTATTCGAAGGAAGATATCCGGTAGCTTATCTGTTTCTGGAAGCGGATCCTGCAGATATTGATGTGAATATTCATCCGAATAAAAAGGAAGTGCGGTTTGATCAGGAAGCGGAAATTATAGATTTTGTGACCCGTGCTGTTCGTATTTCTTTAGGCAGCGAGACGGCAATGGTCAGCGGTGCCAGTCTGTTTCGGGAAAAATCGTCTGAAGATACAGCGAAAGATGCGCATGCCGAACAAGTAGACATAAAAAAGTTCCTGTCAAGTAATGTGCAGGAACCGGTTTCTGCACATTCTCTGGATCCCAGCTTTCTATCTGAATCAGAACCGGTAATTTCTGCACCCGTTTTCCTGAAAAACGCGGAGCAGCTTTCCGCGGATCTGGAGAATTCTGCAGATTCTTTTTTTCCGTCTCTGGAAATTGAAACTCCTGAAATACGGCCTTTTAATTTTCAGGACCTGCAAATTACAGGCAGCATTTTTCACACGTATATTACTGCTGTGACTTCCGACGCTTTTTTCCTCATCGATCAGCATGCGGCCCATGAACGGATTTTTTATGAAAAGCTGGTACGGGAGTATGAACAGGATGAAAAAATCCGTCAGCCGATTCTCATTCCGCTGATTCTGGAGGTTTCATTGAAAGCCGATGCAGACAGTGTGAACTGGCTCACCGCCCTTGCACAGATGGGATACACGATTCACGAATTCGGACCAGGAACTTATCGCATCACGGAAATTCCTGCTTTTATGACCCTGGAGGAAGCAGACCAGTTTGCACAGGATTTTACGGATCAGATCTCTGATTCCACAAATTTAAAAAACAGTGTTGTAATTCAGAAATTGATCATGAAATCCTGCAAGTCTGCCGTAAAAGGCGGCGATGTGCTTTCTATGGAGGAAATGGAAGCTCTGCTTCGTGATCTTTCCGCCTGTGTGAATCCGTTCAGCTGTCCTCACGGCCGTCCGACCTTTGTTCGCCTGACCCGCTATGAGATAGAACGGTTATTTAAGAGGATTCCGTCATGAAAAGGGAAATTGTAGCCATTGCCGGACCAACAGCGGTAGGAAAAACCAAGTTTTCCATTGCTATCGCAAAGGAGTTTTGCGGAGAAATCGTGTCCTGCGATTCCATGCAGCTGTATAAGTACATGAATATCGGCAGTGCGAAGCCGACTGCGCAGGAACAGGCTGAGGTAAAGCATTATCTGGTGGATGAGATTGATCCTGCAATTCCTTTTTCTGCGGCGGAATACCAGAAGCGGGCAAAAGAAGCGATTGAACATATTTTCTCAGAGAATAAATTGCCAGTCATCGCAGGCGGAACCGGCTTGTATCTGAATTCTCTGCTGTATGAGATGGATTTTGGCGGCGCACCACAGAATACAGAACTTCGCGGCACGCTGGAAAAAGAGGCGGAGCTGTTTGGCCCGCAGTATCTGTATCAGAAGCTGCAGGAAGTGGATCCGCAGTCTGCGGCCAGAATTCATCCCAATAATGTGAAAAAAGTAATCCGTGCTCTGGAAAGTGCGGAATCCGGGACACCCATCCGGGATTTCAGAAACTGTACAGAAAAATGTAAGGATTATCATGCAATCTTAATGGGATTGACAAGAAATCGTGACGAACTTTATGATAGAATAAACAGGAGAGTGGATATCCTTGTAAGTGAAGGACTGTTCCGGGAAGTGGAGGAACTGCTTGACCGGGGGCTGACAGAAGAGGATATTTCCATGAAGGGAATCGGATATAAAGAAATCATCGGCTTTTTTGATGGGCTGTATTCCCGTGAGGAAGCGATCGAGCTCATCAAGAAAAATACACGTCATCTGGCCAAACGGCAGATGACATGGTTTCGACGGTATCAGGATATGACCTGGTTCAATCTGAGCAGCTACGCCAGCGAGAAGGAAGCTCAGGAGGATATGATACAATGGCTGAGAAAGAAATTGTAATTCAAAATAAAACAGACAAGCCGGATAATATCGTTGAAAAAGAAAATGAAATTTTCTTCCAGTGCGATGCACTGGAACGTGAGATGCCGAAATTTTTCCGAGGGTATTTCGCCTACCTTCGCGCGAATGTACTTCCGCAGACAAGGCTGGCATATCTGCATGATTTGAAATTTTTTCTCCAGTACCTGATTCGTGAGACGGACCTTACCGAAGCAGAAACGGTTGGACAGATCCGTCTGGAAGAACTGGCTGCTGTGGAAGCGCCCGACGTCAATCTTTTTATTGATTATTGCCGGAAATATACAGTAGAAACGGAAAAAAACATCTATGTCTACGAAAATACCAACAAAACGCTTGCCCGTAAAAAATCATCGGTCTCTGTCATGTTCAAGCAGCTGTATCGGGACGGTCTTTTGAAAAAAAACATTACAGACGGTTTCGATCCGATTCGCGTTCCAAAACCGGGAGAGAGGGAAATCAAGGCGCTTCAGGATGACGAAGTGATGATTATGCTGGATGCAGTTTCTACCGGTGCAGGTCTGACGGAACATGAGCATGCCTACTGGGAAAAAACCAGATATCGCGACAAGGCCATTCTGATCCTTTTTCTGACCTACGGACTGCGGCTTTCTGAACTGCAGCAGCTGAATGTTTCTTCTTTCAACTGGAAGAGAGGCGAATTCAAGATCTACAGAAAACGCGACAAAGAATCCGTCATGCCACTGAATCGCTCGGTCACCATGGTCATTCAGGATTATCTTGCTCTGGAACGTCCTTCTAAGGATAAAATTCAGGAAGGGCATGAAGATGCTCTGTTTCTCTCTCTGCAGGGACGGCGCATGACTTCTCGACAGATCAGAGAGCTGGTAAAGAAGTACACCTCAATTGCCCTGGAAACCAGCCGGAAAGCCGGCTATAGTCCCCATAAGCTGCGTGCGACTGCTGCAACCAGTCTGATCGGCCGCGGAAACTCTATTTTTGATGTACAGGCCCTGCTGGATCATGAACAGGTCACTACCACACAGCTGTATGCACAGCATAAGCAGAATGTGAAACGGGATCTGGTGAAAGACATGGAATGGGAAATCGAACGCAAGGAACAATAACAGAAAGGAACTCTGCATGAAAATGAATTATACCAATCAAATATTAAAGGAACAGTTTCACATTGATCCACGTGTCCTGGATCTTGTAGCCGAAGCCGAAAAGGATGTTGCGCCACAGTTTGAAAAACTGGATGATATCATGGCATATAACCAGTATAAGGTGTTATCTGCATTTCAGAAAAACCGGATCAGTGATATGCATTTCAGCTGGAATACCGGTTATGGCTACGATGATGCAGGAAGAGCTGCACTGGAAAAACTGTATGCGGATATCTTCCACACGGATGCTGCACTGGTTCGTCCAACCATAGTAAACGGCACCCACGCTCTGGCCATCACGCTGCTTGGCATCCTGCGTCCGGGAGATGAACTGATTTACTGTACCGGCGGACCATACGACACGCTGGAGGAAGTCATCGGGATCCGCGGGGAAGGAAACGGTTCGCTGAAGGATTATGGCGTGACTTATAAACAGGTGGAACTTCTTCCGGACGGTTCCATTGATCTGGAAGGCATCCGGAATGCGATTACCGATAAAACAAGGATGGTTACTGTGCAGCGTGCTACCGGCTATGGCTGGAGAAAGGCGATCACCATTGAACAGATCCGTCAGTGGGCAGAGTTCATATCCGAAATCAGTCCGAACATCATCCGGATGGTTGATAACTGCTATGGTGAGTTTCTGGATATTCAGGAGCCTACGGATGTCGGTGCTGATGTAATTGCCGGATCACTGATCAAAAACCCGGGCGGAGGTCTGGCTCTGACCGGCGGTTATGTGGCAGGTCGGCAGGACCTGATCGATAAAATTCAGTATCGCATGACTTGTCCCGGCATAGGTGGAGAATGCGGTCTGACTTTCGGGCAGACCCGTGCGATGTTCCAGGGAATGTTTCTGGCACCCGATGTCGTAAACGGAGCAGTAAAGGGAGCCGTGCTCTGCGGCAGGGCCTATGAAAAGCTCGGATTTCCTGTCTGTCCGAAACCCGACGATACCAGAAGCGATATTATTCAGGCAATCCGCCTGGGAAGTCCGGAGGCAGTTGTTACCTTCTGTGAGGGAATTCAGGCCGCTGCGCCGATCGATGCACATGTAACACCGATTCCTTGGGATATGCCTGGCTATGAATCACAGGTCGTTATGGCTGCCGGTGCATTCGTACAGGGATCATCTATTGAGCTTTCTGCGGATGCGCCGATCCGACCACCTTATAATGTATATTTCCAGGGCGGTCTGACCTATGAACATTCCAAATTCGGCGTGATAAAATCAATCGATGCATTGCTGAAAAAGGACCTGATTACAATCAGATAATTTAAGTAGTAAGGATTTCTCACTGTATGCTTGTCTCAGAAGCATGCTGTGTGCCCGGTCTGTCAGGGGTCAGACCGGATGAACAAAAAATAAAAATGGGGACGGGAATCGACAATTTAAAAAAACAAGAGAAAGAGAACAGGGGAAAGCTGATGCTCTCTGTTCTGAAAATCATACTGCTGGCTGGAATCGTAGTGGCTGTTCCGATGTATATTTACTTTTTTAAAAGAGATCTTCTGATGCGTTTCGATAATTTTGATGATGTCGTAGCTTATCTGCAGCATTATGAGACGCAGTCGATCTTTGTATATGTTGGTCTTCAAATCCTGCAGGTAGTCATAAGTATTATACCGGGACAGGTCTTTCAGATGGCAGCAGGGTATCTGTACGGATTCTGGTTTGCGTTGCTTTACGCGATGATCGGCGCAGTGCTTGGCACGATGATATCTTTTCTGCTGGCCAAGCTTCTGGGCAGAGACTTCCTTCATCTATTCTTCGGTGAAGAGAAAATGGCCTACTATATTTCACGGCTCAATTCCAAACGGGGATATACGCTGGTGTTTCTTCTTTACCTCATACCCGGTCTCCCAAAGGATGTGGTCAGTTATGCAGCCGGCGTTTCCGATATCAGTCTGAAACCGTTCCTGATTCTTTCTGCGGCAGGCCGTCTTCCAGGCATGGTTGGCTGTCTCCTGTTCGGCATGCTCTGGGATCGTGAAAATTATATCGGTATGGTCGTTGTTGCAGTGATCTCTGTTGCTGCATTTCTGCTCTGTGTCATTTACCGCAAAAAAATTGATAAATATCTGGACCGGATTTACGAAAAAATCAGCCGCTGACCGCAGGCGTCTCTTCGCAAAATCCATCCGCTCTGCCTGTCTGTGATTCATGGACTCTTTTCCCTGAAATACAGATAGGCTTTTTTTTTGCTCTATGGTATAATGAAAGGGCAAAAGAGTACAATGGAATTGAGATGGAGGGCATTGATGAACGCAAAAAAATTCGGCGAAAAAATCGCTGCGCTGCGAAAAGAAAAGGGACTGACGCAGCTGCAGCTGGCAGAAAAACTGAATGTAAGCAATAAAACGATATCACGCTGGGAGACAGGGGAGGGCTATCCGGATATTTCCATACTATCCGCTCTGGCACATCACCTAGATATTACTGTCGATGATCTCCTGGCGGATAGAGCGCAGTCGGAAGTGGAAGTGGAAGTGGAATCGGAACCACAAACACAATCCGAACCGGAAAAGAAAAAACAGTTTAATAAAAAAGAAGGCCGAGAACAAATGTGCCATTCGGAACGTCCGGTTTGCTGGCCTGCGTCCGACTGGAAGGATTTTGTCAAGCATACTTTTCTGTCAGAACGTATGCTTCATATGGCATATTTTCTAATTCTGGCGCTGGTGTTTTATTCATCAAACGAAAGGTTTCTGTATAAGAGCATTTCCAATCCGACATCTTATGGCTATTTCTGTACAAAGTATCAGGCATTCTTTCTGATCGGATTCCTGTTCCTTTCAACGCTTCTTCTGATCCTCTGGGATCTGAAAAAGTATTGCAGGGGCAACCGGCGGTGTGTTCCATTCCTGCGAAACATGGGACTGATCGGAGCATTTGTTCTTTCCATACTGTTTTCCATCTGTCCGGTAAAAGGCACGCCCGTAGAAACGACAAATACATTTTATAATGTGGAAAAAGCCACACTCTTTGATTTCGTCATGATGCAGACAGACCGGAAGAGCATACTGTTTTGTGGTGCGGCCTTTATATTGATTTACCTGGTTTTCATGGTGACAGAAAAAAGACCGAAAGAGGGAAATTCCCCTTCGAAATGGAAGGAATTCTGGAAGTCTCTTACTGTATTCAATAAAATCAGTATGGTAACGATTTTGCTTTCCATGGTTGCTGTCATTTCCTATTTGCTGCTTTGTACCAGCGTGAGTCTATATAATGCTTATCCTGATGGTCCGTTTTATTTTCTCACATCAATGTTCGGGATTCTATCCTTCATAACGGCCGCTGCGGGGATATTGAGTCCGAAAGCAGGATGCGCTGCAGCATTGATCGGGCTGCTCGCAGGTGTTGTGGGTAAATATGACAGGCAGTACAAGGCGTCCATGATTCTGGCAGTCGTAAATCTTGTGATTTCCTATCTCCTTCCGATTCTGATCATGATTACACAGACATACGGAATATTTCAGTATTTCTAAAAATAATAGGCCCAGTTTCGAACATTTGTTTATTTTTCCATTGACAAAGAACATTTATTCTGGTATATTGTAGAAAAAGAACAAATGTTTCGAAAGGGGCGTGAACCGGATGACAAAGAAATATAAAGTTGTAAATAAGCTTCGCTTTACGATTTTCGTAGTAATAATGATCCTGCTAATTACCACATTTGCTAATTTTGCATTGGGTTTAAATACGGCGAACAGTTTGACACGTCTTACATATATGGATTATGAAATTACTGATGGTGACACATTGTGGACGATTGCTGAGACTTATATGACGGATGTTTCTGATATCCGTGAAGCTGTATACGAGCTTTGCCAGCTCAATGATATCCGCGCTGGTGAATTATATGTTGGCATGACGATTCAGATTCCGATTCAGTCTGTATAATGTCATCTACGAGCGTCATGTGGAAAAACAGCTTATGACTGAGTTTAATCGTCGTTCCCCAAAGATATTATCCACCCGCAAACAAAAAATCGCTTAAAACGGGAAATAGAGCCTCACTTTTTCAAGAACAAAAGTATTACCATACTTGCAGAGGGATTTCATCCATGATACAATAGATCTTAACTCATCTTACTATGTTAGAGGCAAAAGGAGTATATCAATGGAGAGAAAACAATACGTATGTCCGAAGTGCGGCTGCACACAGTATGAAAGTGATCAGTTCCAGGCAACAGGCGGTAATTTCGCGAAGATGTTTGATATTCAGAATAAACGGTTTACAACCATATCATGCAGCAGATGCGGCTATACCGAGTTATATAAGAAAGCAGCGGACGATGCGATGGATATTCTTGATTTCCTGATCGGAGGCTGAGAATATATTTAAGAAATAAAAATTATTTTAATGCAAAAGAAAAACCCTCCGTAAATACGGAAAACCAAGATACAGGTGTATGAGCCGGAGGGTTCAGTTTTTGTGTCATAACTATTCCCAAAATTGTGATTTTAGGAATAGTTAATTCTTGAATATAACATCCCCTTTACACCATGTTTTCAGGTTCCAGATCGATATAAAATTATCCCTCTAATTCATTTCTTTTCTTGAAAGACAGTGTATCAAGATAACTTTGCAGAATTAGAACCGCAGCCTGCTTATCGATGACTTCCTTCCTTTTTTTTCGGCTCAGATCCGCATCGATCAGAACACGTTCAGCCATAACTGTCGTCAGACGTTCATCCTGCCATACAATTTCCACACCTTTCATTCCGGTACTGCGCATTTTATTTTCCAGCATCGTCCGGAACTCATATACTTTCTCTGTCTGTACACTTTCTGTCCCATTCAGCTTTTTATTCAGGCCGATCACAATGGTATCACATTCATATTCTTTTACAAGATCAAGTATCTTTCCAGTATCTTTGCGAATTCCTACTCGTTCCAGTGTCATAAGACCTTGTGCAGTTATGCACAGCGGATCAGAAATTGCGATTCCTACCGTTTTATCGCCTACATCAAGTCCGATTTTCCTCATCATCCTATGTCCTTCCCTGTCCATTTGTTGCGAAAATTAATATTCAAAAGTCTGAAAATAAAGAGAAAGCGGACCTCAACTGAACGTTAAAGACCGCTTTTTCAATTTTCGATGTATTATACTTATTTATTCAGATAGTATCGCAGGAGCTCTTCCAGCAGATCATCCCGATCAATGCTCTTAATCATGGTCCTTGCATTATTATGGCTGGTAATATAGGATGGGTCTCCCGAAATAATATAACCAACCAGCTGGTCGATCGGATTATAATCCTTTTCTTCCAGTGCGTTGTAAACTGCCTCAATGATCTCTCTGTTGGTCTTCTGCAGTTTCGTAGAATCAAACATTATGGTTGCTCTATCCATCTCAATGCCCCTTTCCTTCGTTTGTTGCATTTCTTAATTACCAGTTTTATTATACTATCATTTCCAGTTTTATGCAAGAAAATTCTAAAGTAAGGTTTCTGCCACTGCAAAAGCTTCTTCGACTTTCGAAGAATCTTTTGCGCCTGCCTGGGCCATATCTGCTTTTCCGCCGCCGCCGCCTCCGCATGCTGCAGCAATTGGTTTTATCATCTTCCCTGCATGGTATCCCTTATCCAGGAGATCATTTGTCAGGGATACGAGGAATGTAACTTTCTGACCGTTTACTGCAGCAAACACCATTGCAGCGTTCTGGCAGACTTTTTTAATATCATCGGAAAGGCTGCGCAGATCATTAATCGTATAATCTTCAAATCTTGCGGTAATCAGTTTCACGCCATGAATCTCTTTTGCATCTGCAATCAGTCTGTCTGCTTCATTTCCCATTGCGGCTTTCCTGATCTCATCCAGTTCTTTTTTCAGAGTTTTCAGTTCTTCTGCATTGGATCTGGCCTTTTCCACAAGAACAGAACGATTTGCTTTTAAGGCATCTGCCACCTGGATGATCGTGGTTTCATATTCTTCCGCTTTTTCCAGAACACCTGTACCGGTCACAGCTTCAATTCTGCGGATTCCAGATGCAACGCCTCCTTCTGACAGGATCTTGAACGCACCGATCTGTCCGGAATTCTTTACATGGGTGCCGCCACACAGTTCCACAGACCAGTCACCGACATTTACTACACGTACAACACTGCCGTATTTTTCTCCGAACAATGCCATTGCACCTTCTTTCTGTGCATCTTCCATGGACATCTCATCGGTTTTCACGTCAAGGAAAGCATTGATCTGTTCATTGACCAGAGCTTCCACCTTTGTAAGCTGTTCTTTTGTCATTGCTTCGAAATGAGAAAAGTCAAAACGAAGCAGATGTTCATTCACACTGGATCCTGCCTGCTGAACATGTGCGCCGAGTACTTCACGCAAAGCTTTCTGCAGAAGATGGGTTGCGGTATGATTTCTTGCTGTACAGTTCCGCTTCTGCCTGTCAATAGTAGCGGCAATCTCCTCTCCAGTATGGAAAACTCCTTCTTTCACAACAGCTCTATGGAAAAAGATCCCGTTTTTTTTCTCTACAGCAGTAATTTCAGCGATCGCTCCATCTTTACCCTGCAGGAAGCCTGTATCAGAAGCCTGACCGCCCCCCTCTGCATAGAAAGGCGTACGATCGAGAAAGATCCTTACGGTATCCCCTTTCCGTGCTTCATCTGTCGGACCGTTTATACCTGTCATTGCGAGAATGGCTGCATCTGCACGATACATCTCATAACCGACAAATTCTGTTGGCGGCACATCTACTGTATGGTCCGCATCTTTCCATGCTTCTTCATCTGTGTTTTTCCGGTTCGCGCGAGCAAGTTCTTTCTGGTTTCTCATGTTCTCTGCAAAACCTTCGGTATCAGCAGTGCATCCGTTTTCTGCGAGAATTTCTTCGGTCAGTTCCAGCGGGAACCCGTACGTATCATAAAGTTTAAATACCTTTCCTCCGTCCAGGACTGTCTTGCCGGCTACTTTTAATTCTTCAACATAATCACGGATAATCGCTTCTCCCTGATCCAGTGTATCTGCAAATTTATCCTCTTCGACAGAAATAATCTTCTGAATATATTCTTTTTTCTCGATCAGCTCCGGATAAGCGTCTCCCGATACTTCGATCACTCTGTTCGATAATTCAACGAGAAATTTCCCCTGAATTCCGAGCAGTCTTCCATGTCTGGCAGCACGGCGGATCAGACGGCGGAGTACATATCCGCGACCTTCATTGCCAGGCATAATGCCATCCGCAATCATAAATGTCATGGAGCGAAGATGGTCTGTAATGATACGAATGGATACATCCGTAGGAGCCTGTCCATCCTTATATTCCACACCGCTCTTTTCCACAACGCCGTCAAGTATATGCCGAATCGTATCAATTTCAAAAATAGAATCGACTCCCTGCATGATACAGGCAATTCTCTCCAATCCCATTCCGGTATCAATATTCGGATGCTCCAGATTGCTGTAGGAACCGTCTTCTTCTTTAGAAAACTGTGTGAATACATGATTCCAGAATTCGAGATAGCGGTCACAGTCACAGCCAGGTTTGCAGTCCGGTTTACCGCAACCGTATTCCGGTCCGCGATCGAAATAAATCTCAGAACACGGTCCGCATGGTCCGAGACCGATTTCCCAGAAATTATCTTCCTTGCCCAGACGAACGATTCGTTCTTCCGGCATGCCAAGTTTTTTCCAGATTTCTACGGTCTCATCATCGTCTTCATAAACGGTGGCCCAAACTTTATCCCATGGAATCTTCAGCCAGTCCCGGATAAATTCTACACCCCAGGTCAGGGACTGCTCTTTAAAATAGTCTCCGAACGAGAAATTCCCGAGCATTTCAAAGAAAGTGCCATGTCTTGATGTAATACCTACATTATCTATGTCTCCTGTCCGGATACATTTCTGACAGGTTGTCATCCGTTTGGAAGGCGGTGTTTCCACACCGGAAAAATAATTTTTCAGTGGAGCCATTCCGGAATTGATAATCAGAAGACTTTTGTCATTCTGAGGAATAAGGGAAGCACTTCCGCCCGGATAATGGCCTTTGCTGACGTAGAAGTCACGGAACATTTGTCTGATTTCGTTTAAGCCTAATTTTTCCATATATTAATTTCCTCCTGAAAATTACATTCAACCAATTTATAATTGTACCATGTTCTATACAAAAAGTCTATGGTTTCCCATAGACTTTTCGACTTTTCCTTTTACATCTGACTCTTCAGATTATGGGCCATTTCGCTCATATCTTTCTTCACATCGCTGAGCTCCTGTTTCACGCCATCCATATGACTTGCCGCCTTATGAATATTTCTCTTCAGTTCCCGCTTTGCAGAAGGCCGCATGGACGAATAAGCCGCTACC
>JALEHL010000056.1 GCA_022770665.1 Bacillota bacterium
TGGTGGGGACCATCAAGATGGCTGACCATGTGGTAAAGGATATGATGGGCCTGTAAATCAATATATTATATCAATATTTGCAAAAAAATTGCAAAAAATTAAATAATACAATTGAAAATGCGCACTATACCAGATATAATAAAGAAAAAAGCAGTGGGAGGCACATCATGCTTATTCAATTCAGTGTAAGTAACTTCAAGTCGATAAAAGACGAAGTGATTCTGAGCGTTCTTGCCGGAAGTGACAAAGAACATGAAGATTCTTTGATTCATTTTAAAAAGGAGACGATACTGCCAAGTGTAGCAATATATGGTGCCAATGCAGCAGGGAAAAGTAATCTTTTCAAAGCTCTTTCCGCTGCACTGCTTATCATACGATCATCAAATAACAGGCAGATCAATGAACCGATTCCGTTGCTTGCACCATTTGCCTTCGATGATGAAAGCAAAAATCAGCCAACGAAGTTCAGCTTTATTTTTGCAGCGGGGGAAAAGAAGTACGAATATGGTTTTTCTGCGGATATTCATAAGGTGCATGAGGAGTATCTCTACGAGTATAAGTCAGCGAAGGCGTCTAAAGTTTTCGAGCGGACGAATACCACAGAGTATTCTTTTGTTTCTGCACTGGAGAAAGAGCTTCGTTCTTATGTGGCAAAGAATACGGATAATAAGTTGTTTCTGTCTACGGCTACGGCATGGAACTGCGAAAAAACGAAAGATGCATATATGTGGCTGGCAGAAGGAATTGATACCTACGGCGGAGAACGTCCGGAGGTGGTGGTGATGCCGGAACTGGAAAACGACTCTGACGGAAAAATACAGAAATTTGTAACCGAAATGCTGAAGGAAGCAGACATTAATATTTCCGGATACCAATTGAAAGCAAAAGATATTCCCCTGGGTGAAGAGCCGAAACAGTATGAAATGCTTACAAAGCATACGGTTCAGCATTCTGACGGTATGAAGGAATATCTGATTCCTTTCGGGGACGAATCAGAAGGAACGAAGCGGCTGTTCTTCTATTCACCGATTATCCGAAAAGCCATGGAAACAGGGAAGACCATTGTAATTGATGAGATTGATGACAGTCTGCATCCGCTTCTTGCCGTGCTTCTGATTGAATTGTTCCATGATAAGAATGTCAATAAGAAGGGGGCACAGCTCATCTTTAATACCCATGATGTCAGCTTGCTGGATCTGGAGTATTTCAGAAGAGATCAGATTTACTTTGTGGAAAAAAATAATATGACAGGTGTGACAGATCTCTATTCACTGGATGAATTCTCACCGAGAAAAACGGAGAATATCCGAAAGGGTTATCTGCAGGGACGATATGGTGCAATTCCGGCAGTGGGATATGGAGGTCTGGAATGGTAGCAAGAACAAAACAAAAGCAGAGAGGACGCATATCCCGCAACCGAAAGAAGATGATTCTCATCGGTGCGGAAGGAAAGAACGAAACAGAGTTAACATATTTTAAAGCCTTTAACCGAAAGCAAAAGACGTTTACAGTCAAGGCTGCTAAAGGCAATAGCACTGATCCGAAAGGCATTGTGGAGGATACGGCGAACAGTGTAAAGCGGGAAGAACTTGATTTCGAAGAGGGCGATCTGGCATTTTGTCTATTTGATGCGGATACGGATATCTCCAAACAAAATCAGATTGATGCTGCGGTAAGAATGGCAACGAAAAACCATATAGAAGTATTGCTTTCCGTACCTTGTTTTGAAATATGGTTTCTTCAGCACTTTGAAAGCAGTACTGCAGAACTGTCCAGTGATGGAGCAATCACCAGACTTTCCAGATATATTCCCACGTATGGGAAAAGCATGGATGTGTTTTCAGACCTGGAGCCTTTCATGGAGGAAGCAATTGAGCGGGCAAAGCGCTTGGAAAAGCACCATGACAGCCTGGGAAGACATGAAAAAAGTATGGAACGAAATCCGAGTACAGAAGCATATAGGCTTGTTGAAAAGCTAAAAAAGGAAATTGATAATTAAATTTTAAATCGTCATCACTTCGGTGGCGATTTTTTATTGGAAAAACAAAATACAAAGGAGAACTCACAATGGAAATCAAAATGAATAAGGAGATCCGGGACTATGCGGAGACCATGTTTTTCGGCCTGTCGCTCCGCCAGTTCCTGTTTTCGGCTTTGGGATGCCTGCTTTCAGTGGGCATCTTTTTTTTATTCCGCAACCGGCTGGGAACCGAGGCGGTCACCTGGGCGTGCATTCTGGGCGTCTTTCCCTGCGGGCTTCTCGGCTTCGCAAAATATAACGGCATGACGGCAGAGCGTTTTCTCTGGGCTGTCATCAAGTCGCAGGTGCTTTATCCGAAGAAGCTGGCTTTTCACAGCACAAATCTGCTGCAGGAGTTATCGAAAGGAGGCAGGAAATATGCTTAAATCCAACCGAACCACCATGAAGCTGGACCGGGAGAAGGTAAGAATCCCCCGCCGGGTACAGGATGCGATTCC
>JALEHL010000077.1 GCA_022770665.1 Bacillota bacterium
TCTGCATATCCATTTCTTCCTGCAGCGTCATCAGATTCTGCACCTCCTCAATCTGGTTTGCCTGCTCCACCTGCTGATGGATCTTCTGAATCAGTACATCATCGTCTGCTACAGTGCCATCCTTCAGGTAGGCATAGAACGTCTGCAGCTCCGCCGGACAGTTCTCCAGCGGGCACTCTGCGTTTAATATCAGTGTATACTGTTCATCCTCCAAAAGCAAGTGGTTTTTTTCGTCTATCATCTGGAACTGATACATGGGTTCATTCCGTCCGAACAGATCAAACAGGCAGATAAATATCACGTAGCAGGGTTTCAGTTTCGAAAAATGCTGGCCTTGCTGCAGGATGTATGTATCCAGCGAAGCATGGTAGTACCTGGAACGTTTCGGCAGTTCTCTGGTGTCCTGCACCTGCATCTCTATGATGTACCATACATCAGAATCTTCGAACAGCACATCCAGGCGCACAGATTTCGCACGGATCCCCGGTATCAGCGTTTTCTCTGTTTCCAGATATTTCAGGTTCACCAGCGGAGTCTCCGGGAATCGGACCTGGCGGATCTTCCGTTCCGGGATAATGCGCTGCAGCAATCCGGTGCAAAGTTCCTCATCCCGCATCACAATGGCAAACATCAGCGCATTGGTAAACTTATATCTTATCTTCTTTTTTTCTTCCATCTCTCTTCTCTCCGTTTCAGCATGATTCAAACCGGTTTGTTATCAGTATACCGCCCCGGAGAGTGAATGCAAGAATAATTTACAGAAATGTATTATTTTAGGGATTTTCTGTCGTATTTCAGGGACTTTTTGTATTTCCCTCTTTTTACTTCACGAAAGACACGATACCCTTGCCGCCGCGGAGCATGCCTCGGATGCCCGACGGGCCCTTCTGTATGTTACAGGATCTTTCCATCGGTGGAAAGGATCACTGTCTGGCACGGAATCTGCCGGCCGCTGGCCTGGATTGCACGCTTTGCCGCCTGCTCGATGCCGCTGCAGCATGGAACTTCCATCCGCACGACGGTCAGGCTCCGGATCGCATTGTCACGGAGGATCGCCGTCAGCTTTTCTGCATAGTCAACTTCGTCCAGCTTCGGGCAGCCGATCAGTGTAATGCGGCCGCGGATAAATTCATTGTGAAATCTGCCATAGGCGTAGGCAGTGCAGTCCGCTGCGATCAGAAGATCCGCCTGATCAAAATATGCTGCGCGCACCGGTACCAGTCTGATCTGCACCGGCCACTGGCTGAGACAGCTTTTTGCTGCTTCTGCAGATGTGTCCGGACCGGGTGCTGCTGCCGCGGTTTCGGATTTTCCCTCTTCTTCTCTGGAAATCCTATGGGATCGGGTTCCCGGACAGCCGCAGGGGATCTCCTTCTCTTCGAACGTGATTGCACCGGTCGGACAGGCCGGCAGGCAGTCGCCCAGACCGTCACAGTAATCCTCCCGGGTCAACCTCGCTTTGCCGCCGATCATTTCGATGGCTCCCTCATGACATGCGGTGACGCAGGCGCCGCATCCGTTGCATTTCGTCTCTTCAATTTTTATGATTTTTCTCTTCATTTCTATATCCTCCATTTTTATGGTTCATTTTTTTCTGGATTGAGTATACTAAAAGCAGAAAAAATTTTCTGTTGCAGAAGCAACAGAACGAGGTTTTTTATGCTGGAATATCTTTCTGTTCTGAAAAAGTCGCCTCTGTTTCAAGGTGCTTCCGAAAAAGAGATCGAACAGATGCTCCCCTGCCTGCAGGCCAGAAGCCGCATGGTCAGAAAGGGGGATTTCGTCCTTCGGCAGGGGCAGCCTGTGAATGGTCTCATGATCCTGGCAAAAGGCTGTCTCCATATGCAGCGGGACGACTACTGGGGAAACCGGAGCATCCTCACCACGGTAAACCCCGGCGAACTGTTCGGCGCGGCATATTTTGCGCCGGAAAACAGCACTGCACTCCACGACGTGAAGGCCGTGGAGGACAGTGTCGTCGTCTGCTTCGACGTAAAAAAGCTACTGTCTGTCTGCCCGTCTGCCTGCCGATTTCATACGATGGCAGTGCAGAATCTGTTCTTTGCTGTATCGGGGAAAAACCGGAAGCTCCTGCAGAAGCTGGATCATCTTTCGAAGCGGTCAACCCGGGAAAAGCTTCTTTCTTACCTTTCGGCAGAGTCCGCCCGCCAGGGCAGTGCGAACTTCACGATTCCCTTCAGCCGGCAGCAGCTGGCGGATTATCTCTCTGTGGACCGAAGCGCCATGTCCCGGGAGCTGTGCAGACTGCAGAAGGAAGGTCTTCTCTCCTTCGACAGAAATCATTTTTCGCTGCACTGATCTTTTTTCTGCGGAATTACAAAGATGAAGAGCACCGCGCAGACGGCCATCAGCATCGGATAGAACAGATACGGAATGATCTCGTAGGTGGTGATATTCGCCGCGGCCGCCGCATACAGCAGCTGTGCGCCGTACGGGATCAGTCCCTGCACCACGGATGCGGAAATATCCAGAAGGGATGCGGTCCGCCGCGGATCGATATGATATTCCTGGCTGATTTCCCGGGCAATCTGTCCGCTCATGACGATGGCGATGGTATTATTGGCCGTCGCCAGGTCCACCCCTGCTACCAGAGCTGCAATCGAGATCTGCGCACCCTTCTGGCTCTTCGTGTTTTTATGAATGAAATGCAGCACAAAATCGATGCCGCCGTACTCTTTTACCAGGGCGCCGATGGCTGCCACGGTGATGGAGATCACGGTGATATCGTACATGGATGTGACGCCGTCGCCGATGCTGCTGAAAATCGTTCCGGCTGTCATGGTTCCTGTCGCAAGGCCCGCGATGACAGAAGCCACGGTGCCTGCGATCAGCACTACGAACACGTTGATGCCCGCGATCGCACCCACCAGTACCAGCAGATACGGCAGCACCTGCCAGATATTGTATTCTCCCAGCTCCACATCGGAGGATCCGTGCATGGTCATGAGAAAATAGAGGATCGCCGTCACGATTGCCGCCGGCAGCACGATCTTGAAGTTCATTTTGAATTTGTCGCTCATCTCGCAGCCCTGGGTTCTGACTGCTGCGATGGTCGTGTCAGAGATCATGGACAGATTGTCGCCGAACATGGCGCCGGACACGACTGCTGCCAGGCAGAGGGGCATGGAGAAATCGGTGGCTTCGCTGATGCCTACTGCGATCGGTCCCAGTGCCACGATGGTTCCGACGGAGGTTCCCATGGAGATGGAAATAAAGCATCCGATGAGGAACAGTCCCACCACGGCAAACTGGCTTGGGATCAGCGACAGTCCCAGATATACGGTGCTGTCTGCACCGCCGGCTGCTGTCACTGCGCCGCTGAATGCGCCGGCAGCCAGGAAAATGAGGCACATGGTCACTACATTTTCGTCTCCGATGCCTTTCGCGCAGACTTTCAGCTTGTCATGGAATTTTAACGATGGATTCTGGAAAAATGCCACTGCCAGCGCGATCAGGAATGCGACGATGGTCGGCATGGCATAAAAGTCTCTGGAAATGATCCCGCTGCCGATAAACAGCACCAGGAACAGGCCGATCGGCAGAAGCGCCTTTGCCCTGCCTTTGTTTTCGTTTCTGATTTCTTGTTTGTTTTCACCCATAACATTCACTCCTTATACACTATCATTTGATGCTGTTTTTAGCCGGGCCGAAGGTGCGGACGGCTGCGGCGCCGGCCGATGGTCTGCCGGGGCCGGCACGGATTTTAGATCAGAACACTGATCAGTTTCGGCTTGTATCCTTCCTGTTTCAGTGCATTGACGATTTTTTCCTTATGTTCCGGTCCGAACGCTTCGATCGTGATCTTCAGCTCCACTGCAGCGGTCCGGTTGGTGCTGACGAACTGATTGTGCTCCAGCTTGATGACGTTTCCCTGCTGTGCCGCGATGACACTTGCCACCCGTACCAGTTCGCCCGGCTTGTCCGGCAGCAGCACGGAAACGGTAAAGATCCGGTCACGCATGATCAGTCCCATCTGCACGACAGAAGACATGGTGATGATGTCCATATTGCCGCCGCTCAGCACGGAAACGATCTTTTTCTCGCTGACATCCAGATGTTTCAGTGCCGCCACGGTCAGCAGACCGGAATTTTCCACCACCATCTTATGGTTTTCCACCATGTCCAGAAAAGCCACCACCAGCTCATCATCCTCTACGGTGATCACATCGTCCAGCCCGGCCTGCAGGTACGGAAAGATCTTTTCTCCGGGCCTCTTCACTGCAGTGCCGTCAGCAATGGTGTTCACATGATCCAGCGTCACGACCTTTCCTGCCTTCAGGGATTCCTGCAGGCAGTTCGCGCCAGCCGGTTCCACACCGATGACTTTGATTTTCGGGTTCAGCAGTTTCGCCAGCGTGGAGACGCCGGTAGCCAGTCCGCCGCCGCCCACGGGCACCAGAATGTAGTCGACCAGCGGCAGTTCTTTGAAAATCTCCATGGCGATGGTTCCCTGCCCGGTGGCGACTGCCGGATCGTCGAAGGGATGGATGAAGGTGTAGCCGTGTTCTTCAGCCAGTTTCTGTGCGTGGGCGGCGGCTTCATCATACACGTCCCCCTGCAGCACAACTTCTGCACCATAGCTCTTGGTGCGGTTCACTTTCATCAGTGGGGTAGTCGTCGGCATGACGATGACAGCCTTGCAGCCATATGCCTGTGCGGCATAGGCCACGCCCTGGGCATGATTCCCGGCAGAAGCGGTGATGAGTCCCTTTTCCCGCTGTTCTTCCGTCATGGTGCTGATTTTATAGTAGGCGCCCCGCAGCTTGTAGGCACCGGTCAGCTGCATGTTTTCCGGCTTCAGATAGACCTTGTTGTCTCTGCCCATCTGCTCGCTGAGAAATTTGCTATATACCAGATTGGTCGGGGAGGTGACTTTCTGCACGATCTCCGCCGCCTCTTCAAAGGCTTTCAGTGTAAGCATTTCCATTCTCCTTGTTTCTCCTTCCGCTTGTTTGTCGTCTGATTTTTTTATCCGGTTATCCGGCTTTTTCCGTTCGCGGTTTTTCGTCCGCGGTTTTTCGCACTCGGTTTTTCGCCCTCGGTTTCACCTTGCAGCGCTCGTGCGGCTCGCGCCGGGCTCATTTCCCCACCGTGTATCCGTTGATGGATGCCTGGGCGACTTTCGTCCCCAGCTCATCCTCGATCCTGATTTCAAAAAGACTGGTGGTCCTGCCCGCCTTCACGCAGGAGGCTTCTGCGATCAGCCGGGTTCCTTTCGCCGGACTCAGGAACGTAATGTCCGCATGAAGTGCCACCGTATCGGGCTGCTCTTTCCCGCAGTTGACCGCCACCGCGCCGGCCAGGTCCGCCAGCGTGAAAATCGCGCCGCCCATCACGGCGCCTCTGACATTGAGGTGGTGTTTTTTTATCTCCATCACGCACCGGGCGTATCCCGGTCTGGCGTCTTCTATCACAATCCCTGCCGCTTCGGTGGCGAACAGGTCATTCCGAAAAATTTCCCTGGTTCGTTCCAGCAGGTCCTGCCCGCTGTGCTTCTCTGCCTCAGCCATACCTGTCGTACCTGTCATACCGTTTCTGCCTTCTTTCTCTTCTCGGTTTTTACGCGTTTTTCGCAAAATTCTGTCTTTTTTATCATATCCTACTTGACGGAGGGTGTCAATTAAAATCGTCCCGCCCCCGCTGGTGTCCAATACGGATTTTGCACAGGAAAATGGACGCCAAATTCCTTTTTTTCGTTCAGTTGGCGTCCCCGGCCGGGTCTTTTCCATGCTCTCTCTGCAAAATCCGGGCATTCCTGACTGCATTTCAGCTCATTTCTGCAGTTTTTTCTTCTTGTTTTTGGAATATTTTACATAATTTTGTATTTCATTCTTTGTTTTTTTGCTTTACAGCCTTTCTTCGGGACGCCAGACGATATAAAAAAACCGTTTTGGCATCCCTTTCGGCTTGCGAAACCTTTTTCGGCCCGGCCGGCCGCCTTTACAAAACAGCCGCCGAAGCGTATCGCTTCGGCGGCCTCAGATATCAGTCTTCCTGCATCACTGCACCCTGGCAGCTCGGGCCGACCAGCTTGGAATAGCGGTACAGCCATCCGTGCTTAATGTTCGGCTCACGCGGCACATAGGCTGCGCGACGTGCTGCCAGTTCTTCATCGCTGACCAGAACGTTGATCTTCGAAGCCGGAATATCGATCTCGATAAGATCGCCTTCCTGGATCAGACCGATGTTTCCGCCGCTGGCCGCTTCCGGACAGACGTGACCGATGGAAGCGCCGCGGGATGCGCCGGAGAACCGTCCGTCGGTGATCAGCGCGACCGTCTTGTCCAGCTTCATGCCGGCCAGTGCGCTGGTCGGATTCAGCATTTCGCGCATGCCCGGACCGCCCTTCGGACCCTCGTAGCGGATCACCACCACGTCGCCGTCCACGATCTTTCCGTCATAGATTGCCGCAATGGCATCCTCTTCACAGTCAAAGACGCGGGCAGGACCGGTGTGCTGCAGCATCTCCGGTGCAACTGCGCTTCTCTTCACCACGCAGCCTTCCTGCGCGATATTTCCCCACAGGATCGCGATGCCGCCGGTCTGGCTGTACGGATTCTCCACACTGCGGATGGAATTGTTGTCTTTAATGAATTTGCCCTTGATGTTCTCTCCGACCGTCTTGCCGTTTGCCGTGATCAGAGAAGTGTCGATCAGACCGATTTTGTTCAGTTCCGCCATGACCGCGCCGATGCCGCCTGCGCGGTTCAGGTCGTGCATATGGGTTTCGCCGGCCGGTGCCAGATGGCAGAGATTCGGAGTCTTTGCGCTCATCTCATTGAAGAGCTGCAGATCCAGCTTCACGCCGGCTTCATTGGCGATGGCCAGCAGGTGCAGCACGCTGTTGGACGAGCATCCCAGTGCCATATCGCAGGCCAGTGCGTTACGGATTGATTTCTCATTAATGATGTCGCGGGCCTTGATGTCCTTTTCCACCAGATTCATGATCGCCATGCCTGCATGCTTGGCCAGCTGCAGCCGTCCGCTTTCCACGGCCGGGATCGTGCCGTTTCCAGGCAGCGCGATGCCGATGGCTTCACAGAGACAGTTCATGCTGTTGGCCGTATACATGCCGGAGCAGGAGCCGCAGCCTGGACAGGTGTTCTGCTCGAACTCCTCAAGTCCTTCCTCGTCGATGATGCCGGCTTTGCGGGCGCCGACGGCCTCAAACATTTTGGACAGGGATGTCTCGACACCGCCGACCAGACCGCTCATCATCGGACCGCCAGATACGACGACAGCCGGGATGTTCAGACGGACTGCAGCCATGACCATGCCTGGAACGATTTTGTCGCAGTTCGGGACCAGAACCAGACCGTCAAACTGATGGGCCTGCGCCATGGTCTCCACACTGTCGGCGATCAGTTCCCGGCTTGCCAGGCTGTATTTCATGCCGATATGTCCCATGGCGATCCCGTCACAGACACCGATGGACGGAACCATGATCGGAGTGCCGCCGGCCATTCTCACGCCGGCCTTTACGGCATCCACTACTTTATCCAGATGGAAATGTCCCGGTACGATCTCGCTGTGGGCAGATACCACACCGATCAGAGGACGTTCCAGTTCTTCTTTTGTGTATCCCATGGCATAAAACAGGCTCCGCATCGGGGCTTTTTCCACACCTTTGGTTACATTGTCACTTCTTCTTGCCATATGATTTCCTTTTAATTTCCTTTCTGCATTTCGCCTGTGGCCGGTCAGCCGCTTCTGCCGCAGCTGCAGGCCGGGTTCAGTCATATAAAGCGAAAGCCGGGCCGGAAAAACCAGCCTGGCAGACGCGTAAATATGCTTTTGTCAGATTTTGTCGGACCGTGTCGGACCGTGTCGAACGGCAGCCCGCAGCAGCAAGCCGTGCCAAGCCGTGTCCGGAGAGCGGCTATTTCTTCAGCCAGCTCATCATCGCTCTCAGTTCTGCACCGACCTTGCACAGAGGATGCGATGCTTCTTTCTTTCTGGTTGCCAGGAACTTGGCCTTGCCGCCAGCGTTGAATTCCTGAATGAATTCGCTTGCGAACGTGCCGTCCTGAATTTCGCCCAGAACTTTCTTCATTTCTTTTCTGGTCTCTTCGGTGATCAGTCTCTTTCCGGTTCTGTAATCGCCGTATTCTGCCGTGTTGGAGATGGAGTAGCGCATCTTGTCGAATCCGCCTTCATTGATCAGGTCAACGATCAGCTTCATTTCATGGATACATTCGAAGTATGCCATTTCCGGTGCATAGCCGGCTTCCACCAGTGTATCGAAACCTGCCTTCATCAGCTCGGTCACGCCGCCGCACAGAACAGCCTGCTCGCCGAACAGGTCGGTTTCCGTTTCTTCCTTGAAGGTGGTTTCCAGAATTCCTGCACGTCCTGCGCCGATGCCGCTTGCATAGGCCAGTGCATATTCCTTGGCCTTGCCGGATGCATCCTGATATACAGCGATCAGGGAAGGAACGCCCTTGCCTTCCACATACTGGGATCTTACCGTGTGGCCAGGTCCCTTCGGCGCGATCATGATGACATCAAGATCCTTGGAAGGAATGATCTGATTGAAGTGAATGTTGAAGCCGTGTGCAAATGCCAGAACATTGCCCGGTTTCATGTGCTTTTCGATCTGCTCGCTGTAGATCTTTGCCTGCAGTTCATCCGGAGTCAGGATCATTACGATGTCGCCTGCTTCTGCCGCTTCTTCAATGCCCATAACGGTCAGGCCCGCATCCAGCGCCTTCTTCTCATGCTGGGAACCCGGTCTCAGACCGACGACAACCTTCACGCCGCTTTCGTTCAGGTTCATGGCATGTGCATGGCCCTGGGAACCGAAACCGATGATCGCTACGGTCTTGCCGTCTAATACACCTAAATTGCAATCCTGATCGTAATACTTCTTAATCATGTCTGTCTATTCTCCTTTTTCTTCAATTATATATTTGGGGCGGGAGTGCACATCTGTGCCCTGTCTTTCTTCGCAAAATCTGCTCTCCCGGCTCTTTTAAACGTCATTCTGCTCTTCTCTGCAGATTTCTGCCGGCCCGCTTGTGCCGGCTGATTTCTGTCGGCTGATTTCTGCCGACTGATTTCTACCGGTTGGTCTCTATTCCGGTGATTCCGGTTCTGCAGACTTCTGTAATCTCATAGCTTTCCATCACATCCAGGAAGCCGTCCAGCTTCTCCGGTGTGCCGGTCAGTTCGATGATCATGCTGCCTCTGGACAGATCCACGATCTTTCCACGATAGATGTCCACGATTTCCTTGATCCCGGTCCGCTCTGCCTCTCCGGCGCTGACCTTGACCAGCAGCAGCTCCCGGTACAGGCTGTTCTCACGGTTCAGCAGGAATACATCCTTGACCACTTCCAGCTTCTCTGTCTGTGTGATGATCTGCTGCATGGACTGCTCCGTCGCGCTGAACACGATGGTAATTCTGGACAGATTCGGATCATTGGTAGCCGATACCGTCAGAGAATCAATGTTAAAGCCGCGTCTGCCGAACATGCTTACGACTCTCGTCAGTACGTTGGCCTGGTTTACTACCAGCACGCTGACAATTTCTTTCTTTAATGGTTTATACATCAGCTCTCCTCCTAATCAATAATGATATCTTCTACCGTCTTGCCGCCAGGGATCATCGGGAGCACCCGCTCTTCTCTGGAGATCACGCAGTCGATCCAGACCGGTCCGTCCGCCTGAAGCGCCTTTTTAAAGGCTTCATCAAACTCTTCCGGCGTCGAGGCACGATAGCCCTTCGCGCCGAAGCCTTCCGCCACCTTCACGAAGTCCGTCTTTCTTTCCGGCGTGGTGTTGGAGTACCGCTTGCCGTAGAAAATCGTCTGCCACTGGTATACCATACCGAGAACCTGATTGTTCATAATGATGGTGATGATCGGCAGGTTGTTGCTGACTGCCGTGCATGCCTCATTGAGATTCATATGGAAGGAGCCGTCGCCGGTAAAGTGGATGACCCTCTTGTCCGGATTGCCCATCTGCGCGCCGATGGCCGCGCCGTAGCCGAAGCCCATGGTTCCCAGACCGCCGCTGGTGATGAAGCGGTTGGTCTTCTGGTGTTTCAGATACTGTGCCGCCCACATCTGATGCTGTCCCACATCCGTGACATAAATGGTATCCTTGTCCGTCAGGTCACAGGTGTGTGTGACGATATCATACGGATGAAGTCTGCATGCGCCTTCACCTTCATAGCTGACGATCTTTTCTCCGTCTTTCCATTCCTGCACCTGCGCATTCCAGGCCTCATGCTTGGTCTCCTTGATCGAAGGAAGCAGCATGTTCAGGAAATCCTTCACATCACATACCACGCTGGCATCGACCATGACGTTCTTATTGATCTCGCTCTTATCGATATCCACCTGGACACGTTTCGCATTCTTCGCAAAGGAAGCCGGATTCAGTGCCACACGATCGCTGAACCGGGCGCCCAGCGCCACAACCAGGTCTGCCTTGCTGACTGCGCGGTTTGCGGCATAGGTGCCGTGCATACCCAGCAGTCCCAGGCTATGCGGATTGTCATAGCCCACCACGCCGGCAGCCATCAGGGTATAGGTTGCAGGGATGTCCGCCTTTTCGATAAGCCGGTTCAGCTCCTCTGCCGCACCGGAAGCTGCCACACCGCCGCCGAAGTAGATGACCGGACGTTCGGCTTCGTTGATCATCTGTGCGATCTTCTTCACTTCCTGGCCGTCCGGCTGCGGATTTCTGGTCAGTTCATACGGCGCCTTGGAGGAATATTCGATGGCATCCGCTGTAACATCTTTCGTGATATCCACCAGAACCGGTCCCTTTCTGCCGCTGTTTGCGATCCGGAATGCCTCCCGCAGGGAATATTCCAGGTCTTCAATATTGTTTACGAAAAAGTTGTGTTTGGTGATTGGCATCGTGACGCCGGTAATGCAGATCTCCTGGAATGCATCCCGTCCGATGAGGTTTTCCGGCACGTTTGCCGTAATCGCCACCATCGGGATGCTGTCCATGAATGCGGTTGCGATACCGGTTACCAGATTCGTCGCCCCCGGACCGCTGGTTGCGAATACCACACCGGTCTTTCCGGTGGCTCTGGCATATCCGTCTGCTGCATGGGCTGCGCCCTGCTCGTGCGCCGTCAGTACATGGTGGATCCGGTCGCTGTACTTGTACAGTTCGTCAAAGATGTTCAGCGCGGTTCCGCCGGGATAGCCGAAAACGGTATCCACACCGTGATCCAGCAGTACTTCTGCCACAATTTGTGATCCTGTCAGTTTCATCTCAGTAAATCTTCCTTTTCTACTTATTTTTCCTTGTTTCTTCAGTCTCCAGCGGAAATCTCAAACGTTCTCCGCTTCATGCATACTACTATTATAGTATGAATCCGGGAAATGTCAACACTTTTGTTAATGTTCACAAAAAAATACACATTTTTATATCTTTATTTCACAATTTTTGTATTGACACGGACAGACTTTTCTTCTATTCTATATAATAGATTATAATATATCAACTCTGTGCATTATGCAAGAAAGGAATCGAGGGAATAGATCGAATTATGAAAAATTTTGAGAAGTACAAGATCGGGTATTTTCCGCCTCAGGATGACATGGAATATACCTGGATGAAAAAAGACCACATTGAAAAAGCGCCGCTCTGGTGCAGTGTCGACCTGCGGGATGGCAACCAGGCCCTCATTGTACCGATGAGTCTGGAAGAAAAAATAGATTTCTTCAAACTGCTGGTGGACATCGGTTTCAAAGAGATCGAGGTCGGATTTCCTGCCGCTTCGGAAACAGAATATGAATTTCTGCGCCGGCTGATTGAGGAAGACATGATCCCGGACGACGTGACCGTGCAGGTGCTGACTCAGTCACGCCCGCATATCATCGACAAGACCTTCCAGGCCCTGAAGGGTGTGAAGCATGCGGTGGTCCACCTGTATAACTCCACCTCCTTCGCACAGCGCCAGCAGGTGTTCCGCGCATCCGAGGAAGAGATCATACAGATTGCGAAAGACGGCGCCCGGCTGGTAAAGGAATATGCCGCGAAATATCCGGAATCCGACTTTATGTTTGAATATTCTCCGGAAAGCTTCACCGGAACGGAAATGGAATTCGCCGCCAGAATCTGCAACGAAGTCATCGACATCTGGCAGCCGACGCCGGAGAAAAAGGTCATCATCAACCTTCCGGCCACGGTGGAAATGTCCATGCCGCATGTCTTCGCCAACCAGATCGAGTACATGTGCAGACATCTGCACAACCGGGAGAACATCATCGTTTCCCTGCATCCGCATAACGACCGGGGAACCGGCGTGGCGGACGCAGAGCTCGGCATCCTGGCCGGCGGCGACCGGATCGAGGGAACCCTGTTCGGAAACGGAGAACGGACCGGAAATGTGGATATCGTCACACTGGCCATGAACCTTTACTCTCACGGTGTCGACCCGCAGCTGGACTTCACCGAGATGCCGAGGATCGCTGCCGCGTATGAAGATTTTACGGGCATGACCGTCACGCCACGTCAGCCGTATGCCGGTTCCCTGGTCTTTGCCGCCTTCTCCGGCTCTCATCAGGATGCCATTGCCAAGGGCATGCGCTGGGTGAAGGAAAAGAACCCGGACAAGTGGACCGTACCGTATCTTCCGATCGACCCGCACGATGTGGGCAGAGAGTACGACGGCGATGTGATCCGCATCAACAGCCAGTCCGGCAAGGGCGGTGTCGCCTACATCCTGGAGCAGAACTACGGCTATATCATTCCGCCTGCAATGCGTGCGGAAGTCGGATATATGATGAAGGACATCTCCGACAGACATCACGAGGAACTGACACCGGCGGACATTTTCGATGCATTCCAGAAAGAATATGTCAACGACTTCTCGCCGATTGACATCACCCACGCCACCTTCAGCCACTTCTCGGACACCAAGGCGGAAGATTCTGTAGCCGTAAAGATGCGTGTGGTCATTGACGGAAACCAGTATAATCTGGAGGCCGACGGAAACGGCCGTCTGGATGCGGTCAGCAACGGTCTGAAAAAGACGGACTACCACTTCGACTACAAGTTCGTCACCTATTCCGAGCATGCCATCAGCGCTGACTCCAGTTCCAAAGCGGCGGCCTATGTCTGCATCGAGGGAAGAGACGGCAATAAATACTGGGGTGTAGGTACCCATGCCGACATCATCCTGGCATCCGTAAACGCTCTGGTCAGCGCGCTGAACCGGATGAACAAGAAAATACATTTTGTGAAATAGTTTGTGAAACAGACAGAAATAAAGTACACAGAAATAAAGCACAAGGAGGATTCCCGTTATGGGTATGACAATGACACAAAAGATCCTGGCGGCTCATGCCGGCCTGGACAGCGTCACCGCCGGGCAGCTGATCGAGTGCAGTCTGGACGTGGTGATGGCCAACGATATCACCGGTCCGATGGCGCTTCCGATTTTCCGCCAGATGGCCGACAAGGTTTTCGATAAAGAGAAAGTCGTCCTGGTTCCGGATCATTTTACACCGAATAAGGATATCAAATCTGCGCAGAATGCCAGAGATATTCAGGACTTTTCCAGAGAGCAGGGCCTGACACACCACATGGTGCAGGGCAAATGCGGCGTGGAGCATGCCATTCTGCCGGAAAGAGGAATTGTGGTAGCCGGCCAGTGCATCATCGGCGCAGACTCGCACACCTGCTCCTACGGCGCACTGGGTGCCTTCGGCACAGGTGTCGGCACGACAGATATTGCCGCGGGCATGGCGACCGGACAGGCCTGGTTCAAGGTTCCGTCCGCCATCAAGTTCGTGCTGACCGGCAAACCGTCGAAATACGTCAGCGGAAAGGACATCATTCTTCACATTATCGGACAGATCGGTGTGGACGGCGCCCTGTACAAGTCCATGGAATTCGTCGGAGACGGCATTCAGCATCTGACCATGGATGACCGGTTCACCATCTGCAACATGGCGATCGAAGCCGGTGCCAAGAACGGCATCTTCCCGGTGGACGAGCAGACCATCGCCTATATGAACGAGCATTCCGACAAGGAATATACGATCTATGAAGCGGACGCGGATGCCGAATATGAGGAAACCATCGAGATTGACCTGTCTCAGATCCGTCCAACAGTGGCCTTCCCGCACCTGCCTGGAAATGCACACACCATCGATGAAATTGAGGCGGGTGAAAAGATCTATATCGATCAGGTCGTGATCGGCTCCTGCACCAACGGCCGCATTACGGATATGCGGAAAGCGGCCGCCATCCTGAAAGGCAGAACGGTGCATCCGGAAGTTCGTGTCATGGTGATCCCGGCCACCCAGAAGATTTTCCTGCAGTGCATGGAGGAAGGGCTTGCCCAGATCTTTGTGGAAGCCGGCTGCGCCTTCAATACTCCGAGCTGCGGCGCCTGCATGGGCGGTCACATGGGTGTCATGTGCAAAGGCGAAAAGTGCGTCTCCACTTCCAACCGGAACTTCGTGGGACGCATGGGAGATGTGGACTCCCTGATCTATCTGGCATCCCCTGAAGTGGCAGCTGCCAGTGCAGTAATGGGATATATCGCCAATCCGGAAAAGATGGGAGGAGAAGAAGCATGAAAGCACAGGGAAAAGTGTTAAAATACGGTGACAATGTGGATACGGATGTTATCATTCCGGCCAGATATCTGAATTCCTTCGACGCAAAAGAACTGGCAAGTCACGCTATGGTGGACATCGATCCGACCTTCATCGACCGGCTGGAGCCGGGTGACATCATGGTGGCAGGCAGCAACTTCGGCTGCGGCTCTTCCAGAGAGCATGCCCCGCTGGCGCTGAAAACCGCCGGTGTCAGCTGTGTCATCGCCCGGTCTTTCGCGCGGATCTTCTACCGCAACTCCATCAATATCGGATTCCCGATCCTGGAATGTCCGCAGGCTGCGGATGACATCAGCGAGGGGGATCAGGTGGAAGTGGATTTTGATTCCGGTATCATCCGCAATCTGACAAAGAACCGGGAGTATAAGGCGCAGGCATTCCCGCCGTTCCTCCAGAAGATGATCGAGGCAAACGGCCTGGTCAATTACGTGAATGCAAAGAAATAGGAACCGGCCCTGAAACCCGGGCCTGAAACCCGGCCCTGAAACCCGGCCCTGAAGACCAGACCCGAAAAACGGCCCTGTATCAGCGGACCTTAAAAAACGAACTTGAAGGAGCAGAATATACTATGGATTTTAAAATTGCAGTAATCCCCGGCGACGGCATCGGTCCGGAAATCATGACCGAGACCCTGAAGGTGCTGGACAAAGTGGGTGAAAAATACGGACATCACTTCAACTATACCACGGTTCTCGCAGGCGGTGCGGCCATCGATGCCACCGGCGCCTGCCTGCCGCAGGAGACGCTGGATGTATGCAAAGCCAGCGATGCGGTCATGCTGGGCGCTGTAGGCGGCCCGAAATGGGACAGCATGCCGGGTGGTGAACGTCCGGAACGCGCCCTGCTCGGCCTGAGAAAAGAGCTGGGGCTCTTCGCCAACCTGCGACCTGCCATGGTCTTCGACCAGCTGGCAGACGCTTCTCCTCTGAAACCGGAAATCATCGACGGCGGTCTGGACATCGTCATCGTTAGAGAACTCACCGGGGGAATCTACTTCGGGGAGAGAGGCACCGAAGCCGGCACTCCGGAAGAAGGCACGGTCGCCTGGGATATCGAGAAATATTCCGAAACGGAAATCCGGCGCATCGCAAAAGTGGCCTTCGATATGGCCATGAAGCGTGGCAAAAAAGTCACCAGCGTGGACAAGGCCAACGTGCTGGACAGCTCCCGTCTGTGGAGAAAGACGGTAGCCGAGGTTGCAAAGGACTACCCGGAAGTGGAGCTGGATAACTTCTATGTGGACAATGCGGCCATGCAGCTGGTCAGAGGGCCGAAGCAGTTTGACGTCATCGTCACCAGCAACATTTTCGGCGACATTCTCTCTGACGAAGCCAGCCAGATCACCGGCTCCATCGGCATGCTGCCTTCCGCCAGCCTGGGCGAAGGAAACTTCGGCATGTATGAACCGGTCCACGGCTCCGCACCGGATATCGCGGGCCAGAACATTGCTAACCCGATCGCGACCATTCTTTCCGCAGCCATGATGCTGCGCTACACCCTGGGGCTGGGTAAAGAAGCGGACGCCATCGAAAAAGCCGTATCGGACTTCCTGGATGCCGGATATCGGACACCGGATATCTGCAGTCCTGCTGCAAGAGCGGCCGGCGACTACAAAACCACGACCGAAACC
>JALEHL010000083.1 GCA_022770665.1 Bacillota bacterium
ATACGTTTCTGTATGAGAAAATGTACGCTGCCCTGCCGGAGCAGGATTCGCAGATCACAAAGGTCCGATTCTGGCGAACCGGGCATCATGTCCCATCTGACAGGACGCAGCTTCTGATGTTCGGAAAAGCACTGGGACTGAACGGCGACGATCAGCAGTATCTGCTGCAGGTCTATGCCGACCGGAGTGATCTCGTCTTTGACGCGTCCTCTGCCGACAGCGCGCTCTACCAGGAGCGGTGCCGCATTATGGACACGATGATCGGGGAATATCTGAGCAAGCTTCATCCGATGGAACGGAGAAAATATGGAATTTCCTCAGAAGATCCGCTCCCCAGCCTGCGGCATATCTACTTCAGCCAGGCCTGTGAATACACCTTCCGGTCCGCCGAAGCCGACACCCGGCAGATCAGCCGTATGACCAGTATCTCCTACGGCTCTGAATTCTTGAAGAATACAAAGCTTTTGGGGGAGATCCCGCGGAAAACCATGATCCGACATATCCTGATCATGTGTATTCCCTATATCAATGAACGTGTGATCAATACGTATTTATCCGCTTTTGGATACTGCCCGCTGCATGTGGAACATACGCTGACCGGCGGGGAGCGTTTCGACGCCATGCTGCTGCAGATCCTTGCTCTGTACAGGGCCCGCTGTCTTCATAAAAGTCCGGAAGAATGCCGGAGATGGCTTCAGGAGGCCTTCCGTTTTACCGATCAGTATCTGCGTGCTCAGGGGCAAAACAGGCTTCGTCCATTCTTTTTTAAAACGCTGGAAAAGAAAGAGACCTGAATCATGAAAGACTTTAACTATCAGGAGCAGCTTTTGCTTTGGAAAAAGAACCAGCTTCTGCTGCAGAAAAAATACGCAGACACCCCGCCCGGATTTTTCTCTGCGGAAGCGGAAAAAGCTGCCTGGGCGGCCTGGGAAGAAGAATACACACGCTTTCAGGAACACATGCACTTCAAAGTCAACGATACCGCTCTGCCTTCCGTTTCCTCCCCTTTGATCGGGCGGGAAGAAGAACTAACCGCTGTCCGAGACACGCTTGCCTCTTTCCACACAGTCTTCCTGTACGGCATCGGCGGCATCGGAAAAACTGCCATTGCGCTTACATATATCGCCAGACATCGCCCTGCGTATGATCATGTCCTTTACATCGTAACCGGCAAGGGGATCCTCCAGGCGGTCTGTGATGATACTTCCGTTCCCATTTCCGGACTGCGGTATGACCGGAAAAGATATCCTGGGATGCGGCAGTATTATCGGGAAAAGCTCCGTGCTCTGCAAAAAATCAGCCAAGAGAAAAAAATTCTGCTCGTGATCGATAATATGAATATGCCTGCAGATAAGGACCTCCGCCAGTTTCTGGAGCTTTCCTGCGATAAGATCATAACCACAAGAGTAAACTATGAAATCGTGCCGGAAAAGGAGAAGCTTCTGGTCAGCGCCTTGCGCCCGGAATACTGGCCAGAGCTGATCCAGACCTGTTCCAGCGGACTGGAGCCGGCAAAAACAGAACAGCTTCTGCAGTACGGTTATCAGGTGGAAGGTCACACCTTAAGCATCAAGATGGCATCCGTCCAGGCTTCCTATGGAGAACTGTCCGGACATCCGGACGACGGATCTCACATCACTTCCCTGCTTTCCTGTTTCCGGTTGAAAAAAGCAGAATGGGAAACCCTGTTGTATTTATCCGTTCTTGCACCGCAGGGGATGGAAAAAGATCTGTTTCTCCAGATATCCGGTGCATCGGAACATACGCTCCGGTCGCTTCGGAATTATCTTCTGATTGATGTTCTTGTATTGGAAAAACCGACGGAACATTCCCCGGAAGATCCGGGCAGGGAGACAGAATCCCGTCTCCTTCTCCGTGTACATCCGCTGATTGCCGAGGCCGTCAGGCGTATCATGCCTCCGACCTGTATCAACTGCAGCCGTCTGCTGCGTGGCTTCGAGAAGTATATGTATGGAGATGATATCGGGATCTGTACATGGAACCGCACCTATGAGGAGAACCGGGCCCTGGAGCCGCATGTGTTTGCAGTTTATGAGACGTTTCCGGACCCCGCCCCATGGTTGGCCACCGCTTTCGAGGAGATTGTTACCTTTCTGTGGATTCAGGGATATTACGAAGAAGCGCTGCCCTATGCCGTTAAAGTCTACGAAGCCGTCATGAATTACTATGGTTCCAACCATGTTCTGCCGGGGAGAGAAGCCCTTCGGGTGGCAGCTGTCTATCACAACCACATGGATCACGATCAGGCGCTTATGTGGTACCAGAAGGGATATGAACTGCTAAAGGAGGTAACGCCCCGAACCTTTGAAGTGATGGGCCAGCTCAGTTCCGCCTGCGCAAAACTTGCAAGGGAATACAGCCACCGCCAGGACCCGGTTGCCCGGAACAAATATGCGGCCGAGTACATGCAGATTGCGGAGGCCATCATGCAGATGGATGACAAAGATATCCCTGCGTTTCAGAAGCAGCGGTTTTTGATGAAGAAGAACTATGTTTTGCTGGAAGAAGCAAAACTTGCGCTGCGCGAGGGGCACATTGCTGTTTCCAGAGAACTCTATGCGGCCATCGAAAAATGGATGGAAAGTCGGGAAGACCTGGGATATCGGAAGACGGCCTTCAAAGAGCTGCAGATTGCGCTTCTGATCCATGAAAACCGGCTGGAGGATGCGGAAAAAACAGCCCGGGAGAATGTACAGTCCGCACTCCTGTATCGTGGTGAGAAATATAAGGATTCTCTTTCCCAGCTTGAAATCCTGGCAGATGTGCTTGCTCTGGAGAAGAAAGCAGCAGAGGCCTTTTCCATATACGAAACGATATTGATCCACCTGCAGCGGGATTACCCTTACGAAGAGAATTGGATTCGAAAGATCATGGATCATCTGACAGTCTCTCCATAAACGGGAGGGATCACGGGCAGGGTTCCTGTTCACGGGCAGTAGACAGGGAAGTGCAGAGTAAACGAAAAACCGGGTAGAGGATGATCCCTTTCCCGGCCCACGCGAAAAAGAGCCTTCCGAACAGCATCCGCATCATTCGGAATAATACAGTTGCTTTTATCCGGAACCACGGTTATAATATTCCAGAAAAGCAGAATCGAAAAAAATTCAGAAATAAAGGAGGCTCTTCCATGAGCTTATTAACCGTAGAAAAAGTAACCCACGGCTTCGGCGCCCGCCAGATTCTGGAGGACGCGTCCTTCCGCCTGCTGAAAGGTGAGCACATCGGCCTCATCGGCGCCAACGGCGAAGGCAAGTCCACCTTCCTGAACATCGTCACCGGCAAGATCATGCCTGACGCCGGCACCATCACCTGGTCCCGCCATGTGACCGTCGGCTACCTGGACCAGCATTCCGTGCTGAAAAAAGGCATGACCATCCGTCAGGTGCTGCACACCGCCTTCAATCACATGTATGAACTGGAAGCGGAAATGCTGAAACTCTATGAAGATATGGCAGAAGCCGATCCGGAGAAAATCGACGAAATGATGGAAGATGCCGGCGAGATTCAGGCCATGCTGGAAACCGGCGGATTTTATCAGCTGGATGCCAGAATTGAAGAAGTGGCCAACGGGCTGGGGCTGGGCGATATCGGTCTGGACCGGGATGTTTCCGACCTCTCCGGCGGGCAGCGGACCAAGACCCTGCTGGTCAAGCTCCTGCTGGAGAATCCCTCCATTCTGATTCTGGACGAGCCCACCAACTATCTGGACCACGAGCACATCGTCTGGCTGACCCGCTATCTGCAGGAATACGAAAACGCCTTCATTCTGGTGTCCCACGACATGGACTTTCTCAACAGCGTGGTCAACGTCATCTACAATCTGGACGGCGGCAACCTGACCCGTTACACCGGCGACTACGAAAACTTCCGCCGCATGTACGAGATTCAGAAATCCCAGGAGCTGGCCGCATACAAACGCCAGCAGGCCGAAATCGAAGAGCTTGAGGATTTTATTGCGCGGAACAAAGCCCGTGTAGCAACCCGCGGCATGGCCGCCTCCCGTCAAAAAAAGCTGGACAAAATGGAGATTCTCGACCGTCCGACCGAAAAGATCAAGCCGGAATTCGGTTTCCTCATGGCCCGCACCCCGAGCCGGTTCATCGTCACCGCCAAAGATCTGGTCATCGGCTACTCCCAGGACGAGCCCCTGACCCGCCCGGTTTCCTTTACCCTTGAAAGAGGTCAAAAGGTGGCCATCGTCGGTACCAATGGCCTGGGCAAGACCACTCTCTTAAAGACCATTCTCGGCAAAATCCAACCTCTCGGCGGCTCGGTGGATCTGGGGGATTATCTTTTCCCGGGCTATTTCGAGCAGGAGGCCGGCCGCGACTCGGACAAGACCGCCCTGGATACCTTCTGGGCAGACTTCCCGTCCATGGAGAACCGGGAAGTCCGTCTGTGCCTTTCCAAGTGCGGACTGACCAATGACCACATTACCAGTCAGATGCGTGTTCTTTCCGGCGGTGAAAACGCCAAGGTCCGCCTGGCCATGGTCATGAACCGGGAGCACAACTGGCTGGTTCTCGACGAACCGACCAACCACCTGGACGTGGACGCCAAGGAAGAACTGAAACGGGCCCTGACCGAATACCCCGGCACCATCCTACTGGTTTCCCACGATCCGTCCTTCTATGAGGATTTTGTGACGGATATCTGGAACGTGGAAGACTGGACCACGAAGATCGTATAGGCAGATATCTGATATGGGCAGATGTCTGATTCGTCTGCGATTCTGTACCTGGTTGCACGTGCATTGCCAAATGGGCATGATCAGCTTCTTTGTGATCAGCGGACGCAGAATATTCCTTGCCGGGAAACGGGAACACCCAAGGAGTTCCTCCTCGTCCCTTCGGCTGATGATTCCATTTCTTTCAATCAGCGCCAGAACGCGGCCTTCCGGAGAAGTATCCCGCAGAATCAATTTCTCGGATTCTTCTTCCATGCGCAGCGGCGCGTATTCCGGATGAAGATACTGTCTGTTTGGAAGTGTGCCTGATCGAGGAACCGGAGAAAATATGCACTGAATGCAGCGGCTCGGACGCCGCCAGAGCTTCCGAGCCTTTTTTGCAAACAAAAAAAGACGCCAAACGGATCGATTTGACCCTTAAAAGCTGCCCGAAAAATATGCAGTGCTGGTAGTTTCGTATCAGTCTGTCTTTCGGCCATGATCCTCTAAAAAGCAGCCGCACACCGCAGTGCGCAGCTGCTTGCTATCCAGTCAGCGAAACTTTATTTCACGGCCCACATGACGACCTCCACCAGATAGCCCGGCAGCAGTCCCACCTGCAGCGCTCTTCTGCATGGCTTCGGATCCGGCATGATCTCACGGTAAACCGCATTGAAGGCATCCCACTGACCCAGATCCTTCATGAACACTTCCACATTGAATACGTTTTCCAGTCCGCAGCCCGCTTCTTTCAGATACCTCTCGCAGGCAAGAAGGGTGTTCCTCGCCTGTTCCTCCATGGAATCGGGAATCGTTCCGTCATAATCATCGCAGCACATGCCAGAGGTCAGAACCAGTTCCTTTCCTTCCACCGCCAGCACCGGAGAAAACGGATATCCGGTCGGCTCTTTCACAAATTTTTCCGGTAACTCAATTTTCATCGTGCTATCATCTCCTTTCATCGCCTGTTCATTATGCTACAGTTCCAGTTTCTTTTTACTCCAGGCTGGCCGTTCCAGGAAGGACGTGATCCCTGCCCCTGTTGTCGGCATATCGGCAGCAGGCACCTGTGCCGATTGTGCTGGTTTTTCTGGTTTTTCCTGTTTTTCGCGGATATAGATCAGCTTGTTGTTGCTGCCCGGCACTCGCTCCTCCTTGAAGTCAAAGACACCCAGGGACTTGATGAACGGGGTGAATTTCTTGAATCCGAAGTTCCGCACATCGAAGTCCGGATACCGCTTCAGGATCAGGTTGCCCAGATCGCCCAGCGGGAACCATTCGTCCTCGTCGGAATTTTCCTCCACCATGGCCATGATGGCTTTTCGCATGGATTTTGCGCTCATGGTCTTTACGTTTGCTGCTTTTCCGGAAGCGGTCCTGTCGGCAGATGACTTGCTTCCGGAGGAAGCCGATCCGTTTGCAGACTTCTTTGCTGCAGCTTTTCCGCCCCGGCTGCTCCGGATCTCCTGCTCCTCCCGTTCTTCTTTTTCCTCTGCCAGATCGCTTTCGGCGCTGTCTGCAGATTCGGCGTCCAGTGCCAGCAGATCGAGATATTTGAACCGGTTGCATGCAGAAATAAACGGTTTCGGCGTCTTCGTCTCACCCATGCCGATCACATCCATGCCGGCCTCCCGCAAGCGGGAAGCCAGCCGAGTAAAATCGCTGTCGCTGGTTACCAGACAGAATCCTTCCACCTTGCCGGAGTACAGAATGTCCATCGCATCAATGATCATTGCAGAATCCGTCGCGTTTTTTCCCACCGTATAGCTGTACTGCTGGATCGGCGTGATGGAATGCTCCAGCAGCATCGTCTTCCAGCGGGCAAACCGGGGTTTGGTCCAGTCGCCGTAAATCCGTTTGTAAGTTGCCACCCCGTAGTTTGATATTTCATCGAAAATGATCTTTACATATTTATCCGATACATTGTCGGCGTCGATGAGCACCGCGTATCTTCTGTCCTCTATATTCACTGTTCCTCCAATCTCTTCGGCGCAGGATCATACGAACCGGTCCAGCGTCACATAAAGCTTTCCTTTTTTCGATGTACCTGACACACCCTGATAGATTGCCTTGCCTTTTCCGCGCAGTACCAGTTTTTCTCCGCCTTTCAGCGAAAAGTCCGGTTTCAGGATCTCCGTTTCATCGACGAATACCATCCCCCTGCTGATGGCTTCCGCCGCATCCTTCCTCGAAAGCTGAAAAGCACCTGCCGTCACGCTATCCAGGCGGGCAGACGCTACTGTAAACCGCACGGTCTCGCGGTGAACAGACGCTGTATCCGCCTCGCTGACCGGCAGGATCCGCACTTCCAGAGGGACATTCCCCGCCCTGCTGTAATGCAGCTTCAGATACTCACCCATCTCTCTGGTTACCACAACCTGCGCACCGTCCGGCCGAACCAGGATATCTCCCATCTTCTCTCTGCGTATTCCTTCTGCCAGCAGCGATCCAAGATAATCCCGATGTGTCAGCGTGCGCCCGCCGCGGTTCGATCCGCCCGCAGCTTTCAGATCCAGCAGCACCACAGGGCATTCTTCCGGATTTTCACAGAAATACATCATCAGTTCCGTCTCATCACCGGCCGGCATATAGTCCGGCACGAAAAAAACCATACGGCGCTCCGCATCCGGATAGCCGCCGAAAAGACAGATTTTGCTCCCTTCCCCGCGCCAGCGCCGGAAGAGGCCTGCTGCCGCCGACTGCTGCGCCAGATTCAGAAAATCCGAAACGATCAGATAGCTGTCCCGTAAAAAACGCTCATATTTATCCGTCAGTTCTGCCAGAAGCAATTTATTTTCATCCATCATATGGCAATTTACCTCTCCTTATGGTATAATATATGGGTTCATGTACAGGAAATCCTCTGATACAGAATACATCTATTTTAACAGTATACCATAAAATACGCATTTTTTGAAAGGAGAAATCATATGACCTATAAATATATTACCAGCGGCACCTGTTCCAGAGAAATCACCGTGGAAATGGAAGGTGATGTTCTGAAGCATGTCTCTTTCTTCGGCGGCTGCAACGGCAACCTGCAGGGTATTTCGAAACTGGTGGAGGGCATGACCTATGAGCAGCTGAAAGACAAGCTCTCCGGGATTCGCTGCGGCTTCAAATCGACTTCCTGTCCGGATCAGCTGGTAAAGGCCGTGGAGGCTGCCATGGCGCAGCAGCGCAAAAACGGTTAAAGAGGTGGGGTGATTATGAGCACGTTTCTGTTTCGCCACTTTATTAAAAATTACGAAGATGTAAAAGATCCCCATGTCCGGGACGGCTACGGCAAGCTGGCCGGCATCGTCGGCATCATTTCCAACGTGATTCTCTGTCTGATGAAGGTGGCAGTAGGTCTGATCGCCGGAAGTATCGCCATCATTGCAGACGGAATCAACAATCTGGCCGACAGCGCATCGTCCGTCATTACTCTGGTCGGCTTTAAGCTGGCTGCCATGCCGGAAGATGAAGAGCATCCCTACGGGCACGCCCGCTATGAATATCTGTCCAGCCTGGCCGTTTCCGTTATCATCATTCTGGTCGGATTCGAGCTGGGAAAAAGCTCTCTGGACAAAATCCTCCATCCCACCCCTCTGGACTTCAGCTGGACCATTGTTCTGGTGCTGGTGATTGCCATTGCCATCAAAATATGGCAGGCACTGTTCAATGTTTCTGCCGGCAAACGCATCAATTCCATGACCCTCATCGCGACAGGGGCTGACAGCCGCAATGACGTGATCGCCACATCGGCAGTTCTCATCAGCCTGCTGATCGGGTATTTCTTCAGCGTGCAGATCGACGGATATATGGGTGTTGCTGTGGCCCTCTTCATTATCTGGTCCGGCATCAGTCTGGTCCGGGAGACCATCAGCCCGCTCCTGGGCGAAGCACCGGATGAAGAACTGGTCCGGCAGATCGAAGAAATTGCCATGAGTTATGACGGCGCACTGGGGATTCACGACCTGGTGGTACATAACTATGGGCCCGGGAAAATTTTCGCTTCTCTGCACATCGAGGTGGATGCTTCCGAGGATGTCATGGTCAGCCATGATCTGATCGACAACATCGAGCACCGGCTTCAGAAGGATCTGAATATCAACATCACAGTTCACATGGATCCTGTGAAGATGGATGATCCGAACCGGGCACCCCTCTCGGAGCTGATCCGGAAAACCATCGACGAACTTCCCGGCGTGCTGAGCTTCCATGATCTTCGGTTTGTGGCAGGTCCCACCCACACCAACGTAATCTTCGATGTGGTGATTCATCACGACTGCACCATGAGTGAAGCGGAACTCCAAAAAATATTCAATGACCGGATTCAGGAATACAATCCAGCCTTCTTCGCGGTCATCGACGTCGATAAAAATTATGTGGCGCTGAAATAGTTCGGCGCCATTTTTCTATTTTTGTTTCTGTTTCTTTTCGGTTCTCAGCTGTTCACATCGGGAATGAGCTCAACATCGATATTCTCGTAGCTCTTTTTCAGCTCAGCGGATACTTCTTCATTCTGTTTTTTCAGTTCGCTGACACGAAACACCCCATCCCGGCTTTTTACATACACATAGACCCACATGTTTCTTCCAGTCTGCACGATATCGAGAAACGTGGCTTCATATTCATAGAGTTCCAGACAGCGATTGACAATAGATCGGATCTCCCGGACCGTTTCTTCTCCCGGCGCACGCAGCAGAATCATGCTCATGGATTCTTTCAGCAGGCGAATCGGCTCCGGCAGCATGAACACCGCGATGCAGATTGCCGTGATCGGATCTACATACGGCCCGATCCAGGCAAGGGAAGTGCGCTGCAGCAGACTTTCCGCCAGATAACCGGCCGCAATGGCAATGCTTAAGAACACATCCAGTTTCCAGCTGTAAAGTTCCGCCTCCAGCATAGGTGCATTCCATTTCCCATTGAAGTGGCGCAAAATCAGATAGCTAAGCAGACATACTGCTGCGATGCCCAGTTCAAATCGGCTGACCAGACCTCCGTCCACCACATTTCCGCCGTGAAAGATGCTGTAAATACTTTCTTTCAGTATGACGAGGGTCGCGGTGATCAGTCCCAGTGTCTTGATGATGACAAATACCGTTTCAATCTGTGCATATCCGTACGGCATTTTCTGATTATACGGCCGATATACCATCGGCAGGAAAAACAGATAGACAAGCAAGAAGATGACTTCAACAAAGTCATAGATTCCATCGATCAGAATGGACTGTGAGTGTGTAACCCGGCACATGATGATCTCAGAGATTCCGGTCAGTGAAGCGACAAACGCAGAGATCTTCACGATCAGCATCTCATTTTCCAGTTTTTCTTTTTCTAACGTATCACCGTCACGATCTTCGCTGTTTCGCAGACTCCATTCCGGCTTTCCGTCTTTGATTGTTATCGTCGGCTTTTTCGATTTTTTCAGCATGGTTACCAAGCCTCCTAACATTTTCGATATACGCTGCATCGAAAGCCCGTCACGATTTCCAGATTCAATTCAGAATAAAGCAGAATTCAATATAGAATAGCAGAAAATAACTTGTCTCTTTATTATACAGGGAAGAGCGATGTTTCGTCAAGAAGTTTAAAAACCCCGGAGAAGCAAGCCCTCCGGGGAAATTTTACAGTCTGCGCGGAATATTTTGCGAAAAATTATTCGACTTCCACACCGTGTGCCTTCAGTTCAGCTACTACGAAGTCTCTGTCTTTTCTGATTTCGTCCATAATATACTGCACATCTTCTTCCGTTGCCTTTTCCATGTGATAGTTCTTCACACAGTTCTTGATGTAGGACTTTCTGGAGTGTTCCAGATCGAAGTCTCTTGCCTTGATCTGAGAAGGATCTTCCGGGAATACCAGGGACTTGCCCGGTACTTCTTCATCCGGATTTCCGAATCTTACATCAATGCCGTTTTCCTTGGCAAAGGTCAGCTGCGGCATGACATGCTTGCCGGCACCGGTATATTCCGTTTCCTGCACAACAATGATCTGATCCTGATCCATTTCCTGTGCCAGAGCGAAGGCTGCAGTCAGGGAAGTGTTGCCTGCAGGGCCTCTTTCGTATCCTTCCAGAACCGCCAGAGCCTGCGTGATATAGAATACTTCACCCTGCTTTACCGTAACCAGTCTGTCCATATACCGCAGAGTTCTGGCTGCGTTTCTCGGGCAGTCAGAACGATCCGGCCAGGTTACGAACGGCAGTGCAAATCCGGTGTGGCCTGTCGTGCAGGATTTCTTATTGAAGTCCTTATCGGATGCCATATGCAGACCGGACAGATCAATGCATGCGCCGTACACTTTCGTACCATCTGCGCCAGCCTTCTTCAGACCTCTTGCAGTACCGGTCAGGTTTCCGCCGCCGGCATTGGTGCAGACAACGACATCCGGATCCTTGCCGAATCTTTCTCTGCACTGTTCTGCAATTTCATATCCCAGCGTTTCCACGCCTGCGATTCCGAACGGAGTATACAGCGATGCGTTGAAGTATCCTGTATCTTCCAGCAGACTCAGGTGAGTGGAGAACAGTTCCGGTCCAACTGTCAGCTGAACAACTTCTGCACCGTACGCCTCACAGATTCTCTGTTTCTCCAGAATTTCCGGCTGGCCGACTTTTCTGTCGTCGTAGCATTCCTGTACTACGATGCATTTCAGACCGTGCATAGCTGCCTGTGCAGCAACTGCAGCACCGTAGTTTCCGGAGGTTGCAGCGATAACGCCCTTGTAGCCCAGCTTCTTGGCGTGATGAACCGCGATGGATGCTCTTCTTGCCTTAAAGCTTCCGGATGCGTTGGCAGCTTCGTCCTTGACGAAGATTCTGGCACCCTTGCCTTCCGGCGCATATTTTCTTGCCAGTGCGGTCAGATTTCTCAGTTCAACCAGCGGCGTGTTGCCAACGCCATGCTCCAGCTGGATCTCCCGCATTTCTTCCATGGAGTATCCGACCTTTTCCATCATTCCTTCGTAGTCGAACCCGATGCCTTCATATTCGAACTCATCATAGTCAATCTGCATTGCTTTTTTAATGATATCATTCTTGCGGGCGTTGATCGCTTCATAGGATTTATCTAATGCCATTACTGTTCACCTCCGAATAATATCTCTTTTAACTGCAGCTCGATTTTCAGCAGCTCCGGCTGGAATTCGCCATAATCATGTACATATCTCGGATTTACGTCACAGACTCTTCCTTTTGCAATTCGTCCGGTTACCGTTTTAATTTCGATTTCATCGCCCATTTCAGCATCCTGCTGAGCGATTCCCTTGACCCAGAGCTTCAGATCGCAGGCCTGCGTATCTTCCGGAACCTGCGGCGCTCTCTGTCCGGCTGGCAGTACAATATTTTCGATCTGTACCCAGTCGCCTTTTTTTACACTTGCCATTGAAAACTACTCCTTTCAACTTTGCTTGCGATTCTTCTTCAGATATATTAATATGTTACGCTTTTTTCCAGTGCATGAGGCGTATTCTCATGCGGTGGAGCCACAATGCATGAAACAGAACTGCGGCAGGAGACTCCCGGGAAAATGCAGGATTTTCTGTCTCTGTTCATACGGCTCCTGTTGTATACAGTCTTCCTATTAGTTATATCGCATTTTTGCGCGGATTTCAACACCGGAAGCAGAAATTTTCACGGATTTTCTGACCTATGCCTGCATATATTCTTTCCGCTGCTCCTCAGGGAGCTGATCCATCAAGTCATGGCGGCCAGTTCCGGTGAAAATGCTAACAGTCATAATGACAAGCATTGCGAAGCAGTAGAAACAACAAGGAATAATCGCTCCGGCAGTTAGAGGTGCTGTACTGTCAGCCGCAAATCCCAGAGTATAAACCATCGCTGGTGTCCATGGCAGGCAGTATGCCAGTGTATTGGACTGTGCATCCAGAAGGTTAGCAGCACGGTATGGACTGATTCCATATTTTTTGGATAACGGTTTTGCGAAAGATGCACCGACTGTCAGAATTGCAGGGGCATTCAGACCCATGATGGCGGAGAGAACGATAACCATTACGGAAATCGTACCTTCTGCTGATTTCTCGCCTCTCGCAATCTTCTCCAGTTTCTCCAGCAGCATAATATCGCCTTCGCCTGCGCGCATTACACTGATAGATCCGAACAGCAAGAGTGCCAGAATGCATACCTGCAACATGCTGTTAATACCCGTATAGATTACGCCGTCAACCACTCTGTCCAGTGCAGCTGCATCACCATGTACACCAATAACCGCTGGAACTGCCGCATCCTCCACGTCGATCTGGATGAAATCAAACAGACCGCACAGGCAGGCAGTCAGGCACCCAAGCACAATGCCCACAGAAGTTGCGATAATGATATCGCCAGTTTTGATAGCAATGTAAATGGTAATGACAACGGGAATCAGCATTACCAGCGTGATCGGATCGAATTCATAGGTTTCCGCGGCTGCGCTGATACTGCTGCTAGTTATGTTGCCATAGATTATTGTGCAAATGATGGTGACCACACCTGCGCACAGCGCATACTTCAACCGAGATCTCACTACACCCGGTACATCTACGTCCTGGGACGTCGCGGAACAGATTGTCGTGTCAGAAATCGGCGCTAGGTTATCACCAAATGCTGCGCCGGAAATGATAACCCCTGCCAGCAAGGACGGAGACGCACCTAAGGCCACGCC
>JALEHL010000123.1 GCA_022770665.1 Bacillota bacterium
GTGCCTCATTTTTTTGCACAGTAGTAAAAGGAGAATATGTAACATGGCGAAAAAGAGAAGACGTTTTGAAACATTTTATAAATGGGTATTTGTGCTGATGTGTGCGTTTTCGGTAATGCCATGGTTTGATAAGGGGCAGGTTACTTCGGCATACTGGGGAGTGGGAATGTTGCAATATTTTGCGATTCCCTTCGTATATATTTTTTTCATGATGTGGGTGCAGGAAGGAAGACTGGGATGGCTTCAGCTTTTGCTGGGAGAAATAGCGTATCTTTTCATTCTTGCAGTGCTGGGCTACACGTTCTTTCATTGCATGCGCGTTATGTTTTGGATAGACGATCCGGTGGACTGGAGAGTGAGCATGGAGACTTCATTGCCGCCGTTTTGGAGCTGCTGTTTCTTTTCGATCTGTGGGGCGGTTTTCTTTCCGGTCTATATAAGAAAGCGGAATATTAGTTTAAAAGGGGGGCTCTATTAACCACATTTGAAAAAGAGCCGAATCCATATTATCAAAAGAAAATCGTGCCGGCTATGATTCTGTGGGATTGACAGAGCTCTCAAGAAAGCTGAAAGAACTGTCTAACACGGTACAATGAAAAATCAGAATGAGGTTGTACATATGAAGAAAAAACTGTGCCTTGCATTTTCTAATAGCATCACTGCTTGCTATTATGCTGAATTCAAAAAATCTTCTCACAGGAGAGGGCTTGTACATTTCCGTTGCTGCAACTGCGGCCACTTTTACATTATGGGGATGTAGTCTTTTCTGTTTGTTCCAAAAATCAACGCATCCGGGAAAGACCTGTATCAGGCTTTTCCTGGTGCTCTTGCTTTTCGCACTGCTGTTTGAACTGAATCTGTGGATGTATGATCAGTATCGCATGCAGGGCAACTCAGCCATAGAGAAGATTTGCCTTTCTGTTTACCTAATACAGGCAATTCCGTTTTGCGGGTTGAAGGCGTTTGGCTTGGATGGAATGGAAATGGTTCTTGCAGGATACGGAGCAACCGGGTTATTGCTTGGCGGGACATATTTATGGGCAAGAAGCAGAAGACAACAAGGGTAATTGATCTGTTTCTTTTGGTCTTGAATGAAAAGAGGAAAGGAGAACGAGTATGGAGGGATTACTGTCAATATTTCCGCTGTTGCTTTGCATTTTGATTTTTCTTGTGATCTTTCTGGCTGTGAGAAACTACTTCTACAGTCATCCGTCGCCGACACTAAAAAGGATCGAAGAGCAGAATCAGACGCTGATCCGAAAAGTGGAGAAATTAGAAGAGGAGATCGAGGAACTTCAAAGAAGAACAGAACAGGGCAATTGATTATAGCGTGTGTGTCATGAAGGGAAAAAACGAACGAAACGAAAGCACACACCAGGAGCCTGCCATTGGCGAAGCGGAGCGTTGACCGAGTGGTGCAGATGCGATTGACAGAACTGCCAACAGTAACTTTCCCGTATTCATCTGCTGGTACATATGGTACAATACCTGTAGAATGTATTTTTCGATGGATTCGTACACTTTCGTGAGTCAGGAAGGAGCGGGGCTCATGAAGAAAAAAGATTCTTACGAAGAAAAAACCGACAGCTGGCTGCATCATTTCGTATTTCTGATTCCTCTTTTTATCATTCTCGGGATTGTGATCTACTTTGGCTTCATAGAACCTGATTATCTGGAGGAGGGAGAGGTTTCGATTACTTTTTTCAAACCGCTGAAGCCAATGGTAAATTCCGAGTCAACCGATATCTTCCGACTGGGGATTGAAATCCCATATTATGATGAAGAGGGGCATCGGCTGATGGATGAGGATGGAGTAAGCGTAAAGTATCGGTACTACTGCTGCGATGATCAGGATTCGATGCTGGTACATGCAGATGAATTCGGGATTGAATACTATCGAAGACAGGGGCAGCTGCCAATGGCCAATGATATCTGCTATCTGTATTTCGCTAAGAACGGAGAACCGTGCAAAGAAGGAAAGTATGAAGATTGGGCAGCTACATTTACGCTGCAGGGAATTCATGATGAAATCCCTCCGTATAACCGTCTGTACTTTTCGTGTTTAGAGAACTCTTTCTATGAGATGGAAAAAGACGAGTTCGAGCAAGCATTCGGGTTACGCGGAGAATACAGCAAAAGGAAATTGTAATTCGCACATTTCAGCATAAGAAGGAGATCATGTGTAAACCTTCAAACTGAAGTGAGATAAGAACCGGTAGCGGCAGGAAATACCTTATAATGAGGAGGAAATGAAAATGAAAGAAACCTGGTTGATGAAGAGTGTCAGGGTTATCTCCCAAATTGGCTTAATCGAAGGCCTGTGGTTCCTGTATCCGTTTCTGTTTGTACTTTGCTTTGCACTGTCAATAAAGAGGTTCGTGGAAAAGGATAATATAGGCGGCGTTCTGCTTTCTTTGGCGGCAGGGGCATTTCTCTTAGTCATGTATGGGACTTTAGTGCAGCCAACGCTTTATTAACTCTGACTGCGAAAACGCAGCAAAAGATAAAATCGCTGCCGTATGAACGCAAACATATCATTTGCAAATGCCTGCAGATGGTAGAGGCGTTCCTGCGACAGTTTTTTCGTGCCCTGAAAAAAGCAGATGGGGGAAGGAAGCAGACGGAGCCGGGCGAAAAGATTTTGCGAAGTGGCGCGGAGCGAAAAGATGGGGAGTGAAATGTGGGCAAAAAGTGAATTTTTTCCAAAAACTAAAAATAGCGCTTGATTATTTGACATGAATATTATATAATATTAGACTGCCACACAAAGTAATTTGTTAAGAACATAAGGAGTGATAAAGATGCCAAAACCTATACAAGTAGGTAGAAAAGAGCGTATGACATTCGCGAAAATCAATGAAGTATGCGAAATGCCAAACCTGATTGAACTGCAGACGAAATCTTATGACTGGTTCATCAAAGAAGGTCTGCGGGAAGTCTTCGAAGACATCTCCCCGATTAAGGACTATGCAGACAATCTGGTACTGGAGTTCATTGATTATTCTCTCAGCGATGCTCCAAAATATGAGCAGGAAGAGTGTAAGGAACGCGATGTGACATACGCGGCTCCACTGAAAGTCAGAGTCAGGCTGATTAACAAGGAGACCGGAGAGGTGAAGGAGCAGGAAGTTTTCATGGGTGACTTCCCTCTGATGACAGAAAAGGGTACCTTTATATATAACGGCGCGGAGCGTGTCGTGGTAACCCAGCTGGTCCGTTCTCCGGGACCGTACTACGATGTAACTGTTGATAAATCCAATAACAAGCTGTTCTCTGCCACCATCATTCCGAATCGGGGCGCATGGCTGGAATACGAAACCGACTCCAATGAGATCATCTCCGTCAGAGTGGACCGTACCAGAAAGCAGCCGGTGACGACCCTGCTGCGGGCCTTGGGATTCGGCTCCAACCAGGAGATCATCGACATTTTCGGCGAGGATAGCCGGCTGATGAAGACCCTGGAAAAGGACCCGGCCTCAAACTATGAGGAAGGTCTGAAGGAGATCTACAAGAAGCTCCGGCCGACGGAACCTCCGACGGTGGAGAGCGCCAAGTCGCTGCTGAATTCGCTGTTCTTCGATCCGAAGCGGTATGACCTGGCGAAGGTGGGAAGATATAAATACAATAAGAAGCTTGGTTTATCAAACAGAATTGCAGGCGTAGTGGCAGCCGATGATGTAATTGATCCGAATACCGGGGAAATTCTGGCGGAAAAAGATCAGAAAATCGACCGGTCTCTTGCGTTTGCAATCGAAAATGCAGGCGTGGAATATATTTATGCTTATGCAGTGGATAAGGAAAAGGAAGGACAGATCACCAAGGTGATCGGCAACCGGTTTGTCGATCTGCAGGAATACGTGGATTTTGATATCACGGATCTGAAGGTGGCTGACAAGGTATTTTATCCTGTCCTGAAAGAGATTCTGGAAAGCTGCAGCACAGAAGAAGAACTGCGTCATATGCTGGTGGCAAGGAAAAATGACCTGTCCCCGAAGCATATCATCATGGAAGACATCATCGCATCTGTAAGTTATATCCTGAATCTGAACTATGGCATCGGCTCAGTTGATGATATAGACCATCTGGGAAACAGAAGACTGAGAACGGTAGGAGAACTGCTCCAGAACCAGTTCCGTATCGGTCTGGCCAGAATGGAAAGAGTCGTGAAGGAAAGGATGACCATTCAGGACATTGATGTAACCACACCGCAGGCCCTGATGAATATCCGGCCTGTCACGGCGGCAATCAAGGAATTTTTCGGAAGTTCACAGCTGTCCCAGTTTATGGATCAGAATAACCCGCTGGCGGAACTGACCCATAAGAGAAGACTGTCCGCGCTGGGACCTGGCGGTCTGTCCAGAGAACGGGCAGGTTTCGAAGTGCGGGATGTACATCATTCGCACTATGGAAGAATGTGTCCGATTGAGACTCCGGACGGTCCGAACATCGGACTGATCGGTTCTCTGACCACCTACGGCGTGATCAATCAGTACGGATTCATTGAGACACCGTATCGTCTGGTGGACAAGGAAACGCATATTGTAACCGATGAAATCCACTATCTGACAGCAGACGAGGAAGAAATGATGATCATCGCCCAGGCAAACGAGCCGCTGGACAGCGAAGGCCACTTCGTCAATGCCAAGGTGGCTTCCCGCGGAGAACACGGTGAAATCGCTCTGGTTCCGAGAGAACACATCGATTACATGGACGTATCGCCGAAGCAGGTAGTTTCCGTCGCAACGGCCATGATTCCGTTCCTGGAAAACGATGACGCCAACCGTGCCCTGATGGGCTCCAACATGCAGCGTCAGGCGGTGCCTCTTCTGGTAGCGGAAGCGCCGATTGTAGGAACCGGTATGGAATACAAGGCGGCGAGAGACTCCGGCGTGGTGATTCTGGCGAAGAACACCGGTACCGTGGAATATGTGGATGCAGATAAGATTGTAATCCGCAGAGACGAAGACAACGGTACCGATACCTATAAACTGCTGAAATTCAAGCGTTCCAACCAGGGAACCTGCATCAATCAGCGCCCGATTGTAAGTCACGGCGAACATATTGAGGCGGGGGAAGTGATTGCAGACGGCCCGTCTACGGATCTGGGTGAAATTGCACTGGGAAAGAACCTGCTGATCGGCTTCATGACCTGGGAAGGCTACAACTATGAAGACGCAATCATCCTGAACGAACGCCTTCTGATGGACGATGTGCTGACCTCTCTGCATATCGAGGAATACGAGGCGGAAGCCCGTGATACCAAGCTCGGACCGGAAGAAATCACACGCGATATTCCGAATGTAGGGGAAGATGCGTTGAAGGACCTGGATGAGGACGGCATTATCCGCATCGGTGCGGAGGTGAACTCCTCAGATATTCTGGTAGGCAAGGTAACGCCGAAGGGCGAAACGGAGCTGACTGCAGAAGAGCGGCTGCTGCGGGCGATTTTCGGCGAGAAGGCCAGAGAAGTCCGCGACACATCTCTGCGTGTGCCTCACGGTGAAACCGGCATTATCGTGGATGTGAAAATCTTCTGCAGAGAGAACGGTGATGAACTGCCGCCAGGCGTTAACAAGCTGGTTCGCTGCTACATCGCCACCAAGCGTAAGATCAACGTCGGCGACAAGATGGCAGGACGCCACGGAAACAAGGGTGTTATCTCCCGGATCCTGCCGGAAGAGGATATGCCGTTTATGGATAACGGCCAGCCGCTGCAGGTCATGCTGAATCCTCTGGGTGTGCCGTCCCGAATGAATGTCGGACAGGTACTGGAGGTGCATCTGGGTCTGGCTGCCAAGAAGAAGGGCTGGTATATTTCCACGCCGGTATTTGATGGCGCGACCGAGAAAGATATTATTGAACTGCTGGGTGAATGCGGGTATCCGAAGACCGGAAAACTCCGCCTGCGTGACGGGCGGACCGGGGAATTCTTCGATAATCCGGTCACCGTAGGATATATGTACATGCTGAAGCTCCACCATCTGGTTGATGATAAGATTCACGCCAGAAGCACCGGACCGTATTCCATGGTGACGCAGCAGCCGCTGGGCGGTAAAGCGCAGTTCGGCGGACAGCGTTTCGGAGAGATGGAAGTATGGGCGCTGGAAGCATATGGTGCCGCTTACACGCTGCAGGAGATCCTGACCGTCAAGTCCGACGATATTGTAGGAAGAGTGAAAACCTACGAGGCTATCGTCAAGGGTGAAAATATTCCGAAGCCTGGCATTCCGGAGTCCTTTAAGGTGCTGATCAAGGAAATGCAGGCCCTCGGTCTGGATGTGAAGCTCCTGTCTGAAAACGATGAAGAAGTCCAGTTCAGGGATGCGGGAGATATGGATGATGACATCACCGGCATCGAAAGTATCATGGATATCGAAGAAGAGCTGGAGAGCGACGACAAGCTTTTCGAATCGGGCTATTCCGAGACCGGTCCGGAGGATGATGAATTCGGCGATGACGGATTCGACGACGAACCGACAGAGGCTGACCTGAATTTTGAGGATGATTTCAGAGAAGAGGAATAGAAAAGGGAGGGACTCCTTTGAACAATAACGTGAACAATGATTATGAATTAAATAATTTTGAGTCGATACAGATCAATCTGGCGTCTCCGGAAAAGATTCTGGAATGGTCTCACGGTGAGGTAACCAAGCCGGAAACCATCAACTACAGAACGCTGAAGCCGGAGCGGGACGGTCTGTACTGCGAACGGATCTTCGGACCGACCAAGGACTGGGAATGCCACTGCGGAAAATATAAGAGACTCCGCTATAAAGGCATCGTCTGCGACCGCTGCGGTGTCGAGGTGACCAAGGCCAAGGTCAGAAGAGAGAGAATGGGGCATATCAAACTGGCCGCACCGGTTTCTCATATCTGGTACTTCAAGGGAATTCCGTCCAGAATGGGTCTGTGCCTGGATATCACGCCGAGAAATCTGGAAAAAGTTCTGTATTTCGCTGCATATATCGTAACCGATCCGGGCAATACGGATCTGACCTACAAGCAGATTCTGACAGAGCAGGAGTACCGTCAGTACAAGGATCAGCCTGGAAATGAATTCAAGGCCGGAATGGGAGCGGAAACCATCAAGGAGCTGCTGCAGCAGATCGATCTGGATGAGCTGTCTGCAGATCTGAGAGGTAAGCTGAAAAATGCGACCGGACAGAAAAAGGTCAGAATCGTAAGACGGCTGGAAGTGATTGAAGCGCTGCGCCAGTCCGGCAACCGTCCGGAATGGATGATCCTTGATGTGATCCCGGTCATTCCGCCGGACCTGCGCCCGATGGTGCAGCTGGATGGCGGACGGTTTGCAACCTCTGACCTGAATGACCTGTACAGAAGAGTCATCAACCGGAACAACCGTCTGAACCGCCTGCTGGAACTGGGCGCTCCGGACATTATTGTGAGAAATGAGAAGAGAATGCTGCAGGAGGCAGTGGACTCTCTGATCGATAACGGACGGCGGGGACGGCCTGTGACCGGTCCGGGATCCCGTCCGCTGAAATCCCTGTCCGATATGCTGAAGGGCAAACAGGGACGTTTCCGTCAGAACCTACTGGGCAAGCGTGTAGACTATTCCGGCCGTTCGGTAATCGTTGTAGGACCGGAACTGAAGTTCTACCAGTGCGGTCTGCCGAAAAAAATGGCCCTGGAACTGTTCAAGCCGTTTATCATGAAGGAGCTGGTGGAACAGGGCTACGCCCATAATATCAAGAGCGCGAAGCGTATGGTGGAAAAAGTCCGGCCTGAAGTATGGGATGTGCTGGAAGGTGTTATCAAGGAACATCCGGTTATGCTGAACCGTGCGCCGACTCTGCACCGCCTGGGTATTCAGGCGTTCGAGCCGGTCCTGGTAGAAGGCAAGGCGATCAAGCTGCATCCGCTGGCATGTACTGCCTTCAATGCGGACTTCGATGGCGACCAGATGGCAGTGCATGTGCCTCTGTCCGTGGAAGCACAGGCGGAAGCAAGGTTCCTGATGCTTTCTGTTAATAACATCCTGGCGCCGAAGGACGGCTCTCCGATCACCACTCCGACGCAGGACATGATTCTGGGAAGCTATTATCTGACTCATCCCGGCGTGCCGGAGAGAAACACCTATGCGGAAAAAGGCGACGGAAAGGTCTTTACCGATCTGGATGAAATGCTTATGGCGTATCAGACAGGCGTCGTCGGAATTCATGCCAGAGTGAAAGTCAGAATGTATAAGGACGGGGATCCTGACGGCAAACTGGTGGAATCCACCGTGGGCCGTTTCATCTTCAACCAGGAGATCCCGCAGGATCTTGGATTCGTAGACAGGGAGAAAGATCCGTACTCTCTGGAAATCGACTTCCTCTGCGATAAAAAGAAACTTGGAAAAATCATTGATAAATGCTACCGCAAGCATGGAAATACCGGTACGGTCATCATGCTGGATTACATCAAGTCCATGGGTTACAAGTATTCCACCAAGGCGGCAATCACCATCAGCGTCAGCGACATGGAGATTCCGGAAAACAAGTGGGATATCGTAGCTGCTGCGGAAGCAGAAGTTGATAAATATGAAAAGGCCTACAGAATGGGTCTCATGTCCAACCAGGAACGCTATGAACAGATTATCAAAATCTGGTCGAAAGCAACTGACGATGTGGCAGATGCTCTGATGGATTCTCTGGATCCGATGAACAACCTGTTCATCATGGCAAACTCCGGTGCTCGAGGCAGCAAGAACCAGATCCGTCAGGTCGGCGGCATGCGTGGTCTGATGGCCAATGCAACCGGTAAAACCGTAGAAATTCCGATCAAGTCCAACTTCCGTGAAGGCCTGTCGATTCTGGAATACTTCATTTCCTCCAACGGTGCACGGAAAGGTCTGGCAGATACGGCACTGCGTACGGCGGACTCCGGTTATCTGACCCGCCGTCTGGTTGATGTCTCCCACAACGTCATCGTACGAGAGTTTGACTGCGGTACCGATGAAGGTGTGGAAGTCAGAGCTTTCACTGACGGCAAGGAAGTGATCGAACCTCTGAAACAGAGAATCGTCGGCAGAGTTGCGCTGCTGGATGTAACCGATCCGAATACCGGCGAGATCATTGTGGAGCAAAATGAAGAAATCAGCGAAGCAGCCGCGGATCAGATTGAAGCAGCCGGCATCGAAAGCGTTGCCATTCGTGCGGTCATGACTTGCCACAGCAGAACCGGCATCTGCGCCAAGTGCTATGGAAGAAACCTGGCAACCGGTGAAGAAGTCAATATCGGTGAAGCTGTCGGTATTATCGCAGCACAGTCCATCGGTGAGCCGGGTACGCAGCTGACCATGAGAACCTTCCACACAGGCGGTGTTGCCGGTGGCGATATTACACAGGGTCTTCCGAGGGTTGAGGAACTGTTTGAAGCCAGAAAGCCGAAGGGCCTGGCAGAGATCTGCGAAGGCGATGGTGTCGTGGTTTCCATTGAAGCGAGAAAGGACAACAAGACACAGGTCATCGTCCGTGAGGCGGAGCAGGACAGAGAATATGTGATCCCATACGGCGCTCGTCTGAATGTGAAAGTGGGCGAGCAGGTGTATGCCGGCGGACAGATCACCAGAGGCCCGCTGAATCCGCATGATATTCTCCGTCTCAATGACGTGGAAGGCGTATACCAGTACCTTCTGAAGGAAGTGCAGCGTGTATATAAGCAGCAGGGTGTTGATATCAACGATAAACATATCGAAGTGATTGTCAGCCAGATGCTGTCAAAATACAAGATTGAGGATGCCGGCGATACAGATCTGCTTCCGGGCGGACTGTACGGCAAATACGAAATTGAAGAGGCCAATGCGGCTGCAGCTGAGAAGGACGGCGAGCCGTGCGTCGCAAAACGTGTGCTTCTTGGGATTACCAAGGCATCTCTGGCCACCAACTCGTTCCTGTCTGCTGCATCCTTCCAGGAAACCACTAGAGTGCTTACTGATGCAGCGATCAAGGGTAAGAACGACAAACTGACGGGCCTGAAAGAGAATGTCATCATCGGCAAGCTGATTCCTGCCGGTACCGGCATGAAACGGTATAAGAACATCGAAATTGATTACGGTGCCAACCAGGAAATCATCGACGAGTATCTGCGGGAGCAGGAACTGGAAGCACAGCGTCTGGAAGAAGGCGCCGCGGCAGACGAAGAGGAACTGGGCCCTGCAGACGAAATCGGACTGGACGATGAGAATGTCACGGTGGAAGCTGGCGAGGCCGCTGAAACGGACGCAGAGGATGTAACCGGAGATGATTTCGCAGAAACGCCAGCTGAAAGCAGCGATCTGCCGACGGAAGACGGAGAGATTCCAGAAATCGTAGAGCTGGATTAACGAAATTCGTTGACAGAAAAGACAATTTCGTGGTAGAATAATTTTTGGCTTTGAGTTTTGCCGACCTGATGTATCAGGTCGGCTTAGCTTGAGTATAATAAAAAATATTCCAGAAAGAAAGGAGAAAAAAGGATGCCTACTATCAATCAATTAGTACGTCAGGGTAGAACCAGTGCTGCAAAGAAATCCACAGCGCCAGCTCTGAATAAGGGAATGAATTCCCTGAAGAGAGTTGCAACTGACACAGACTCCCCGCAGAAGAGAGGCGTTTGCACGTCAGTGAAAACGGTTACCCCGAAGAAGCCAAACTCCGCATTGAGAAAAGTAGCAAGAGTTAAGCTGACCAACGGTATTGAAGTAACTGCTTATATCCCGGGTATCGGTCACAACCTGCAGGAACACAGTGTTGTACTGATCAGAGGCGGAAGAGTTAAGGACTTACCTGGTGTGAGATATCACATCATCAGAGGTACTCTGGATACAGCCGGCGTAAACAACAGACTTCAGGCACGTTCCAAGTATGGTGCCAAGAGACCTAAGGCTGCAAAGGCGAAAAAGTAAGAAACAGCCAATTATCGGGAAATAGTAGCGCCCTTTTTATTCCTATAAATACAGAGTGCGCTCGCGGCCCTTATGACCGTCCTTGCGACGGCAGGTAAGCGGTCGAGTACCCCGTCACCAGACACTGACAGAGCATAGTAATTGCCGGCTCTGGCAGAGTAATCCCCCGGCCTGCAGATTTTGCGGAGCGGAGGGTGAAGGAAATGTGCAATTAAAAAATGAAGTATTGCGCAGGCAGCTTTGTACTAGATAAGACAGAATCAAGGCTGCTGGCGAGGAGGGAAGAGAAGTGTCAAGAAAAGGTAATATACCAAAGAGAGAAGTTCTTCCAGATCCGGTTTACGGAAGTGTTGCAGTTGCCAAGCTGATCAACAGCATTATGCTGGACGGCAAGAAGGGTGTAGCACAGAATATCGTATACGGCGCTTTTGACATGATCAAGGAGCAGACCGGTGAAGAGCCGCTGGAAGTATTCGAGAAGGCATTAAACAACATCATGCCGGTACTGGAAGTAAAAGCAAAGAGAATTGGTGGTGCGAACTACCAGGTTCCAGTTGAAGTAAGAGCTGAAAGAAGACAGACTCTGGGCTTAAGATGGCTGACCAAGTACACCAGAGCCAGAGGCGAAAAGACCATGGCTGAAAGACTGGCCAAGGAACTGATGGATGCAGCAAACAATACTGGTGCATCTGTAAAGAAGAAGGAAGATACACACAAGATGGCAGATGCCAACAGGGCATTCGCGCATTTCAGATGGTAGGATATGCGGCTTTCCGCATATTCCGCCTGAACAGAACAGTAGAAGGGAGGAAACAAGATGCCAAGACAATTTCCGCTTGAAAGAACCAGAAATATTGGTATCATGGCCCACATCGATGCGGGCAAGACCACCACGACGGAACGTATCCTTTTCTACACCGGTAAGACCCATAAGATCGGCGAGACTCACGATGGCTCCGCCACGATGGACTGGATGGAACAGGAACAGGAACGTGGTATCACAATTACCTCTGCCGCTACTACAGCACAATGGAAAAACACAAGAATTAACATAATCGATACCCCGGGACACGTGGACTTTACGGTAGAGGTAGAACGTTCTCTGCGTGTGCTGGACGGAGCTGTAACGGTGCTCTGCGCCAAGGGCGGTGTAGAGCCGCAGTCTGAAACCGTATGGAGACAGGCTGAAAAGTACGGTGTTCCGAGAATGATTTTCGTTAATAAGATGGACATCATGGGTGCGGATTACTTCAGAGTCATCAATATGGTGAAAGACAGACTGAAGGCCAATGCGGTACCTGTGCAGCTGCCGATCGGTGCTGAAGACAGTTTCGTCGGAATCATTGACCTGATCACGATGAAGGCAGAGATCTATAAGGATGAGCTGGGAAAACAGTTTGAAATTACAGACATTCCAGCAGATATGATGGATGAAGCGCAGGAGTGGAGAGAAAAGATGATCGAGTCTGTTGCTGAAACAGACGAGGAACTGATGATGAAATTCCTGGAGGGTGAAGAACTGACCGTCGATGAGATCAAGTCCACCATCCGTAAGGAAACCATCGCCTGCAGAATGGTGCCGATGCTTTGCGGCTCCGCATATAGAAACAAGGGCGTTCAGATGCTGCTGGACGCAGTTGTTGATTATATGCCGTCTCCGCTGGATATTCCGCCGATTAAAGGAATCAATCCGGAAACCGGTGAAGAGGATGTAAGGCACACCAGCGATACAGAGCCGTTCTCCGCGCTGGCGTTTAAGATTATGGCCGACCCGTTTGTAGGAAAACTGGCATTCTTCAGAGTATATTCCGGTCATCTGACTTCTGGCTCCTACGTTTATAACTCCGTGAAGGGCAAGAAGGAAAGAATCGGACGTATTCTGCAGATGCATGCCAATAAGAGAGAAGAGATCCAGGAAGTTTATGCTGGTGATATTGCGGCTGCAGTCGGCTTAAAGGATACGACTACCGGTGATACCCTGTGTGATGCAGATCATGAAATCGTACTGGAATCTATGGAATTCCCGGAACCGGTTATTGAGATCGCGATCGAGCCGAAGACAAAGGCAGGTCAGGAAAAGATGGGTATCGCGCTGGCCAAGCTGGCAGAAGAAGACCCGACCTTCAAAACCTATACCAATGAAGAGACGGGCCAGACAATTATCGCAGGCATGGGTGAACTGCATCTGGAAATCATCGTAGACAGACTGATGCGTGAATTCAAAGTAGAAGCCAATGTCGGCAAGCCGCAGGTTTCCTACAAGGAAACGATCACTGCAACGGCGGATGTGGACAACAAGTACGCGAAGCAGTCCGGCGGACGTGGTCAGTACGGTCATGTCAAGATCAAGGTTTATCCGAGAGAGCCGGGTGAAGGCTTCGAATTCAAGAACTCCATCGTGGGCGGAGCGATTCCGAAGGAATACATTCCGAAGATCGAGGAAGGTATCCGGGAAGCTATGGAAAACGGTCCGATCGCTGGATATCAGGTTGTAGATGTCGGCGTAGAGCTGTACGATGGATCCTATCATGAAGTCGACTCTTCCGAAATGGCGTTCAAGATTGCTGCTTCCATGGCATTCAGAGAAGCGGTTAAGAAGGCGAAACCGGTTCTGCTGGAACCGATCTTCAAGGTGGAAGTTACGGTTCCGGAAGAATATATGGGTGATGTGATCGGCGACATTTCTTCCAGAAGAGGAAGAATCGAAGGCTCTGACATGAATATGGGCGCCGTTGCTGTAAGAGCGATGGTTCCGCTGTCAGAGATGTTCGGATATGCAACTGATCTGCGTTCCAAGACGCAGGGCCGCGGCGTATACGTAATGCAGATGGATCACTTTGAAAAGCTGCCGGACAGCCTGCTGGAAAAGATCAACAAGTAATATTGTGAATATCATTGTGCCGGATCTGCCTGCGAGGCGGAGATTGAACTCGACTCAGGCAATCCCGGCATTCTGAAATTTATGGAGGATAAAAAAATGGCAAAACAGAAGTTTGAAAGAACCAAACCGCATATTAACATCGGTACCATCGGACACGTAGACCACGGCAAGACTACGCTGACCGCAGCAATCACCAAGACGCTGTATGAAAGATACGGCCTGGGCCAGAAGGTAGACTTCGACCAGATCGATAAGGCGCCGGAAGAAAGAGAAAGAGGTATCACCATTTCCACCGCACACGTGGAATATGAGACACCGAACAGACACTATGCACACGTTGACTGCCCGGGACACGCGGACTATGTAAAGAACATGATCACCGGCGCAGCACAGATGGACGGAGCGATTCTGGTAGTAGCAGCAACGGACGGACCGATGCCGCAGACCAGAGAGCACATTCTGCTGTCCAGACAGGTAGGCGTGCCATACATCATCGTATTCCTGAACAAGTGCGATATGGTCGATGATGAAGAGCTGCTGGATCTGGTGGAAATGGAAGTAAGAGAGCTGCTGGATGAATATGACTTCCCGGGCGATGACACACCGATTATCAGAGGATCCGCGCTGGGCGCACTGGAAGATCCGAACGGTCCGTGGGGAGACAAGATCATCGAACTGTTCGAAGCAATCGACAGCTACATTCCGGAACCGAAGAGAGATAACGACAAGCCGTTCCTGATGCCGGTAGAAGACGTATTCTCCATTACAGGACGCGGAACCGTAGCAACGGGAAGAGTAGAGAGAGGCGTTCTGGAAGTCGGCGATGAAGTAGAGATCGTAGGACTGACCGAAGAGAAGAGAAAAGTCGTCGTAACGGGCGTGGAAATGTTCAGAAAGCTGCTGGACAAGGCAGAAACGGGAGACAATATCGGCGCACTGCTGAGAGGCGTACAGAGGAATGAAATCGAAAGAGGACAGGTACTGTGCAAACCGGGAACGATTCATCCGCATACGAAGTTCAAAGGACAGGTATACGTGCTGAAGAAGGAAGAAGGCGGCAGACATACACCGTTCTTCAACGGCTACAGACCGCAGTTCTATTTCAGAACAACGGATGTAACGGGAGATCTGAAGCTGCCGGAAGGCACAGAGATGTGCATGCCGGGAGATAACATCATCATGGAGATCGACCTGATCACCCCGATCGCAATCGAAGAAGGACTGCGTTTCGCAATCAGAGAAGGCGGCAGAACGGTAGGATCCGGCGTAGTAACGGAGATCATCGAATAATCGCAGAAAGCGGAACGAAAGACAGAGGAAACAGAAGAGGAGCGCGAAGCGCTCCTCTTTTTAT
>JALEHL010000007.1 GCA_022770665.1 Bacillota bacterium
TGTTGTGCGCTGATTCAGCCTATCCCATTATATTTTCCTTTCTGAGCCTTACCCTCGGATCACTGGAGCTTTTAGGACTCCTCTTTTCCAGAGTCTTCCCCTCAATTCTCCATTCTCGGAAATTCGTTTCGCAATTACCTAATAAATATTACTTAACATATTATACCTCTATTATCTGCTATTTACAAACTATCGTTTTCACTCCTCTATCATTATGTGATTGTTAGGGGGTTTCAGGGGCCTCCCCTGAAGCATTCCCCTTTCTACTCGCACCAGGAGTAGAAAGGGTCTGCTTGCTAATACAAATCAGGGGCGGCGTGTCAGCGTGCCGCTACCGCTCCCTGCCTTTTTCTTTTGGCCTGGATGGTCGGATTCGGTTAACCAGAATGCCATGCTCTGTCGGCGTGAAGTATTCCGGATCGCGATATTTCCGCATATATTTCTCTGCCTGTGCTCTGGTCAGGCTTTCAAATCGGTCGCTGTCATCGGGCACCCGGCAGATAAAAAAAGGCCCGGCTATAATGTCGATGACCTTTCCGCAGTCATCCTCAATGAGCCGGTTCAGCTCCATTCCGTTTGCCTTTCCCTCTTCGTTGCAGATGATGGCAGTACCGTCATCAAAGGGCTGAAACATTTCGATCCAGCCTCCCACCGCTTCCTGACAGGCCTCCAGGGTATCTTCCAGTTCCCGGATTTCGGGCTTCTCCCCCGGTTTGATATATACAACCCGGATTTTTCTGCTTTCTTCCCTTTCGCTCAACGCTCGTTCCTCCCGTCTTTTTCTTTTTGCAGCATGGATTCGGGTACGCGCCGGATCTGCGGATTTTCCCGGGTAAATTCATACACGCAGTCCGACAAAATCACTTCCCGCGGAATGGACTGGTTTGCTTCACGGAGCATCGCGCCCAGCTTTTTCGGCGTCGTGGAGAATCGTTTCGGTGCAATCAGCACCTCATCCAGAGATACCGGGAGAATATAGTAGTCATCGCCGATCCTTTTGTGAATCTGCATCGCCATATCCGGCAGCAGGATTGCTGTTGCACCGAGGCTTCGCTCTTCATTGGTCAGGACAAAAAGCATTTCCCTGCAGACATCTTTCTCTCGGGTCAGCAGATTCTTCTGGTGGCGCTGCTTCGGCGTAAGTTCCTGTCTCTCTTCGGATCCTGCAATCAGCACCGGATGGAAGTTTCTTTTCATGTTCCGCTCAGCAACCTGCTCCAGTTCATGCTCCGTGATGCCCCATTCCTGCAGGATATCCTTTCGGATGACCGCGGCATATTCAAATCCATGAACCCGCTGTCCTGTGATCATGTAAACCTTGGCCAGATCTTCTACCGGGTGATACACCGCATCCCGGAGTCGGTCCCGATTCATCCTTTGGTTCAGAATACGGTACTGTATTCTGGATTTTGCGACGCCAAAATCCAGCAGGTTCGGCAGCGGCAATCGCTCCTGGAACTGAACTGCCTGCAGATATTCTGCGGCAATCCCGTGCATGACATCATCGATGTCTCTCCCGCTGAGAAACTGAACATAGTAGGTTTCCAGATAAACGGCAGGACACATTTCCACCGTCTTTTTCCCTTCCTGAATTGTAATGCCTTCCATCTTCTGATCGTTATCCTTCACATTCTGTATCAGTTTCACCTTATGATCCCGATAGGACGGCGGCATATACTGCAGGATGTTTTCCTTTACATAAAACAAAAATTCTCTGTATGTCGGCATGGTTTCCTCTATTTTCATCGTTCGTCCTTTCTTCGTTCCCATCTGCGCACCAGGGAGCCTGGAATCTCATGGAGATACGGTTTTTCTTTCGTAAAGGCGTATGCTCTGTCGGAAAGTACCAGCTTCCGGTCCATGGTGCGGTTGACCTCCCGCACCATATTGCCAAGGACTCTATCCGGCATGGCAGAGGATTTCGGCAGGATCAGTACCTCCTCCACGGAAGACGGAATCACCACCAGGTCATCCCCCAGCATGCGCTGCACCTGCTCCAGAACGCCGGGATACAGCACCACGGAAGCTCCTGCCACGCCGTTTACATCGGTCAGGCAAAAAAGACCCGTTCGAAAGCCCGGATCCTCCTCGCCCATCAGGTTCACCGGTCCGTCCTCTCCCAGAAGCATTTCATCCAGAGAATACAGCGCCGGAGGATACTTCTTTTTCATGTTGGCTGCAGCAATCGCATCCAGTTCCTCTCTGGAGATATCCCAGACCTTCAGGATATGCGCCGGAAGCAGTGTCCTGACGCTGCCTGTCTGGTCTGTATGCATCAGCTGATATGCCTTGGCCAGATTGCAGACCGGCTCCCAGAGGTGATCCTCCAGGAGCCTCCCATTCATCTCGGCGTTCATAATCCGGTAACCGATTTTGTCTTTCATATAGGAAAAATCCGTAATCCGGCTTACATCAAGCTGTGGTCTGTCCGCATACTGATACTGCGCTGCGATGCTTCGAAGTATGGTCTGCACATCCATTCCATGGATGAAATACTGATACAGATCCTCCAGATAGAACACCGCCTGCGTAGGATCTTCTCCGGTGGAAATCAGCAGGGCGACTTTTTGCTGCCCGTTTCCTTTCAGCACCTTCTCCAGGGAGATGTTCATGTCCGCTTTCTGCTCCGGCGGGAAATACTCCCGAATATGGCTCTGTACATATTCTGCAAAGCTGTTAAATGTCGGCATGACTTTCCTCCTTCTCTTCCGGTTTCAGCTTCTTCAGATAGATCTGCAGATGCTGCTTTTCCGATTCATCGATTTCCTGTTCAATGAATAAATCTGCCTTTTCCGTTTTCAGATACAAATCATGATTCCACTTCATTTTTTTCTCCTTTTCTCCTGCGGCTTCTTTCGCAGGCCATAATCACAGTAAAAAGCACCATGGAGAACGCCATGAGTGCAAGATAAATCATACCCCCGGTTGTATCGCCGGTCTTTGGCACCTTTGCCGGTGTTTCCGGTCTGGCCGGTTTCTGCGGCTGGTCCGGCGTATCCGGTTTCTCCAGCTTCACGGTCTGGCCTGCATCATGGATATCCTCATGTCCTGCCACCTGCTTTCTCGCGTCACAGGTTCCGTCACCGTCCGTGTCCACCAGAAGATACAGTTTTTCAAAGACGACCACGTTTCTTCCTCCCAGCTTGCTTCCGTCAAAACAGAAGGTCATTTCCACAGAGCCTTCTTCGCTCTGCGGGCGGAAGATCTGTTCTGCCGTAATCTTTCGTCCATTTTCCAGCAGCGGTTTTCCGCTTTCCTGCTCCATCAGGGTGCCGCACA
>JALEHL010000043.1 GCA_022770665.1 Bacillota bacterium
TTGGTGCCGTCACCCCAGGTTTTCTTATCCGACGGGGTATAGTTCTTGTTCAGCAGCTTACCGTTCTGAATGCGCACCGTGCTGCCATAGCTGTTCGAGCCGTATCCGTAGCTGTATCCATAGTCGTAACCAAAGTCATAACCGCCCAGATAATCATCGCTGTCCGCATTCACCTCAGAGTATGCGTTCAGGAAATCCAGCAACACGCCTTCTTCATATGAGTTATCCAGATAATAGCCGAAGCGGTAGTCCGGATAAATGTTGAAATACATGTGACTGGTGGAAATCTGTTCTTCCGACGGATCAAAATACGTGTAGTTGGTCACGCCGGTGTATGTCCATTTTCCGGTATTGCTGTTGTATGCATTGGTGGTGCCTACGGTAGGATCCACAAAGACCCATCGACCGTTTACATAAGCTTCGACCCACCAGTGATCCTTTACATTGATGTTGCTTTCTGTGATCCAGTCATTGGACGGAACCGCCAGACGGTGTCCGTAAACAAACCGGACCGGAATGCCCTGGGCTCTTGCCAGCGCAAGGAAGATGGCCGAATAGCCCTGACAGGTGGTGAACACATGACCGCTCCGACTGTTGGCCGTGGTCAGCCCATACTCAAAGCTGCGGATATTTTCGTACGGATCCGCATATTGATTGGAATGGGTCTGAAAGGCAACCTTGTCATAGTAAAAATTGCCTGCCGTATATTCATAAATCCGCAGCAGCTTCTCGTAGTCAGTGGAAGCACCGCTGCAAACCCGGTCGGAAACAGAACGTATGAAAGAAATCTTATCCGCTGTCATGGTGGCATAGACATTGGTGGATGGATTCCGCAAACAGAATCTGATGTCCTCCAGCGTCTGATCCAGATAGCGGCTGGTATCGTACAGATCGCCGATGGCCTTAATCTCCCGGTTATAGTTGATGACATCCATATAGCGCAGCAGTTTCACATGGCCGTTTTCCACCTGCAGCACCATGTTCTTGTTCAGCACGCCGCTGGTCGTGTACTTCAGGTTCGCCGCATCGATGGCAGTGGCACAGCGGCGGATATAGATGTTGTATTTGCCGTCAGGAATGTTATATTCCTCCATGTTGAGATAATAGGTGAAATTATAGGTTTGTGTGCCGTCTGATGCAGCCTGAATCTTCGGCGTAACGAAAATATCCAGATTCATATCTCCCTTGTTTTCGCCGATTCGATACAGGGAAAGACGGAACAGGCTGGTTTCCAGCGGTGTGCGATATACAACCTTCAGGACCCGGTCATCGTCTTTGGTGACGTAGCCGCGCAGATATTCCAGATCGAAGTTCTCCGTAGACTTAAAGGTTGTGACCTGTGCAGGCTCATTTACTTCATCCAGAGCAGCGTAAGAAAACTCTGCCGGCAGGGCCGTGATCATCAGCACTGCCATCAGAGCAACAGAAATACATTTCAGAAATTTTTTCCTCATTCAGAATACCTCTTTCGTAAATATCGTCAGCAGCCGACGGTGTCCTTTTCCAGCGCACGGGCTGCGGCTGCGGCAGAAGCGAAGGCAAACTGGAGGTTATAGCCTCCGGTGTCCCCATCGATGTCAAGCACTTCGCCTGCCAGATACAGACCGGGATGATTTCTGGCTTCCATAGTTTTCAGACTGAGCTCCGAAAGGGATACGCCGCCGCAGGTAAGCATGGCTTGTCCGAAGCCTGCCAGTCCGCTGACGGTGTATTTCCAGGCAGAAATAGTTTCTGCCAGCTTTCGCATCTGCTGTCCGGAAAGTCCGGAGACCTTCTGTCCGGGGAGCCCGATTTCCCGTGCCGCCGCTTCGCAAAATCGTTTCGGCAGGCCATAGCTTTCAGCCAGCCAGTGTTCAATGCGCCGCGGGTTTGCGGAAAAATCTTTTTTCATCCGTGCAAGTATACTATCTATAGTATATGGGAAAACGAAATTTATTTCAAGCCCCATCCCGTTTTTCACAGAGCGGGAGTTGTTCAAAATCACCGGACCGGAAAAATTCCGGTGGGTCAGCAGCAGGCAGCCGGAAGCGGAAAAAAGCGGAGCAGAAGTCTCCCGGTCCCGCAGGGTGATTCCGGCCTGCGGAAAGTTGATGCCCGAAAGCTCTGTGAAAGGGTAGGAACATCCGCCGTAAGGGATGGATGCAATCTTTGTAATTCCACAGCCGGTTCTGATGCGCACGCCGCCAGTCTCCGCAGTGCGGACCAGTGCATCCCGCACTTCATGGGCGTCCATGGAGGCGGGAAAGATCTTCCCGTCTTCCCACTGGGTCAGTCTCACGCCCAGAGATTCAAAGAATTCGCAGACTGCAAGATTATTATGTGCGTAGAGGCAGGTTCTGATACGCGGACCGTTTTTTCCGTAACATGACAAAAACTCCTTGATGGTTCCGCCGCGGGTCAGGTTGCATTGCCCTGCGCCGGACGATGAACGTGTGATAATACTTAGTATTTTTCAAGCAGCTTTGCATGGTTTTGATATCCTTCCGCGTAAAGCATCTCACGGAGAAGGCGGAGACTTTCTCTGTCCTGTCCGTTGAGACTGAAATCCACAGTGGCAGTATCAGCGTCCTTCGGATAGACAGAATCGATCTGAATCAGGGAAGAAGAGCCAGCTGTTTCCGGAGAAGCTGTACCGGCAGCACCTTCTTTCATTACGATGGAGCAGTAGACCGACAGACAATCATCGTCTGTGATCTTGTTCTTCGTATCGTCCGAAAGTTCCACCGTATAGATCCTGTTATAATCGTCTTTTCGCAGAGCTGCAAGGAAGTCTTCGATTTCCTCCGGATTATTGATGGTCACTACCGCCTCATATTCGGCAGCGTCCTTTGCCTCTGCCGTATTCACTGTTCTGGTCATTTCCGGCACTGCTTCTGCATCAGCGGTCTCTTCTTCTGATGCAGCTTCCGCATCGTATCCGTATTTTTCCCAGGTACTGTCGTAAACACTGATGTAAATATAGGAAACGTTTTCTGCGGTGATCTGTTCTGACAGACAGGCATCGGCACGGTACTCTTCACAGGAGAGGACTTCATTGAGCAGGCGGACCATTTCTTCAGTCATTTCCACCCGGTACATGCGGTCGCGGCGGCTGCCGTCTTTCATTTCGTAGCGGAAGGTCAGGTGCACATACTTTTTCGGGTTATTTCCGGATTCCTGTGCCAGTGCCGTGTATTCCTGATCTCCCAGACTGTGCGCTGCCGCATACTGATGCAGCGCCACCACTTTTTCGATGGCATCCGGTGAAGTGAGGGTTTCGTTTTCCTTGTTAAAATCATCTGCAAACTGATAATAGTTATAGCCATCGTTATAATAAATGGAATCGCTGTCCACGGAAGCCACATCCTCCACATCCGGCACCCATCTGCCGTAGCCGGCCAGGTCGAACATGACGATGCCGGTAAAGAGAGCCGCCAGCACGGCGAAGATCCCCAGGGAGAGAAGATTTTGCTTCGTGAGGATTTTGATGGAGCGGGCGATGATGATCTTCACGATGACGAAGGACAGCAGCAGGCCTACCGCCATACCCACCAGCATCATGGACCGGCTGTCCAGAGTGCCGTAGAAGAAGAAGCCGAAGACGGTCATGCCCACGAAGACCACAAGCCATGTGATGATCTCTTCGAACAGACGGTACATCATGGAATCGCCCACTCTTTCAAGCCGTGCCCGTTCGTAAGCCAGTCCCGCCAGAATCACCATAACCAGACCGGCTGCCAGATACAGCAGAGCGGCAGAAAGCGGAACCGGATCGTCACTGCCCGTTTCCATTACCAGCCGGAGCAGCGGATTGGAATTTTCCATCAGATTAACCAGCCATTCCGGCATGGTATAGAACCCGTTCAGGAAGTTTTCGCAGTAGCAGGACACCAGCCAGAGGATCAGCGGCACGATGCCGAAGAACACACCGGACAGCAGCACCTGCATGACGCTGCTTCCCACCAGACTTCCTGCCAGCACGAAAGTGCCGTAGAAGAAGGTGAGGATAGCGATGGAGCTGAATCCCCAGTGCAGGGATGCTATCGGCATGCCGGCGAGAAAAAGATACAGCAGGGTCATCGCCGCCACCGGAAGGACGCACAGGAGCCAGCCGGTGAGAATCTGGGAACAGTAGATCCGGTTTCTGGAAAACGGCTGGGCATGGATGGCCATGGCCCGGGCCGGCTTATGGAGAAATCCCATCACCATGACAGCTGCAATCAGCGGCACCGCCGCCAGCAGCAGACCGAAGAAGAAATTCATATTATTGATGGAATCTTCCAGATAGGTGCGTTCGGGATCCGTCCGCAGGCTGCTGTCCATGATCAGCGGGAAGATGCCTGCCATGAAGTAAGCGATGAAGGACAGGGCCGGCAGATACCAGTACATTTTCAGATTTTCGGTGATCAGCGCCCCGGAGAGGCTGAAAATTCTCTTATTTTTCATTCGGTGCACCTCCCAGCTTTTCGATGAAAATCTCCTCGATGGTTGCAGGCATAAGCTCCAGCAGGTCGCCTTCGAAGACCATGCGGCCGTCGGCGATAATGCCGATATAGTTGCAGATGTCTTCCATTTCTTTGGCATTATGGGAAGAAACCAGCACGGTCATTTCCCGGTCGGCCACATCGTCCATAATGTAGTGCCACAGTTTGCGGCGCACGATGGGATCCAGGCCGTCCACCGGCTCATCCAGAATCAGGTAATCGGGCTTTCCGGCCAGTGCCAGACAGAAGGCGGCCTGCTTCTTCATTCCCTTGGAAAACTTTCCGATCGTTCCTTTCTCCGGCAGCCCGAAATCGGCCATCATGGCCTGAAAACGGTCCTCATCCCAGAGCGGGTAGATTTTGCGGTGAAATCTGCTCATCTGGATCAGGTTGTAGCCTCGGAAAAAGAACAGCTCGTCGGGAATGACGGCCATCCGGGCCTTCAGGGCTTCATTGCCCTCGATTTCCTGATTGTCGATAGTGATGGTACCCTCGTCCTGGATCAGCAGGCCGGAAAGATGCTTGATAATGGTGGTTTTGCCGGCGCCGTTGAGGCCCATGAGGCCGTAGATGGCGCCCTTCGGTACGGTCAGGCTGAAATGATCCAGTGCGGCGTACCCGTCGAAACGCTTCGTGACATTTTCTATTTTAATCATAGTCGGGTCTCCTTTCTTCCATAATGGTCATGGCGGTCTCCCGGGCCTCCTGATACGTCAGGCCCAGGTAGAGCAGCTGGCGGAATGCCTCGTCAAAATTCTTTTTCGCGATTTCCAGCGCACGCGGGTCGGTATGCACCTGGCTGCGGTCTGCCACGAAGGTTCCCACCCCTGACGTGGTATAGATGTAGCCCTGACGCTCCAGCTCCCGGTACGCTTTCTGAATCGTGTTGGGATTGACGGCGATGGCCTTGGACAGCTCCCGCACGGACGGAAGTTTTTCGCCGGCCTGCAGCGTTCCTGTCATAATCTGCTCTTTCAGATTGTCCATGACCTGTTCGTAGATGGATTTCCGACTTTTCAGGTCAAGTTCGAACATTTGAATCCCCCTTTCATGGTGTATATGAAATCCCTTTTGCGTACTAAGTGTACCATGAGACATAGTACACTGTCAACCGGTTTCCACATTCTGCTTCTGCCAGAGCACAAAAAATCTTTTCTGGCGTGATAAATCATGATATAATGGCGGCAGTCAGTGTATATAACAGTAGAAATAGCAGTAAAAGATCTGCAGCAAGAGGAGGAATTTATTTTGGATCAGTATGAAAACAGCAATCTGCCTGGTCAGCCGCAGCCGGAGCAGCCATCGCAGCCGGAGCAGCAGCCGAACCAGGAACAGCCACAAAAACAGCGTCAGACCGTGGTGCTGAATCAGAAAAAAAAGAAAATGCCGGGATGGGGAAAGGGCCTGCTGATCTTCGGAATCATCGTGGTATGTGCGGTGATTCTTATGGCAGGGTGCAACCGGGTCGCAGACAAGTTCGCCGACGCATTTGGCTCTTCCGATCCATCCGATGAAGTGACGGCGGATTTTGACCATGACTATATCGGCACGATCTATGTCGACGGTGAAATCGATGAATATGGAACAGGAACCTACAACCACCAGTATCTGCTGAATGCCATCGATGTCATGATGAGCGATGTACATAATAAGGGAATGATTCTTTCTGTCAATACACCGGGAGGCAGCGTGTTTGCTTCGGATGAGCTGTATCTGAAGGTGAAGGAATATCAGGAAACCACAGGACGGCCGGTATATTCGGCGATGCAGTCGCAGGCGACTTCCGGCGGATACTACATCTCTGCGTCCTGCGACAAGATCATTGCCAACCGCAACTGCTGGACCGGATCCATTGGTGTGACAATGGGCACCTTTACAGATATCAGCGAGCTGCTGGATAACCTGGGAATCCGAACCACGACCATCACTTCCGGAAAGAACAAAGCGATGGGCAGCAGCATGGAGCCGATGACCGAAGAACAGCATGAAATTTTTCAGAGTCTGATTGACGAGGCCTACGACCAGTTCGTGGGAATCGTCGCAGAGGGAAGAGATATGAAGGAGGAAAAGGTCAGAAAGCTGGCGGACGGCAGAATCTATACGGCGAAGCAGGCCCTGGAGAACGGTCTGATCGATGCCATCGGCACATATGATGATGCGGTCAGCGACATGAAGAAGGAATATAAACTGGAAAACTGCACGGTGGAAAACTTTATCCCGGAAAGCTCTTCGGATCTTGCGTCCCTGCTTGGCATCCTGGCGCAGCACAAAAATCTTTCCGGCATGACCGATGCGGATCTGATCCAGGAGCTGATTGACCTGAACGGAAGCTTCCGCGTCAGCTATGTTGCAGAGGTAAGGAAATAAAACGGACAGGATAGACCGCGAATCCTGGATACGGCCATCGCAGAACTGCTGAAAAATTACTAAAAAAACAGGCGCTGTCAAATAAAAAGCCTTGACAGCGCTTTTTATTTATGTTACACTCTTTAAGGTGTCAAGCTATGCAGCTTAACACCAGGGAGTGAAATAAATGGATAAGATCGCAGAAACCAGTCTGCTCTATGATTTTTACGGACAGCTGCTGACGGAGAAACAGAGGCAGGTCATGTCCCTCTATCATGAGGAAAACCTGACCCTTTCGGAGATTGCCGATGAATTCGGCATTTCCCGGCAGGCGGTCCATGACACACTGAAAAAGGCGGAGCAGTCGCTGTCGGAATACGAAAGGAAACTGGGCCTGGTGGAGAAATTTGTGAGATCCAGTCAGGCTCTGGAAGAAATAGAAACCGAAATCGATGCGGTCACCGAAGCAGTCAGGAAACAGTCCGGCAGTCCGGTTCTGCTGGAAAGGCTGCAGCACATAAAGCGCATCATTGCAGGCCTCGAAGAAGAATAAGGCGAATTGCCGGAGGAATATATGGCATTTGAGAATTTATCGGAGAAACTACAGGGAACATTCAAGAAGCTGCGGGGAAAAGGCGTACTGAAGGAAGCGGACATCAATGAAGCCATGCGGGAAGTCAAGCTGGCGCTTCTGGAAGCTGATGTGAACTTCAAGGTGGTAAAGGAATTTGTTGCCGCGGTGAAGGAGAAATGCCTTGGTGCAGAAGTGCTGGAAAGTCTGACTCCGGGCCAGCAGGTTATCAAGATCGTAAACGAGGAGCTGATCAGCCTCATGGGAGGCACCGGCAGCAAGCTGACCTACTCGCCGAGCGGGTTTACGGTTCTGCTGATGGTGGGCCTGCAGGGTACCGGCAAGACGACCACATGCGGCAAACTGGCAGCCTGGCTGAAAAAGAACGGCAAGAAACCGATGCTTTGCGCCTGTGACATCTATCGTCCGGCGGCCATCGACCAGCTGGAAGTGGTGGGAAAGAGCGTGGACGTGCCGGTTTACACCGATCGGGAGAGCCGGGTTGCGGAGGATATCGCGCTGGCAGCTGTGAAAGAGGCCCAGAGAAAAGGCTTCGATGTGCTGATCGTCGATACCGCAGGGCGGCTGCAGATCGATGACGCGCTGATGGAAGAACTGGTGCGGGTGAAGAAAGCTGTGAAACCGCATGAGATCCTGCTGGTAGTCGATGCGCTGACCGGACAGGATGCGGTCAATGCGGCAGAAGGCTTCAATGAGCGGCTGGGCATTGACGGCATCATTATGACGAAGATGGATGGCGATTCCAGAGGCGGTGCGGCACTTTCCGCGAAGAAAGTGACGGGTCGGCCGATTAAATTTATCGGTATGGGCGAAAAAATGGATGCCCTGGAACCGTTCCACCCGGAGAGAATGGCGAGCAGAATCCTTGGAATGGGAGACATGCTTTCACTGATAGAAAAAGCCCAGGAGAATTTTGACGAGGCGAAAGCCGCCAAACTGGAAAAGAAGCTGAAAAAGAACGAGTTCACCCTCGAAGATTTTCTGGATCAGATGGGTGAAGTCAGAAACATGGGCGGCATCGGGAAGATGCTGGAGATGCTTCCCGGAATGAACCGCAAGGCGGTCAGCGATGAGGAGATCGAAAAGAGCGAGAAGGAATTCCGGCAGATGGAAGCGATCATCCAGTCTATGACGCTGGAAGAAAGAAAGAATCCTTCCATTCTGAACGCCAGCAGGCGGAAACGGATCTCTGCAGGCTGCGGCCAGCCGGTGAGCAAGATCAACAGCTTAATCAGAAAATATGAAGACGCGAAGAAACTGATGAAACAGTTTAACAATCCGAACTTCATGAAGAAAAATAAAAAACTCAAAGGATTATTTTAAGGAGGACATGAAAAATGGTAAAGATCAGATTAAGAAGAATGGGCGCACATAAGAAACCTTTCTACAGAGTGGTAGTTGCAGATTCCAGAGCACCGAGAGACGGCAAATTCATCGAAGAGATCGGTTATTACGATCCGATGAAGGATCCGAAGGTCATTAAAATCGACGAGGAGAAGGCGAAAAAGTGGCTGGAAGACGGCGCACAGCCTACCGATACCGTAAAGGTACTGTTCAAAAAGTCCGGTATTATCGAATAATCCGGATGGATCGAACCCAGTATCAAGTATAAGGAAGCGGTGAAAACGAATGACTAAATTGGTTGAAGCAATTGCGAAGTCACTGGTGGACAAGCCTGAAAATGTGGTTGTCACGGAGACATCCACCCGTCAGGGAACTGTGATCGAGCTGAAGGTTGACCCCGATGACATGGGGAAGGTGATCGGCAAACAGGGCAGAATTGCGAAGGCGCTTCGTGTCGTTGTTAAGGCTGCCGCAACCAGAGAAAATAAAAAAGTGACTGTGGAGATCGTCAAGGACGGAGAGAACGCCGAAGAAGAGTAGGCGATCGGTGCCGGGCACATCGGGCGGTTTCAGATTGCAGCAGGAATTCAGGCACATGGTTTTACGGAAGTAAGATATGTGCCTGCTTTGCTATTACAGAAAATGCGAAAAGGAAAGTACAGCATATGGAAAAAATCAAAATCGGAAAAATCGTCAATGCCGTTGCCCTGCGGGGCGAAGTGAAGGTATACCATTATTCAGACTGCAAAGAGCGATTTGCGGAGCTGGAGCGGGTTATCGTGGAGCGGGGCGGAAAAAGCCGGAACTATGAGATTGAAGCTGTTCGTTACCAGAAAGATATGGTCATTCTCAAGCTGAAAGGCGTGGATGACCGGAACGCCGCGGAAGCATTGAAGGAAAGTGATGTTCTGATCACGGAAGAGGACCTGAAGGATCTGCCGGAAGACACCTTCTATGTGCGGGATCTGATCGGCTGCACCGTTTACGATATCGGCGCGGAGGACGGAGAAAACGGAGAAGAGCGGGAAATCGGCGTGGTGGAGGATGTGCTGCAGAACACGGCCCAGGATATCTATCAGGTCAGAACACCGGACGGGCGGAATGTGCTGATTCCTGCCGTGGGAGATTTCGTGAAGAAGGTTGATATCAGCGCAAAATCCATCCGCGTGGCGCTGATTCCAGGCATGCTGGATGACACGCAGGGAGTGCTGGCATGAAGATTCATATCCTTACCCTTTTCCCTGAAATGTTTGTTCCGGTAACGGAAGCCAGTATCCTCGGACGGGCCGGAGAGAAAGGCATACTGGATATCAGCCTGATCCAGATCCGGGATTTCAGCAGAGATAAACACAATAAGGCGGATGACACGCCTTTCGGCGGCGGTGTCGGCATGGTCATGCTGGCAGATCCGATCTTCGGCGCGCTCCGGTCCATCGGACCGGAGGAAGAGGTAAAGAAAAAAAGAATTCTCTATATGTCGCCCCGCGGGAAAATGCTGGATCAGCAGATGATCCGGTCGCTGGCGGAGCTGGATGAGATGGTGATCCTCTGCGGACACTATGAAGGGGTGGATCAGCGCGTGCTGGATTACTGGAACATGGAGGAAGTCTCCATCGGCGACTATATTCTCACGGGAGGAGAACTGCCGGCCATGGTTCTGATTGATGCAGTAAGCCGGTTTATTCCCGGCGTACTGGGAACACAGGAATCGGCAGAGGATGAATCGATCTATTCGGGATTGCTGGAATGTGATCAGTACACGAAGCCCAGAGAGTATGCCGGCATGACGGTTCCTGAAGTTCTGTTTAACGGAAATCACAGACTGATTCATCTCTGGCAGCTGGAAAATGCACTCCGGCTGACCCGCGAGCGCAGACCGGATCTGCTGGAAAAGTGGCTCGGGGAGGATAGACAACTGACAAAACAGGAAAAGAAAATTCTGGATGAAATTCTGTCCGCAGAACGGTTGCCATAAGCGGGTGTTTCGTGGTAAAATATCTATCATGGAAAAGAAGAAAACAACGAAAGGAACACGGCGTACTGCAGTGATCTTTCTGCTGATTCTGGCGGCATTTTATGTGATTATCTATGTCGTTCCGCAGGTCTCCGATATTTTTGTCGAGACCTACAGTGCAGAGTATGGTACGCTGCAGATAAAAGATGAAACGACCTGTCTGCTTGTGCGGACAGAAAAAACCTATACGGCACCGGCCGGAGGCGAGGTCAGCCGCGTGATCAGGCGCGGGAAACTGATGCGTGCCAGCGCACATATTGCGGATGTCGGACAGACGGCGTGCTATTCAGACATGCGGGGCATTGTCAGCTACTACTACGACGGTCTGGAGAATGTCTGTACACCGGACACGATGGATAATCTGAAAAGCTCCGTGCTGGATCAGATACAGGACAGCAGTGAAAATAAGGTGAAAAGCGCTGCAGAAGGCACCGCGGCTGTCGGCGATATTCTTTTTAAAATTGTGGATAATCAGCAGTGGTACCTGGTCTGCTGGCTCGATCAGGATGCGGTGTCGCGGTACAGCGAAGGGACTGCTGTGACAGTAGATTTTCAGGATGGAGAAACGGAAGAGGAAGATTCTCTCATAGAAATGAAAGTTTCTCAGGTGAAGAAACAGGGCGACCAGATCAGAATTATACTGTCCTGCAACCAGTACTATAAAGATTTTGACCGGTACCGCACACGGAAGTGCACCCTGATCACATCCAATACCAGCGGGATCCTTCTGGAGACAGACAGCATTGTGGAAGAGGACGGACAGAAGGGTGTCTACGTTGTGGACAAGCTGGGCAATTATCACTTCACACCGATCCGCATTCTGGATCAGGATTCGTCTGTGACGGTGGCAGAAAAGAATTATTTCTACGACCAGGAAGGAAAAGCAGTGGAAACCGTAAGCAATTACGATGAGATATTAAGACCGGGGGCAAAAGCAGAAGAAAATGAAAATGAAAATGAGGAGCCCCGGGCCGGTAAAGAGGAGTGAGTAGAATGTCTATCAGAGAGAACATAGAGCACATTAACAGCCTGAAGGAAGAGGCGGCAGTCCGCAGCGGACGCAGCGGAGAGGATGTTCTGCTGGTGGCAGTCACCAAACTGCACACAGTGGAAGAGATCAATGAAGCGATCGACTGCGGAATTACAGACATCGGAGAGAATAAAGTCCAGGAGATCATGGAAAAGTATGATCATGTGAAGCCGGTGCGCTGGCATCTGATCGGCCATCTGCAGACGAACAAGGTGAAGTACATCATCGATAAGGTATCCATGATCCACTCGGTGGATTCCCTGCATCTGGCGCAGGAGATCGACAAGCGTGCGGCACAGCACAATCTGACTATGGATATCCTGATCCAGGTAAACTCCGCCAGAGAAGAAAGCAAATTCGGAATTACGACCGATGAGACGGAACAGCTGATCCATGATATTCTGGGTACCTGTCCTCATGTGCATATCCGCGGCCTGATGTGCATCGCGCCGTTTGAGGAAAATCCGGATGATGCGAGAGTCTACTTTGCAGAAGTGAAAAAACAGTACGATGAGTTTGCGAAGATTTCGCATCCGAACCTCGACTTCCGTTATCTGTCGATGGGAATGTCCGGAGATTTTCAGGTGGCCATCGAGGAAGGATCCAATCTGGTCCGGGTTGGAACGGCTATTTTCGGTGCCAGAGATTATTCGAAAAAATAAAACAGGTGTGGGGAGGAAACTATGAGTGCATTTGATTCATTGAAAAAATTTATCGGGATTGAAGATGTGGAAGAGGAACCATCCGAAGAGGAAGTGCAGGCGGCGAAGGAAAAAATCATGCGGGATAATACCCGGGACAGCAGCTACGGCACGACTCCGAGAAAATCCTCTGCGGACTTCAGCAGACCGTCCGATGCAGCGAAAGCGGTGCCGATTGAACGCAGACTTTCTGTAGCCAGCACCAATGCATTCAAGCTGGTGCTCATCGAGCCGAAGAGTTTCGACGAATGTCCGAAGCTGGTAGACGGATTGAAGGGACGTCGACCGATTATTATCAATCTGGAAAAAATCGAGACGGAAACTGCAAAGAAAATCTTTGACTTCCTGAGCGGTGCAACTTACGCACTGAACGGAAGCGTGCAGAAAATTGCGAATAATATCTTCATTTTTGCACCGGAAAGCGTGGATATCACAGCGAGTCAGGAAGACCGGGGCGGCTTCGATTTCGGAGCCAGTAAAAGCCCGTGGAGATAATGGAGGAATTTAATTTATGAGATATGTTATCGCGCAGGCGATTTACTGGTTTGCGGAACTGCTTACCTTTCTGATGATTCTGCGTTGCATTTTCAGCTGGATCCGGCCGAATCCATACGGGATTCTTGGAAAAATCAATGAATTTTCCATTCGGCTGACGGAACCGCTGGTCGCACCGTGCAGACAGCTGCTGAGCCGGTTTAATACAGGAATGTTTGACTTCTCTGTCATGCTGGCGTTTTTTCTGGTGCAGATCGCCGCAAATCTGATGATCCGAATCGTTCTTTAGGGGGAAAGAAACAGAAATGATTACACCAACTGATATTGAAAATAAAGTTTTTTCGAGAGGCGTTAGAGGCTATAAGGAAGATGAAGTGGATGAGTTCCTGGATCTGATCATTCTGGATCTGGAGAAGCTACTGAAAGAAAACCGTCAGCTGAAGCTGGAGCTGGAAAAGGCGCAGGGGCAGGTGGATCGCCACGTATCCACAGAGGGATCAGTTTATGAAACGCTGGAAGCCGCAAAAGCGCTGATGAATGACATTGCGGCAAGTGCGGAACGCCGTGCGCAGGTCATTCTGAAAGATGCGGAGCTGGAGGCGGCACTGATCACCAGAGAGGCGAAAGAGTCAATCGGACGTCTGACGGATGAGGAAAACAGGCTGCGCAGAAGTGTGGAGCGCCTGCGGGAAAAATATCGTCAGATTCTGGAACTGGAGATGGAGCGGATCGATGGAATCGGCGCCGACCTGTTTGAGCAGATTGAAGGAGATTTCCTGCCAGCTTCCATCGCAGGTCTGGATGAAGCAAAAAAAACAGAAGAAAAAGCATCTGCCGCAGATACCCGTGTCGTTCCGTCGGTAACGGAGCGGACTGTGGCGGCCGGAAAGACCGGGCAGACGGGACAGACGGAGGAGGAAGCGGCTGCACCGGAAGCGCAGAAGGATCTGACAAAAACCATTGTAAACATCAAATAAAGGGGAATTTTCGGAAAAAATGAAAAGAGCAAGGTATGTACTCATTGCGGGTATTCTGCTGCTGGATCAGATCGTGAAGTGGCTGGTTCGGCGCAGCATGTATGTGGGAGAATCCATTCCGGTGATTCAGGGTGTGTTACACCTGACCTATGTTCGTAATACCGGCGCAGCTTTCAACCTGTTTGAAGGCATGTCTTTCTTTCTGCAGATTGTCACATTTTTTGCGCTGATTTTTGCAGTGTGGTTTATGGAAAAGCATCTGCAGCGCCACTGGTCTCTGCTGCTGTCTCTGATCCTGATTATTTCCGGCGGAGCCGGGAATCTGATAGACCGTGCAGCACTGGGATATGTGACGGATCTGTTTGACTTCCGTCTCATCACGTTCCCTGTATTTAATGTGGCGGATATTGCGATCTGCGTCGGATGTTTCTTTCTTATTCTGTACACCTTTCTCTTTGACCGGACCGCAGGAGAAACAGAGCCCGATGAGAAACGGAACGGTGAAAAAGTCCGGAGGGAGCACCGAAATGAGCAAGGATGAAAAGTATACATTTCTTATGGAGGAAGAAAGCAGCGGTATCAGGATCGACCGGGTGCTTTCTTTGCTATTGGAGGAAAGTTCCCGCAGCTATATTCAGAAGCTGATTGAAAAAGGGAATGTCACGGTGGACGGCCACGTCTGCACATCAAAAAAATACAAGCTGTCTGCCGGACAGCAGGTGGAGCTGATTATGCCGGAGCCGCAGGCCCTTTCAGTGGAACCGGAGGATATTCCGCTGGATATCGTTTATGAGGATGAGGATGTTCTGGTCGTAAACAAGCCGCGGGGCATGGTTGTTCATCCGGCAGCGGGGAATTACAGCGGAACGCTGGTGAATGCGGTGCTGCACCACTGCGGGGACAGGCTGTCCTCCATCAACGGTGTCATTCGGCCCGGCATCGTTCATAGAATTGACAAGGATACCAGCGGGCTTCTGATGATTGCAAAAAACAACATGGCGCATGAGTCTCTGTCCGCACAGCTGGCAGAACATTCGATCACCCGGCGCTACACCGCGCTGGTGTATCACAACCTGACGGAAGATGAGGGAACCGTGGATGCTCCCATCGGCCGGGACCCGAAAAACCGGCTGCGCATGGCTGTGACAAGCCAGAATGCCAAACGAGCGGTGACACACTGGAAAGTCCTGGAGCGATATGGGAAATACACGCTGGTGGAAGCCCGTCTGGAGACGGGAAGAACGCATCAGATCCGCGTGCATATGGCTTATATCCATCATCCGCTGGTAGGGGATATGGTCTATGGGCCGAAGAAGCAGCCGCTGACAGAGGATGGACAGATGCTGCATGCCCGTGTTCTGGGATTTGTTCACCCGAGAACCGGTGAATATATGGAATTTGAGCGGCCGCTGCCTTCGGATTTTCAGGCAGTGCTGCAGAAAGTGAGGAATCCGTAAATGGCAAAACGCACATTAAAGCCAGGTGCCCTTCTCTGCCCGGTACCTGTGGTCATGGTCAGCTGCGGCAATCTGGAGGAAAAGAATATTATTACCATTGCATGGACCGGCATTATCAATTCTGATCCGCCGCTGACGTATGTTTCCGTCCGCAAATCCCGTTACTCTCACCATCTCATCGAGGAAAGCGGGGAATTTGTCATCAATCTGACCACGGAAGCAATGGCTTATGCTGCCGATTACTGCGGCGTGAAGTCAGGCCGCGACGTGGATAAGTTCGAGGAACTTCATCTGACGCCGGAACCGGGAGAACAGGTTCACTGTCCGATGATTGCAGAATCGCCGGTGAACCTGGAATGTAAAGTGAGAGAAGTGCATTCCTATCCAACCCACGATATGTTTGTCGCCGAGATCGTGGCGGTTCATGTGGACGAAGCCGCGTTTGACGAGAGGGGCAGAATGCCCCTGGAAAATCTGGGGATGCTGACCTATGTCCACGGCCAGTATCTGGGCGTGAAAAAACACAGTCTGGGCCGCTTCGGTTTCTCGGTCATGAAGCCGAAGACCCGGAAACGCATCAACCGGGAACAGCATCAGGAACGGATCGAAAAGAACCGTTCCGCACGATCTGACCGTTCCAACCGCGCTGACCGCCGGGCCCGCGGGAATTCTCCGAATCGGTCTGTCGGCGGCAGTCGGCCTTCCGGTGCGGGAAACGGAAAGCAAAAAAAATCCGAAGTAACAAGAAGTAAAAAGAAGTAAAAAACAGAAAGAATAAGGTGCCGGATGAGAAATCGGGTCTGCCTGGAAAAGCATGCACGGTTACATTATTTGAATGAAGTGGATATGCATACGCCCGTTGTTTACTCCTGATCAGTATGCCTGCCGACCACATGACCGGCAGGTTTCAAAAAGTGATAGCGTTATGACGATGGAAAACCGGCTTTGATCCGTTCAATGCAGTCCTGACAGATGAAGCCGCTCTTAAATGGAATGCTGCGGCTGATGTTGCCGCAGAGGGAGCAGCAGTGAGTTATGCGGCGGACCTGTCCGTCCGCTGCGCATCCATACAGATGGTTTCTATGATTCATACCGACACCTCTTCTTTCTGTTTCTTTCTGCGGAAGCGAAACGCCTCCACAGTGAAGCCGGTTCCTTCGCACAAACTAATCATAATCCAGATTCCGTACGAATAAAAGAAAAATTTTCAAAAATGTAATATTTTAGGGATTTTTTGTCGTTTTTTAGGGAGTTTTTGTAAATGGAATATACTGGAACGCTGTATAATCGAAACGCAGAAAAGCCAGAAGGGCGCGCAGGTGGAAGCGCGTCTGCTGCAGACAGCGGCTTTACCGTCCTTTCATGCCGAAAATCACCAGGCTGGCGATGATGATCAGTCCGCCGACGATGGTGGACAGGGACGGAACTTCCCCCAGCATGGCGAACCCCATGGCGGTGGAGAGCAGAGGCGTGAGAAACTGGTAGTTGGTCACATCGCTGGTCTTTTCAGCCAGGGAAAAGGCACGGCTCCACAGCAGATATGCGGTGGCACTTGGCATGGCACCCAGATAGACCGCCGCCAGCAAGGCCGGAAAGCAGGAGGACACAGCCTGCCCGATCTGCGACAGGGTCTGGGGCAGGAAGAACAGAAGAAGCAGCGCACCGCAGACCATGCTCCATGTGACGGTTTCTACCGCAGTGTAGCCCATAGAAAGGAGCTTCCGGTTCAGCAGATTATATCCGCAAAAAACAATGGCTGCACCGATCATGAACAGCAGTCCGCTGCCGATGGTGATTTCGCTGCCGCTGATGCCGCTACCTGTGATGTCGGACAAAAGCAGGACTGCCACACCGGAAAATGCTGCCGCAATGGCGCACCACCCTGCCGGACGGATTTTTTCCCGATAGAGGAGGGAGGCACCCACGGCTGTCAGCACCGGTGTGGCGGCGATGATCAGACTGGCCACGGCAGAGTTCAGGGTCAGCATGCCTGTGTTGAAAAACAGCATATACAGCGTAAATCCAAGACCGCCCGACAGAAGAAACAGCAGAATGTGGGCGGGCTTTTTTGGTTTCTGCAGGTGGTTTTTCCAGCCGATTCCCAGCAAAATTGATGCGGCCAGGGTGCAGCGGAATAGCCCCAGCGCGTTGGGTGTGAAGGCCTGGGCGGCGATTTTTGTGATGGGGAATGCCGAGGACCAGAGGAAGACGGTGGTCATGGCAAGCAGTGCGGATCTGGTAGATGATTTCATGGCTTGGTGCCTCCTTACGGTTTTCCTGGAGAGTAGTGTATCACAATTCGGCGGATTTTGGAAGAAAATTTCCCGCTTTGTCAGATTACATGATAGAATAGAAACAGAGCCGGAAAAATATGATTTTGCAATTTATGATGAAAGAAGGAAAGAAAAAGACTATGCAGAAAATTCTCATCGCAGAGGATGACAGAGATATCCGAGAACTGCTGAAGCTGTATCTGGAAAGTGAAGGGTATCTGGTGCTGGAAGCCGAAAAAGGAAAGCAGGCGCTGGAGACGGCGCAGAAGCAGCGTCCTGACCTGGCGATCCTGGATATTATGATGCCGGAAATGAGCGGGCTGGATCTGACACGAAGGCTCCGTGAGAAGACCATGATGCCGATCCTCATACTTTCTGCCAGAGATCAGGATCATGATAAAATCCTTGGCTTGAACCTCGGCGCAGATGACTACATGACCAAACCTTTCAATCCGCTGGAACTCGTGGCGCGGGTCCGCGCTCTTCTGAGGCGGTCCTCCAGCAGACCGGACGTGCTGAAGGCCGGAGAACTCTGCCTGGATTTTTCCGCGCACACACTGATGAAGGGAAATCGTCAGATCCAGCTTACTCCGATGGAATACAAAATTCTGTCCATACTGATGCGCAGTCCAGGGCGGATCTATACGAAAGTGCAGCTGTATGAAGCCGTCTGCGGTGAATATTTTGAAAATGACGAGAATACGATCATGGTGCATATCTCCAGGATCCGGGAGAAGGTGGAGGATGACCCGAAGCGGCCGGTACATATCATTACGGTGAGAGGAGTGGGATACAAGTTTGAGGAATAAAGGAAAAAAAGGAAGCCTTTTTATTCTGCTCGCCCGGGGCTTTCTGTTGTTTACACTGACACTGGTGCTGCTGACGTTCGGGGTGCTGACTCTCAGCAATTTCTACTACAATCATCTGAGCCGGATTCCGGATTATGACAGTCTGCGCGAGGACAGAGAGCTGCAGGCGGGAAATTATCCGGAAGTTTCTGCCGAAAAATATCTGGGGCGGGAAGGCGCTTTCGCGGTGCTGAAGAAGGACGGAACTCTGTTATATCGCTCATCCGGTACCATGCCGGACCGGTTAACGGCCGGTGAGCTGCAGTGCATACAGGATTACGATGCGCCAACCTATGTCGAAAGTACCATGCTGGACGATAAGGACGGAAAGGAATACATTTTTACAAAATATTACTATGAAGAGGACCGGGAAGAAGTCATGATCCTCAATGATGCGCTGGAAGTCACAGACGGAGGATTTGACGACGGGCGCAAAACATATACGCAGGACGAGATCTCCTTCCTCCGCGGAGACCGGGTGCCGGGTTTTGAATTCTATCGGTGCAGCCTGGAGGATGGACGAATCCTTGTGGGCATGTCAGCGGTGAAAGACTTCAGAGCTTACAACGAAATGAATCTGAAAGCAAACCGTTTCTTTTTCCTGCTTCTGCCGCTGTATGCTCTGGCGCTTGGATTCTTCCTGCTCTGGATCAGCCGGCAGATCAAGACACCTCTTGTCCGGCTGAATGAGGCCATTGAGAGTCTGGCAGAGGGAGGAGATGCTCGGATCGGAGATATGAAAGGTCCATGGGAGATCCGCCAGATTGGAAAGACTTTCGATCTGATGGCAGACCGCCTGGCGGAAAGTGAGAAACAGCGAAGACAGATGGACGAGGAGCGGCAGAAACTGCTGGCGGATATCTCCCATGATCTGAAGACGCCGGTTACGGTCATTTCCGGATATACCCGCGCGATCCGGGACGGAAAGGTTCCGCCGGAGAAGCTGGACACTTATCTGAAACTCATTGACGCAAGGGCAGAGGATCTGACAGGACTGGTCAATTCGTTTCACGAATTCAGCAAGGTGGAACACCCGGCATTTTCCCTGCAGACAGAAAAAAAGGATGTCTGCGAATTCCTGCGGGGCTACCTGGCGGACCGTTATGATGAAATTGATCTTTCGGGATTTACCCTGCAGGCGAGGATTCCAGAAGACCGGACCATTCCGTGTATGATCGACAGCGGACAGATGCGGCGGGCGCTGGATAACATCCTGTATAATACTCTGCGTCATAACAGACTGGGAACGGTACTGACTGTCTCTGTCACGGAAGTGGAGCGGGGACTGGGCGACCTGCCGTGCGCCCGGATTGTTCTGGCGGACAATGGGATGGGAATCCCGCCGTCCATGCGGGAGAAACTGTTTGAACCTTTTGTCAAAGGGGATGAGTCCAGGGGCAGCGCGGGAAGCGGTCTGGGCCTTGCCATCACGCGCCGGATCATTCAGGCCCATGGCGGAACTGTGCGGCTGCTGGAACCTTCGGTAGGCGGATACAGTACGGAATTTGAGATTTTGCTGAGAAAAGTATAAAAGAATAGAAATCTTAAGAAATCTTAAGGTTTCGGAAAGAAAGGGGAAAGATTGCTCTGATATACTGAAACAACAGAAGGGAGAGTGCAGGCCATGGAGAAGGGGAGCCGCAGGGACAGACCCGTCATTGAGGTCAGAAGGCTGCGAAAAGAATATATCATGGGGCAGGAACGGGTCGTCGCACTGAAAGACATCAGCCTTTCCATCATGCGGGGAGAAATCTGCTGCATTTTCGGCACGTCCGGTTCCGGCAAGAGTACGCTGCTGAATCAGCTGGCCGGCCTGGAGAAACCGACACGGGGGCAGGTGCTGATCGGGGGAGTACCGGTATCCCGTCTGAGCGAAAACAGCCTGGCGGCGTTCCGGCAGAAGCATGTGGGATTTGTGTTTCAGTCCTATAATCTGCTTCCGGAACTGACGGCAGTGGAAAATGTGGCGATGCCGCTGATGTTTCGCGGTGTGCCGAAAACGGCACGGGAGCTGGAAGCGAAAAAGATGCTGTGCCGGGTCGGCCTGGGAAGCCGGATGAATCACTATCCGGGGCAGATGTCCGGCGGACAGCAGCAGCGCGCAGGGATCGCGCGGGCATTTATCACGCGGCCGGACATCGTGTTTGCCGATGAGCCGACAGGAAATCTGGATTCCAGGACGACGAAGGAAGTGATGGAAATGATTCAGCGGTTTGCGCGCACGTTTCATCAGACCATCGTGCTGGTGTCCCATGATCCGGAAATGACAGAGTACGCAGACCGGATCGTAACGCTGATGGACGGAGAAATTATCCGTGATGTGAAAACCGGAGGGGAGACAGAAAAATGAAAAATCGGATAAAAAAATGGATAGCGATCGGTCTGACGCTTGCAGTTGTTCTGACAGGCAGCAGTGCAGCCTGGGCGCAGAATGGAGCAGCAGGAGGAGAACTGGTCGCGATGGGATATACCGTGGACCGTTCCGTGATTACAAAGGGAACCTCGGTGAGTTTCAGCATTCGCCTGAAACATACGGGGAAGACTTCCGTGGATGAAAGCCAGGTTGATGTATCCAGACTGGTAGACAGTTTCAGCGGCGGGAAAATCGATAAAGCGGTTACTTCCGGCGAAGGACAGACATTTACAATGGATGTTTCGGTCAGCGGCGCGGTGTACAGCGGCAGCGGCCGGAGTCTGAAACTGATGGTCGGAATTCAAGGAGATTATGAGCAGATCGAAATCCCCATTGCAGAATGTAAGGAATATGAGGAACCGGCAGTCACGCCGGTTGAACCTTCGCAGCCTGAACCGCTGCCGGCACCTGGAGCGATCATCAGCCGGAATGAGATGCCTTCTTCGATGAAAGCCAAAGAAGAACGGATGATCACAGTCTATGTCAAAAATACAGGAAGTGTTACAATGAACAGCCCTGTCATCACATTTACAGCCTCGGACTGTCTGATCCTGCCGGGGGCGAGTTCCTCTCTGCAGCTGAAAAACATCGCACCGGGAAAGACGGAATCCGTCAGTATTCTCGTCAGAGCCATGGAGAATGTGACTAGTTCCAGTCAGTATCTGGATGCCGAACTGAAATTCGAGTACTATAACCGTGTAGCAACGGTAGACGGAAGCTGCAGCGGAAGAATCACCATTCCGTCGAAGGTGACGCCGGAAAAAAAGACGGAGGAGAAAGAAGAGATTGTGACAGACAGTCCGGTTCCGAATCTGATCATTACCGGATTTGATTATGGCGGAGCATCTGTTCCGGCAGGTTCTGCCTTTGATCTGCACTTTACCTTCGCCAATACCAGCCATAAGCTTGCTGCAGAAAATGTGGTAGTGACGGTCGAAGGAGGAGAAGGTTTTACGATCCACGGCTCTTCGAATACATTTTACTTCGAAAAGATCAAGGCGCGGGGAAAAAAGACGGTCACCATTCCGATGAAAGTGCTTTCCACGGTGACTGCCGGTGCGCAGCCCCTTTCTGTTACATTTAAATATGAGTATGTGGATCATAAAAAGCGAAATACCGCTACAGAGGATCTGAAGATTACGGTGCCGGTTTATCAGAAAGACCGTTTTGAAATCACACGTCCGGAGGCTCCTGCTATTGCCTATGCGGGAGAAGAAACCAGTGTTTCCATGAATTATGTCAACAAGGGAAAGACGGACATCCTTAATGTGGAAGCCACGCTGGAGGGAGATGTGGATACATACACACCGGTACAGAATATCGGCAATCTGGAGTCAGGAAAGAGCGGAACCATCACCTTTGCCGTCACACCGTATGAGGCGGGTGAAACCAGTTTTACGATTCATGTGACATACGAAGATGCAGACGGAAATGCGACGACACGGGAATTTCCGGTAACCATGACGGTTGAAGAAATGGAACCGATGGATCCAGGTATGGATGAGCCGGAACCGGAGCCGGAACCGGAAAACAAAGGACCGGGTCTGCCGGTGATTCTCGGAATCGCAGCAGCAGTGCTTCTTGCAGCGGTTCTGATTCTGCGCAGGCGGAAAAAGGCGGCTGCACTGAAGAAAGAAGAAGAAATGTGGAGCAGCTGGGATGATGATATGGCCGCAGGCGCATCCGTAGGCACAACGGGCAGCGCACCAGGAGGCAGCAGCGCAGGCCAGGAGGAAAAGAAATGAGACTGACGGATATCGCCAGAATGTGTATCGATAATCTGCGTCGACGGAAGGGACGCACGATCCTGACGGTCCTGGGGGTCTTCATCGGATGCACCTCGATCGTGGTAATGGTATCCATCGGCATCGGCATGAACGAGCAGCAGAATCAGATGCTGTCCCAGATGGGAGATCTGTCTATTATCGAAATCAGTCAGGGATACGGAGAAGGTACCGGAACGCCCAGTGACGCAAAACTGGATGATGCGGCGGTGGAAACCTTTCGATCCATAGAAGGGGTGCAGGCGGTGATGCCGAAGGTATCTCTGAGTCTGGATTACCCCGTTCGCATGCTGGCTGGCGTCAATGACCGCTATACCTGCGACTGGGCTGAAATCGTCGGGCTGGATACGGATGCGATGGAAGCCATGGGCTATGAGATCATGGACGGGACGATGCCGAAACAGGAGGGTGAGGTCCTGGCAGGACAGTATCTGGCGTATGATTTCATGGACAGTCTGATGCCGGAAGGCAGAAACTATGTGGATCGCTGGGCCGGTTATGATGAGCAGGGAAACGAAATCGATCCGCAGGATCCGTTCTTCGATATGATGAAAACCCCGATTACTCTGGAATTTGACATGGGGGATGCGCTTACAGAAAAAAAATACCGGAAGGAACTGAAGGTGACCGGCGTCACGAAAGAGGATGACGGAAAAGGCTGGGAAACGGCAGAAGGACTGATGATGGATATTGACGCCATGAAAAAACTGATGGCGGATGTCCGGGAAGCCGGCGGCATGCCTGCAGCGGGATCCGCGGCGGGAAACCAGATCTCATATTCCACGATTCTGGTGAAGGCAGCTGACATCAGTCAGGTTTCTGAAATTGAAGGAAGCATCAAAGGAATGGGATACAATACCTATTCGATGGAAAGCATGCGTCAGAGTATGGAAGAAAATGCGAGGCAGGTGCAGCTGATGCTCGGCGGTATCGGTGCAATCTCGCTGTTTGTGGCAGCTATCGGAATCACCAATACCATGATCATGTCCATTTCGGAAAGAACACGGGAGATCGGTATAATGAAAGCACTGGGATGCTATGTGCGGGATATCCGGGCACTGTTTCTGATGGAGGCGGGCACGATCGGTCTGCTGGGTGGTGTGATCGGCTGCATGGTGAGCCTGATCCTGTCGGTGATGATCAATCTGTTCTCTATGGGCGCCATCGGCGAGGGCATGGAAGGCGGAATCACCTGGGATGTGATCTGCAGCGCGCTGCTGGGCGGAGAAGATGTGACGAGAATTTCCGTGATACCGCCAGGCCTGATGCTGTTCGCCATTGGCTTTTCCGTTCTGGTCGGACTGATATCCGGATACTATCCTGCCAATAAGGCAGTGAAGATTCCGGCGCTGGAGGCAATTAAACACGAATAATGAGAAGGTGCAGAGTCTCCATGATTCTGCACCTTCCTGATTTGAAAGAACTTTTTTTCTACAGTTTTTTTAAGGCTTCCTTATCGATCTCGCGGGCTTTGTACAAGTCCTCAATCTCCACATATTCATTGATATTCATTGCGCCGACAGGTCTTGCGCTTTTGCAGTATTTGCAGTAAAATGATTATAATTACCCAATGATTGAGAATAAAGGATGGAGAAGAATGAAAAAAGCATTTGTCAACGGATATGTAATCGAAGGAAAGGCCGATTCTGCTGCACAGCGTGCCGATGTGCTGGTGGAGGACGGAAAGATCGTTTTTGTGGGCGAGGCAGCCGGTGAACAGCTGGACGGTTTTGACACCGTAGACTGCACCGGAAAATATATCATGCCTGGTCTGATCAATATGCATGCACATCTTTTCGGTTCAGGAAAGCCGAGCAAATCTCTGGGAGGCGGAAACGGTCAGAAACGGATCATTCAGTTTATCCAGACTGGGATCGGTCACAAGATCGCGGATAAGCTGGTTGCATCAGGGGTCAGGGCGGAGCTGGATTCCGGCGTGACCACGATACGGGGCGTCGGAGATTTTGTGGGATCTGACCTGCGGACCAGAGATCGTGTCAAAGCCGGGAAACTGCCGGGACCGAGAATCTACTGCTCCGGCACAGCGATTACGGTTCCCACCGGACATGGCGACGGGACGTTCGCAGAGATTGCAGAAACAACGGAAGATTTCTGCGCGCTGGTAGATGCCCACTATAAGGCCGGTGTGGATCTGATCAAAATCTGTGTCACCGGGGGCGTTATGGATGCGAAGAAAAAAGGAAATCCCGGAGAACTGAAGATGAATCTGGAGCAGACAAAGGCAGTCTGCGACCGTGCCCACGAACTTGGGCTGCGTGTCGCATCGCATACAGAGAGCCCGGAAGGCATGGTGGTTGCCATTGAAGGCGGTGTGGACACCATTGAGCATGGAGCGCCATTTGATGAGGAACATGCCGGAATTCTGAAAGAAAGAAACGGCGGTATTATCGTGACGCTTTCGCCGGCGCTGCCGCTGTACAAGCTCCCCACGGAGCTGACGAAACTTCCGGAGATGGCAGTATATAACAGTGGTGTCGTTATGAACGGCATGATCAAAGGGGCAAAGGAAGCGAAGGAAGCAGGTATTCCGGTCGGTCTGGGTACCGATGCCTCCTGCCCGTTTGCCACACAGCACGGAATGTGGAGAGAGGTCTGGTATTATCAGAAGATGACAGACGTCAGCGCTGCTGAGGCGATTTCTGCAGCGACGCTGGTCAATGCAAAGATCCTGGGAATTGACGATATTACCGGATCTGTGGAATGTGGAAAATATGCGGATCTGTTTATCGCGAACGGAAATCCTCTGGAGGATCTTGCGGTTCTGCGGGAGCCGTTTGCTGTGGTAAAAGAAGGCGTGATGCGGCAGGAAAAACCGAAGAAAGATCCGGCGATTGAAGCGGAACTAGATAAAATGATGGAAGACCTGCAGGCGGAACTCCAGATGGCAGAATAAACAGGAGAAGTGATGGAGAAATTTCAGCGTTACCGTCAGGCGGACAGGGTGCTGGCCTGCCCGGTCTGCAGCGGACAGCTGCATCTGGCACCGGCAGGGCGGTCTCTGGTCTGCGATGCCGGGCACAGCTTTGATATCGCAAGGCAGGGATATGTGAATCTGTACCGGGGTAAACCGGTCACTGCCTATTCTAAGGAGTCTTTCCAACAGCGTCAGAACATTCTGGAGAAGGGTATGTATGCCCATATTCTGCATGAAATCTGCGGTTTCCTGCAGGGTCTGTGCGACAGCTGCGATGACCAGGTGCATGACGAACGGCCGTGGACTCTTCTGGATGCCGGATGCGGAGAGGGATATTATACACGGGAAATCGCCATGCGCCTTGGCGGGACCGGGAATCTGGACCTTTATGGTGTGGACATTTCCAGAGATTCGGTACAGCTGGCCGCATCGGCAGCCAATCAGGCGGGCGGCAGGGCAGCGGACATCAAGTGGGTGGTGGCGGATATCGGGCATCTTCCAGTTGCCGACGGTTCCGTGAATTTTCTGCTGGATGTCTTCACGTCAGCAAACTATGAAGAATTCGACCGGGTTCTGGCAGAGGACGGCTATCTGATCAAGGTCATACCCGGCGAGGGTCACGTGAAAGAACTGCGGGAAGCGGCCAGCGGCCAGCTTCATCATAAGGACTATAAAGAACGCCGGGGCGCGGCAGTGTTTTGTGAACATTTTGAGACGGTGCAGAACAGGACCGTCTCCCGCACATATGCCGTGACGCCGGAAGAACGGGACATCTTCATAAATATGACACCGCTGCTCTTTCAGGTGGATAAGTCGAAGGTGGACTGGACAAAGGTGCAGTTCATTACCGTCGAAGGCCAGCTGCTGATCGGACGGAAGAAAAAAGACAGAAGATGAATGCAGCAGTGTGCAGTGTGCGGTGTGCAGCAATGCTGAGCAGCGAAAAAGAGTATTGCGCAGCACGAAAATGCACCGAATAAAAGGAATTTTATGTATAAAATGAAAAGAACAGCATGATTTCGTATCACTGGGGGACGCCTTTCGGATCAGAACGACCCGTTTGGCGTCCCTTTTTGCTTGCGGAAGAATCAGAGTTCTGAGATTTGATCCCCGTCCGTGCTTCTTTCGCTGCAGTATCCGTTTTCAGAAAGCCACTGCCGGATGCACTGCAGAAAAGCAGAAGCTGCTCTGGAAAGGCTTTTCCTGTCGCGGAAGCCGACACCCAGATCCCGCCAGGCGGGCGGATCCAGGGGAACAGCCGTGATGCGGCGTGAAAATCCCTGGATCATCATCATGGACATGAGACTGGTACCCAGCCCCTGCTCCACCATGGCGACCACTGCGTGATCATCGCTTTCCACAAACCGCGTATCCGGGACGATGCCGTTTGCCGCCAGAACTGCAGTGATCTCATCGTCTACTCCCTCATTGAGTGCAATGTAGGGAAGATCCGGCAGCTCGCGCAAAGAAAAACTGGACTGTTCTGCATGGGGGTCTTCCGCGGCGAAGATGCTGACCAGAGGATCCCGATACAGGAATTCCGAATCCATTTCCGCATCCGGCGGATATTTGATGAACCCGATATCCACCCTTCCGCTGCAGGTCCATTCCTCAATCTGTGCATTGGTGCCGTGAACCAGCTCGAAGCGGATGGCTGGATAATCAGCATGAAATTTACGGATCATTCCCGGCAGCCACTGCGCGGATACGCTGTTGAACGTGCCGATGCGGATAAGGCCCGATTTCAATCCGTTGATCTCGTTTACGCATTCTTCCAGCCGGTACTGGTCATAAAGCACTGTGCGGATGTGAGGCAGAAGCAGCTGGCCCTCCGCTGTGAGACGGACGCCGCTCCGGTCCCGTATCAGGATCCGGAACCCGAACTGTTCTTCCAGAGCATTGAGGGCACGGGTAAGGCCGGACTGGCTGTAGCCCAGTTCTTCTGCGGCCTGGGACAGGGTACCGGTCTCGATGGCTTTCAGCAGCGCTTCATATTGGGATACGTTCATTGCCTGCCTCCTGCTTTGCCCGCTGGACCGGCCGTCTGCGGCAGGGCAGGGTTGACCCAGACGGTACGGTTGCCGGTGAAGATGACCATGCCCGGCTTTGCACCAGCCGGTTTCTTTACATTGCGGACCTGTACATAATCCACAGGCACGTTCTCCGAAGAACGCGCCTTGCTGTGGTACGCAGCGATGGCGGCTGCCTCGAAGATATCCTGCTCTGAAAGCTGTGCTCCGCCGCACTGAACGATCACATGAGATCCGGGAATATCTTTCGTGTGCAGCCACAGATCCTTATTGCCTGCAACCTTTGTCGTCAGGTAGTCGTTTTCTTTATTGTTTCTGCCTACCAGGACCGTGTAGCCGCTGGACAGAGTATATTTATGGGGAGAAGGTTTGTACTTTTTCTCCCGGTAACCGCCGGTCTGCCTTCGCTGGCGCACATAGCCGGTTTCGACCAGCTCCGCACGGAGAGCATCAATTTCTTTCACATCATCCGTATTCTCCAGATAAGTCAGCATGGATTCCAGATAATCAATTTCTTCCTGATTTTCTGTCAGCTGGATCTGTTTCTCCTTTACAGCCGTTTTCGCCTTGCCGTATTTCTTGAAATAGAGCTGTGCATTTCGTGCAGCGGACAGTTTCACATCCAGCGGTATCGTTATGGTGCTGCCGTCGTAGTAGTTGATCACATCGACAGACTTCATTCCCGGTTTCACCAGATGGAGATTCGCAGTCAGCAGTTCGCCGTAAAGACGAAGATCTTCAGAATTTTCCGCTTTCAGAAGATCCTCCGAGAGGCGCTGCTTTTTCAGATACATTTTATCCAGAGAAGCATTCACCGATTTGATCAGGTCGTGCGCTTTCTGACGGCCGCGGTTGGAGCTGGTTCGCCGGTCAAAATAGAATTCCATGGCGCTGCTCAGATCATCGAAGGTCTGCACCTGGCAGCTTTCTTCATATTCTTTCAGCGGCAGGAGGTAGAATTCCTGCGGCGTGCCTGCGGCGTCCAGATAGACCCGGGGTGAAAGAGCACGCGCTGAGACGGCAGATTTTGCGTCGTGAAAGTACGAAATACGGTCTTCCCGCATGGCCAGCTCAGCTGCAAATGCCGGAGAAATTCCGCCAACACTGCGGAGGATTGCCTTTGGATCCGCCGGAAGAGCTGCGATCTGCGCATCGGTGATGTCTTTGAACGGGATCTTGTCCTGGGCGGGCGGATACTGATAGAGCAGCCCCGGCAAAATCTGGCGGACCCGGCTGGTGTCGAAAGACACGCGTTTAATGGCGTCGATGATTTTTCCGGTGGAGATGTCGACCAGAATCATATTGCTGTGCTTGCCCATGATCTCGAAGATCAGTTTTTTTGATACGGTAAAGCCCAGCTCATTCAGGGTTTCGAGACTGATCTCAATGACCCGTTCGGAATTATGCTGCTGAATCTCTGTGATACGGCCGCCGGAAAGATGTTTCCGCAGCAGCATGCAGAAGGCCAGCGGTGCCGGGGGATTTGCAGGATTTTCGCGGATAAAGTGCACCCGGGGATGAGCCGGATTGCAGGAGGCAAAGAGCCTGCGGTTGCCTTTTTTTGTATGGATGTGGAAGACCAGTTCGTCGGCTTCCGGCTGGTAGACTTTTTCAATCTTCCCCAGCAGGATTGTATTCTGAAGTTCCTGGACGATGGCCCAGGTAACGAGTCCGTCGTATGCCATGAAATTTCCTCCTTGTTCTGTTTCATAACAATTTATTGTACCACAGGCTGAAAATTTGGGCAAGCTTCATCCACGCTTTTCGGCTTTCCGCTGTTGTCAGAATCGGAAATTGTGGTACAATAAGAAAAGAAAACAGAGAAAGGAAGGACAAGAACGAAGATGAACGAAAAAACAGTCTGGAACTCATATACAAAGGAAAATCTGGCGGAAATGAACGAAGTCTGCCGCTGGTACATGGACTGCCTGGATGCAGCGAAAACCGAGCGGGAAGCAGCACGTCTTTCGGTAAAAACAGCGGAAGAGGCAGGATACCGGAACCTTGCAGAGGCTGTGAAAGAAGGACGGAAGCTGAAAGCCGGTGATAAGGTGTATGCGGTATATAACGAAAAAACCGTGATCCTTTATCACATCGGGACGGAAGACCTGGAGCGGGGGATGAACATCCTGGGGGCCCATATCGATTCGCCGCGTCTGGATGTAAAGCAGAATCCTCTTTATGAGGCAGACGGATTTGCTTATCTGGATACCCACTATTACGGAGGAATCAAGAAATATCAGTGGGTGACCATACCGCTGGCGATCCACGGCGTGGTGGCACAGAAGGACGGAAGCGTGACTGAAGTGAATATCGGGGAAGATCCGGCGGATCCGGTGTTTACTATTACAGATATCCTGCCGCATCTGGGCGGTGCACAGATGGAGAAGAAGGCCAGCGTGGTGATCGAAGGCGAAAAGATGGATCTTCTCATCGGCAGCCAGCCTCTTGCCGCAGACCCGGCAAAGGAAGAAGACGGAGCGGAAGAGGAAAAGAAGCAGAAAGAGGGCGTGAAGGCAGCCGTACTCCAGCTGCTGAAAGAAAAATACGGAATGGAAGAGGAAGATTTCCTGTCTGCCGAGCTGGAGATTGTTCCGGCAGGAAAAGCCAGAGAACTGGGACTGGACCGGAGCATGATTCTTGCCTACGGCCATGATGACCGGATCTGCGCGTTTACTTCTCTGAAGGCCATGGTGGAAATGGAGGAAACGCCGAAGCGGACATCCTGCTGCATTCTGGTGGATAAAGAAGAGATCGGAAGCTATGGGGCCAGCGGCATGCAGAGCCGGTATTTCGAGAATATGACAGCGGAAGTGCTGGCACTGTGCGGACAGGATTCTTCACTTTCCGTACGCCGGTGCCTGCAGAATTCCCGGATGCTGTCCTCTGACGTAAACGCAGCTTACGATCCGCTGTACGGTGATGTTTATGAAAAGAAGAATGCGGCATTTTTCGGCAAAGGGCTGGTGTTCAGCAAATATACCGGTTCCCGCGGAAAGAGCGGCTCCAACGATGCCAATGCGGAATACATGGCAGCGATCCGCAGAGTCTTTGACGACAACCAGGTGGCGTATCAGACCGCGGAGCTGGGCAAAGTGGATGTCGGCGGCGGCGGAACCATTGCCTGGATCACGGCATGCTACGGTATGGAGGTCATCGACAGCGGCGTGGCGCTGCTCTGCATGCATGCGCCGATGGAAGTGGCCAGCAAGGCGGATGTCTATGAGGCGGTAAAGGGATACAAGGCTTTCCTGAAAGATATGTAATATTGCGGGCAGTGCCTGCAGACCGGATGCATCAGAGCGGGCACGTCAGAGCGGGCGTACCAGAGCGGGCGAAGAACTGGAGTGAACAGGAGGAAAACGTGAAACGAAAGATTCTGCTCATCGGAACAGGCGGCACCATTGCCTGCAGGAAAACAGAAGAAGGTCTGGCACCGTCTTTCCGCTCGGAGGAACTGCTGTCCTACATCCCCGGCACGTCGGATTTCTGCCAGGTGGATACGATGCAGCTCTGCAACCTGGACAGCACAAACATCCGGCCGGAGCACTGGGCACAGATCAGCCGGACGATCGAAGCGCAGTATGAGACATACGACGGGTTCGTGGTATGTCACGGGACGGATACCATGGCTTATACGGCGGCTGCTCTGTCTTATATGATCCGGGATTCGGCCAGACCGGTGATCGTCACCGGCGCACAGAAGCCTATCAGCGAGGCCAGCACCGATGCGCGGGTGAACCTGCGGGACAGCTTGCTGTATGCGGCGGATCCCGATTCTCATGGCGTATGCATCGTTTTTGACGGGAAAGTCATCGCGGGGACCCGGGCCAGGAAGGAGCGGACGAAGAGCTATAATGCTTTTTCCAGCATCAACTATCCATACCTGGCGGTAATACAGGACGGCCATCTGATCCGGTACATTCCGGAAACTGCGCCGACTGCAGGTGCTGTACGGTTTCATCATGATATGGACCGGCGTGTCTATGTGCTGAAGTTCACACCGGGGCTGGATCCATCGATACTGACGTGGATCTTTGAGAATGCTGACGGCGTGATCTTTGAAAGCTTCGGTGTAGGCGGTATTCCCGATTACCTTGCGGAGGCCTTGGAATGTCAGATGGGACGCCATCCGGAAAAGATGGTGGTGGTGGCGACCCAGGTGGTGCGGGAAGGAAGCGATATGACGGTCTATCAGGTGGGCCGGCAGGTAAAAAGGGATCTGAACCTGCTTGAGACCTACGATATGACGCTGGAGGCAGCGCTTGCCAAGACCATGTGGATCCTCAGCGATCCGGAGATTCCCGTAAGCTGCCGTGCGGAAGCCTTTTACAGGACAGTGAACCATGACCTGGTGCAATATGGAGCGGGTGATCACTGAACCGTATGAAGATCCGGACACCTGCGCTGAATGAGGAAAAAAATTATGCCGGAAATATGCCAAACGGGCTGGCGCATTGCGCCAGCCCGTTATTTCTAAATGTTTGCAGTGCTATTTCCGGTAACTGTCAATCATGGCTTGGAACGCAGGCAGACTGCGGCGGATCATGGCGTTGGACACGCAGTAGGACAGGCGCATGTAGCCTTCGCACTCGAATTCTTCGCCCGGAACTACCAGCAGGTTGTGCTCTGTCTTGGCTTTCTGGGAGAAAGCGCGGCCGTCGCCGTTTGGAGCTTCTACGAAGAGGTAGAAGGCGCCGTCCGGTTTCGCACAGCGATATCCCATGGCGGTAAGAGAATCGTACAGCAGTGTCCGGTTTTCGTCATAGGCTGCCAGGTCCGGCATTTCATCGACACATCGCTCGATGACCTTCTGCATGAGAGTCGGTGCACAGACATGACCGTTGGCCCGGGATGCGCCGGCGACTGCGTTCAGCACATCGGCTGCATCGGCGCAGGTGTCAGGCACGCAGACATAGCCGATACGTTCACCCGGAAGAGAAAGGCTCTTGGACCAGGAATAGCAGACAATCGTATTGTCATAGATGGTCGGGATGAACGGCACTTTCACACCGCCGTAAACCAGCTCTCGGTACGGCTCGTCGGCGATGATGTAGATCGGATGGCCGAATTCCTGCCCCTTGGCGGTGAGAATCTCAGCCAGCTTCTTCAGCGTTTCTTCCGTATAGACGACGCCGGACGGGTTGTTCGGCGAGTTGATGATAATGGCCTGAGTGTTTGCCGTGATGCGGGCCTCCACTTCTGCCAGATTGATCTGGAACTGCTGGCGGTCTGCAGGGATGACGACGAATTTCGCACCGTTTTTCTCAACAAAAGGTTTATACTCCGGGAAGTACGGTGCAACTGCCATGATTTCGCTGTCCGGGGCTGTTGCCAGTGCTTTGATGGCAGAGATCAGGGCCGGTGCTGCACCGCAGGTGATAAACAGGTTACGGGCCTGAATGGATGTGCCGAAGCGGCGGTTCAGATTGTCGGCGATGGCCTGACGGGTCGCATCGAAACCGCCTGCCATGGAGTAGCCGTGGACGGCGATGGAATCTGTATCCTTCAGAATCTCACAGATCGCCTGGTTGACGGCTGCCGGCGCAGGGATGCTGGGATTTCCCAGCGTATAGTCAAATACGTTTTCCGGGCCGAGGACCTTCGCCTGCTGCAGACCGTAAGCGAAAAGCTCACGGATCACAGACGGAGAGCTGCCCAGCTGCTGCATTGTCTGATTTACCATTATTTTATGACCTCCTGATGTTGGATTGGATGAATTAGTAAGTTTTCAGAATATTTCAGAAAATAGTATAGCACAATCTGCGCAGAAGGACAAGCGGCTAGGAAAAATGGGCCGTGTCAAGTTGTTGTGGAGTTTTTGTTGACGGTTTTTGTGTATTTCTCTCAGAACATTATTTTTTGGTGGTTGATTATATAGTCAACCTCTTTTTCCCTTTTTACTCAATGACGATAACTTTTTCAGTAATAGTTGCTTCGTTTGATTTTTGATAAGAACGATACAGTAAAACCGTTCGAACACTGAAAAAGAGAAGAACGAGAATCACAATGAATGCGCAGAGTCTTTTCAGCATGGTTGAAAAGGAAATGCGTTTTTCTAAATCCTCGTAATCCATGGAGGTGTAATAGTCTGCTACAACCTGATTGGGCAGACCATATCTTTCATAGATTTCATCAAGGGTAGCATCAGGTCGACAGGCGCAAAACTCCTCAATGCTGTCTGCAAGAGCAGAAAGGAACTGCTTTTCTTCCTTTCTACAAATCGGCAGGAGACATTTAATGGATTTGTAATAATCTTTTAATTGTGCATCTGTTACAGGATTCATAGCTTACCTCTTTTCGTATCATCGATAAGATTTACCGTAAGACCTTCATTTCGTGTTGACTGCATTTTCAATATCCTGGAAACCTTGCACGACATCCCGGTAGTCGCTGAGAAGTTCCGAAAGATGCGTTTTCCCGCTCTCCTCAATATGATAATATACCCGGACGCGTCGATTTTCGACAACCGCTTCCCGGTCAGAGATATATCCGTTCTTCAACAATTTGTACAGGGTCGGATAGAGGCTACTTTCTGATATTATCAATCTGCCGTCAGTATGCTCTTCGATGAAACTGGAAAGCTGATAGCCATACATATCCTCGCTCTGAAGAATCATCAAAATGAACATTTCCACGATGCTGAGTTTGAAATTTTTCTTATTCTTATTAGCCATTCTTGAAACGTCCTTTCCAAACTTTCGCTTTATTTTATATATTATACTACGCGAATTTAAAAAATAAAATACTATATAAATAATAATATTTTATTTTGTTGACAACGTTGCTTCAACATGATATTATTCAGATATAAAAAAGCACTAGGGGTACTTCACAAGAAAGAGGTGGTTCTATGGAAGTGTCGGAGCTGGAAAAACCTAAGAGGTATTTGGAATTGAAAAGAAGGAATTTAGGTGGGAAAATCAGACGGTAAATTTATGAATGAACGGTACGTTTTACTCTTTCGATGAAACTTGGGATGGTGCAAAGTGGATTGCAACACTTTACATACCATTTAGCAACGACGAGGATGTTCATCTTGACATGAGAGCATTTGAAAGCGAAAATATGTATTCCCTTGATTTGGAGAAAATTAGCGAAGCGAACATCACTGAAGAAAATATTGCACGGAATTACGTCTTTAGGGGGGTTGAGAGATTAAATGATGCAGATGTGACAGACCTGAACGAATTGCAAATCCCGATGACAAGAGATTCTGTCATCCTTGATTTGAAAAATGAAATGATAAGCAAGCATGGTAATCCATATGTTGACAAAGTCGTATATACTGCAACAGATTATCCCGGGGTGAATAAAATACAGATAAGAGAAGAATTGTTCTACAGAGTAACAAAGACCAACTCTTTAGGTTTTGCAGCTGGAACAACATTAAGTGCAATTGCAACAGCAACGGGTAGTACAAAATTATCTGTTCTCTCGCTTGTACTTGGCGTTGCTGGTGATACCATAGATACATACAAATCGGTAGATGTTTATAACGCATATGCTGCAGTTTGCCGATACGGTACAGTGAATGGAGGAACATATGCCTATACTACGACATTCAGGTTTGTTGATTATGTAGGAGTAAATGAACGGAATAATGATGTCAGGGCATACCTTACTACAAATGGAGTAACCAGTTACACTCCATCTTCAAGTTATTTTGTGAATTATCGCGCACAATGTGACGATACCTACGCTGCTTACAGTTAACTCAAAAAATTCTGACAACACAGACCACCTGCGAAGAGCTCGCAGTGGTCTGTATGTAGAGTGAAGTAGATGGAATGAAGATGCTAAAAAAAGAATTCTTATCAAAACATAAATACGCTGTGATTTTTGTCGCCATTGGCCTTATCTCTATCTTTTGTTTGACCAGGTCCCATCCCCATCAAATAAGCGGACGATTTGCCGGAAGCGGTGCAGCAGGAGCAGATCTGATTCTGGAAATGAAAGCGATCTACGGAGAAGACAATCCAAAGAAAATCGAATGTCTTTCAAAAGAAGGAGACTATGAAGAATGGGAATATGAGCAAGTACAGTACACGGTTGACCCGGTCAGAGAGTTCCGCTTCGGAAAAAAGACGACTTTCGGTAAAGTAGGAGAAAAATTAGGGCTGGAAGATCTGGAAAAAATAGCGGAGTGTTTTGAGATCGAGATACCGCAGGACGGAATCCTGGACGACCAGACGATTGGAAAGAGCATTTCAGGGGCATTATACAAGGTAACAGCTACCTTCACGCGATGGACGGAGGTAAGCGGCCCAGAAGAAACAAATGATGCACCTGTATCGAACAAGCGTGTCGTGAAAGAAGTGACACATTATGGGATCAATCCTTATGGAAACGATGTCCGCGCTATGCTGATAGGAGACGGAAAAACCGAAATAAAAACCAGCATATGAGCAAAGGAAGAAACTAGTGCGAATTACTTGGCTGCCTGCAAGCATTTGAATAGTTAACACTCGCCGCCTTCAAGGGAACCGGTGAGCATCCGGATTCCAAATGTTCCGGCATCCTCTTCTGGAAAGATGGATTCACTTCCGCAAAGAGATTTCCGGAGTTTTCAATGGCTGTCGCCTTTACCTTTCGCAGTTTGAATATCGTTCATCGAAAGCCTCCTGAGTTTAAGAAGTGTGAAAAGTTGAGAAAGTTTTTCAACTTCGCACAATGATCTCAAAAAATCGAGGCCTTGGGAAGAACATCGGTGGTTTACCATTTACAATCAAGGTGCATTTGGAAGATTAAAAAAGAGATGTTTTATAGCACGGATTGATCAGATGAAAACATCTCTTTTTTATAAATATCTTTAATAATTATCTTAGAATGAATATTGCTTGTAAATTTGATTTTTAATTCCACAGATGAACCAGGGAAAACGGTATAACTGTAGTAGTCTGCACGGTCATTCGTTGTCAGTGTTCCCTGTGCTGTACCATTGCTGCCGAGAGCGTGCGCTTCACTGAGCGTACCGCCATCATCCGCCCATGCGGGGGTACAGAGTGTAAGACAGAGTATCAACATACAAACAATAGATAGCATTCGATTTAATTTCATGGCTGACTCCTTTCCGTTCTATGTAACCACATTATATCAGATAATTTCTGGATTTGTACATTATTTTTCAAAAAAGTGAAATCCACGAAAGGGCACACTCATTGAATTCGAGTAGACGTGCATTTGAGTTCTGATCATACATAGGTCCTACTGTATAACTTCCAATGCAACATCGTTTTTACGTATTTTTCGCGACTGGCGAAAATCTCGGAACATCTTGCTATTTTCTGCTGTTTCATGTAAAATGAATAACGTAATCATACGCAAAAAACAGAAGAAAAGAAACGAGGAAAACGGTATGATCAAAAGTATGACAGGCTTCGGAAGAGGTGAATATTCTGATGGAAAGCGGAACATCATCGTGGAGATCAAATCGGTGAACCACCGCTATTCCGACATTACGGTGAAAATGCCGAGACGGTATGCTTTCGCGGAAGACAAGGTGAAAAGTGCAGTGAAGGAAAAGCTGCGCCGCGGCAAAGTGGACGTTTCCATCCTGGTGGAAAACATCACCGAGAACGATGTGAACATCAAACTGAATGAGATGCTGGCGAAGCAGTACTTCGACAATCTGAAACAGCTGCAGGATCAGTTCGAAGTGTCAGGAGACATTTCCCTGCAGTTTCTGGCTTCTCTGCCGGATGTGATGAAAGCCATTCCGGATGTGGAAGACGAAGAAGAAATCACGAAGGCGATTCTGATCCCGACAGAGCAGGCAGCTGCGAACCTGGAAGAAATGCGTGCCGTGGAAGGACAGAAGCTTGCGGAAGATCTGATTGCCAAGGCAGAAAACATCAAGAAGATTCTGGACAGAATCGCAGAGCGGGCGCCGCAGGTGGCTGTCATTTACACAGAAAAGCTGCGTGCGCGAATCACGGAACTGATCGGCAGCAGTGTACAGATTCCGGAAGACCGGATTCTGGTGGAGGCTGCCATTTTCGCCGACAAATGCGCCATCGATGAAGAGATCACACGTCTGAACAGCCACCTGATCCAGATGAAGGATATCATCACCAGAAGCACCCAGCCGGACGGAAAGAAACTGGATTTTCTGGTACAGGAGATGAACCGGGAAGCCAACACGATCGGAAGCAAAGCCAACGATATTACGATCACCGGCTATATGCTCGATATCAAGAGCGAGATCGAGAAGATCCGTGAACAGGTGCAGAATATCGAATAACCCGGGAGAAAAAAGAAGATTCTGTGAGGATAACGACGTTTCCCTTGCAAAAGAACTGGATTTATGGTAAACTAAAAATTCCAGATGAGGTAGAACGATTCTGAGCAGAGCAGGAGATTAAAATGAATTCAGAAGAAAAACATGCAGGTAAACTGTTTATACTGTCCGGACCGTCGGGTGCGGGGAAAGGAACCATCTGCAAGGCGCTCCTTGCGGAAACCGATCTGGAGCTTTCCGTGTCCATGACTACAAGGAATCCGCGGCCGGGAGAAACAGAGGGCGAAAGCTATTATTTTGTTTCGAAAGACGAGTTCCTTCGCAAAATCGATGCGTCCGGTTTTCTGGAGTATGCAGAGGTGTATGGTAATTTCTACGGCACGCCGAAGCAGCCGGTCATAGACAAACTGTCTGCAGGCACCGATGTGATTCTGGAGATCGACATGCAGGGTGCCCTGAAGGTGAAAGAAAATTATCCGGACGGTGTCTTTATTTTCATCCTGCCGCCATCCATGTCGGAGCTGCGCAAGCGGCTGACCGGACGGGGGACGGAGTCGGCAGAGGCCATTGAGATGCGCCTGGGTGAGACTCTGAAGGAACTTTCCTACATCGACAAGTACGATTACTGTGTCGTAAACGGGCAGCTGGAGGAAGCTGTGGCCCGCGTGAAAGCCATCGTTGTGGCAGAACATTCCCGCGTGACGTTTACCGCGGAAGAATTGATTTCCAGATATAAGGAGGAAGGGTAAATGTTATATCCGTCAATTAATGAAATCAGAAAAAAAGCTGACAGCAGATACACCATCGTGATCCTGGCTGCGAAACGTGCCAGAGATATCATCGATGGGAAGCCGATTCTTACCGATGTGGATGTGGATAAGCCGGTTTCCATTGCCGCCAATGAGATCGCCGAGGATCTGATCACCTATACCAGAGATAACAATAACTAGGCTGCAGCAGCATGCAGAAACGGAAAAGAACAGAACCAGAACTGAGAGAGACTTCGGGGCAGGAGCTGCCGGAAGAAGTCTCTTTTCTGTTTTTTGTGCGAAGACGAGTGACCTCGCTTGAGTTCGTCACGAATTTCCCCACTTCGCAAGGTTTCGCCATGGTTCGCTGCGTATAACTCATCCATATACGAGAAAAATTGCGCAAAAAGGTTGAGATTCGATTTAGAAAAAGTGGGAAACCATTCGAATTCAGGCAGCTTTTCCGAAAAAATCTGCATTTTTCTCTGATTTTCCACGAAATTTTGCCTCTGTGAGGACAGTGACTCATACCTTTTCGCTTTTTTTGGTTGATATGGATGAGTGCAGTGAGCCGGATCGGGATGGTGAAAGGACAGCATGAAAAAGATTGTGGAAAAACACAAAAAAGCATTGCAATGAAGAAAAAATTGTGGTATAACTACAACATAATAATTGTTTAGCAAAATAAAGTAAAATGCATTGATTGGAAGAGTAGCCTGATGAAAGGTCACAGAGAGCCGACGCAAGGTGAGAGGGCGGCACGCGGAAGTCAGGGGAAAAACATCCATGAGCAGCCGGAAGAACGGAGTCCCGCGACTCCTATTAGAACCGGACGTGTGCGGAGCGTTATTCCGTAAAACAAGTGAATTGCAGAAGTCGCCTGCGATTAAATTGGGTGGTACCGCGGAAGCTTGCTTTCGTCCCATGTTGGGGATGAAGCGGCTTTTTTTTATTGGCAGGATCCCCGAAGACGCAGAACGGAGGAAGAAAAAAGATGCAGATTACGAAAGAACTGGTCGGGTATGTGGCCGAACTTTCCAGGATTGAACTGGACGAGGCCCAGACCGAGAAAATGCAGCAGGAACTGGGGGCCATCGTGGAATATATGGACATTCTCAGCACGCTGGACACCACGGAGACAGAACCGCTGTCCCACATTTTTGCCATTACCAATGTCATGCGGGAAGACGAAGTCCGTCCTTCCGCGGACAATGAAGATATCATGAAGAACCTGCCGGAAACCGAAGACGGCATGCCGGTAGTGCCGCGAACGATTGACTAGAAAGGAGAGCAGACATGGAGTACAGAGAAATATGTGAAATGACCGCTCTTCAGCTGGGGCAGGCCATCAGAGAAAAAAAGACCACTTCCACAGAGGCAGTTTCAGCGGTTCTTGCGGCGATCGAAGAAAAGGAGCCGCAGACCCATGCATACATTACGATCTGCCGTGAGGAAGCATTTGCCAAAGCATCCGAAGTGGACGCTGCACTTGCTGCCGGGGATGAAGGCCTGCTGGCGTCTCCTTTGGCAGGTGTTCCCATTGCCATCAAGGATAATATCTGTACGAAGGATATCAAGACCAGCTGTGCATCAAAAATTCTGGGAGACTTTGCTCCGTTTTACGATGCAACCGTGATTGAAAAGCTGGAAAAAGCGGGTGCTGTGATGATCGGAAAAACAAATATGGATGAGTTTGCCATGGGTTCCACGACGGAAACGTCCGCTTACGGACCGACTCTGAACCCGTGGGATGCAGGCCGCGTTCCAGGCGGCAGCAGCGGCGGCTCCGCCGCCGCCGTCGGAGCCAGGGCTGCCGTCTGCGCCCTGGGCTCCGACACTGGCGGAAGTATCCGCCAGCCTGCTGCCTACTGCGGCGTCACAGGATTCAAACCGACCTACGGCACAGTTTCCCGCTACGGGCTGATCGCTTACGCATCCTCACTGGATCAGATTGGACCGATCGCAAAGGATGTAAAGGACTGTGCGGCACTGATGGACATCATCAGCGGCCATGATGAGATGGACGGCACCTCGCTGCCGCAGGAAATGCAGCCTGCCGGTTATCTGAACGCGATGAACGGCAAGATCACCGGCATGCGGATCGGAATCCCGAAAGAGGCTGTGGAAAAAGGCCTTGAACCGGATGTGAAGAAAGCAATCCTGGATATGGGCCGGACTCTGCAGAATCTGGGTGCGGAAGTGGAAGAAATCAGTCTGCCGTTCCTGGATTATGTGATTCCGACCTACTACATCATCGCTGCTGCCGAAGCCAGTTCCAACCTGTCCCGCTTCGACGGGGTCCGGTACGGATTCCGTGCAGAGGGTTACGAGGATCTGACAGAGATGTACAGCAAAACCAGATCCCAGGGATTCGGAGAAGAAGTGAAGAAACGGATTTTGCTGGGAACCTTCGTTCTCAGTTCCGGATATTACGATGCCTATTATAAAAAAGCCCTGCAGGTGAAAGCCATCATCAAGCAGGAATTCGACAAAATCTTCAGCCGGTTCGATGCGATTCTGCTCCCGGCTGCGCCGTCCACCGCGCCGAAGCTGGGTGAGAGCCTGGCCGATTCTCTGAAGATGTATCTGTCGGACATTTTCACGGTATCCGTCAATATCGCAGGCCTGCCGGGCCTGTCGGTACCGAGCGGTTTTGATCGGGAAGGCATGCCGGTGGGAACCCAGATCATCGGACCGGCGCTGGGAGATGTGAATGTGCTGAATATCGGATATGCGTTCCAGCAGGCCACGGACTGGCATAAGGCTTCTCCGTCAGCTTGCGCGGCGGCCGCAGAAAAGGAGGTGCGTTAGCATGGCATGGGAAGTTGTCATCGGACTGGAAGTCCATGTGGAATTGAACACAAAAACGAAAATATTCTGCTCCTGCACGACGGAATTCGGCGGCGCGCCGAACACCCACTGCTGCCCGATCTGCACAGGACAGCCTGGCACACTGCCGAAGCTGAACCGCAAAGTGCTGGAATCCGCCGTTATGACCGGCATTGCTCTGAACTGTGATATAACAAGATATAATAAATTTGACCGGAAAAACTATTTCTATCCGGATCTGCCGAAGGCCTATCAGATTTCTCAGCTGTATCGGCCGTTTGCCAGAAACGGCCGAGTGGATATCACGACGCGCTCCGGAAAGAAAAAGTCCATCGGAATTCATGAGATCCACATGGAAGAGGATGCGGGAAAGCTGGTCCACTCCCCGTTCGGCGATGTGACCTATCCGGACTGGAACCGGTGCGGCGTTCCCCTGCTGGAAATCGTATCGGAACCGGACTTCCGCAGCGCGGAGGAGGTCATCGCCTATCTGGAAAAGCTGAAATCCACGCTCCAGTATCTGGGGGTTTCCGACTGCAAGATGGAAGAAGGCTCCATGCGTGCCGACGTGAACCTGTCGGTGCGGGAAGTGGGTGCGCCGGAATTCGGTACCAGAACGGAGATGAAGAACATCAACTCCTTTAAATCCATCGAGCGTGCCATCGCCTTCGAATCCCAGCGTCAGATCGACTGCCTGGAATTCGGCGAGGAGATTGTACAGGAGACCCGCCGCTGGGATGAGAACAGGGGAAAAACCTACTCCATGCGTTCCAAAGAAAATGCCCAGGACTACCGGTATTTCCCGGAGCCGGATATTCCGCCGATCTCCATCAGTGAAGAAATGATCCGGACTCTGACGGAAGCCCAGCCGGAGATGGCGGAAGCCAAAAAAGCCCGCTATATGAAAGACTACGGCATGAGTGAAAAGAACGCCGGGATATTGACCGGGAACAAGCATTTTGCGCAGATCTTTGAAGAAACCATCGCACTGGGAGCGGACGTCACAGAGACCACAAACTGGCTCATGGGCCACACTCTGTACCTGATGGGCGAAAAGGGCGTGGAAGCGGACGATCTGTCGATTCAGCCGACGGTCTTCGCAAAATTTGAAGATCTGATCGTTTCGGGCCGTCTGAACCGTACCATGGGCAAGGAGGTTTTCGAAAAGGTCTTTGAAGGGGATCCGGACTTTGATGTGGAAGGATATATAAAGGAAAACAATCTGGAAGCCATCAGTGATGACAGCCAGGTGGGCGCCGTGGTGAAGGAAGTGCTGGATGCCTATATGGATCTGGTGGCGGATTATAAAGCCGGGGACGAAAAGCTTTACGGATTCTTCATCGGGCAGTGCATGATGAAGCTGAAGGGCAAGGCAAGCCCGGCCCTGGTGAACAGGCTGGTAAAAGAAGAAATTGAGCGGAGATAATGGAGAGGAGACAGACGATGGATTTTGTACAGTATGACCGGCCCCGCCAGACGCGGGACATTGAGATTGTAATACAGCAGTTTGCAGACGGCAGCCTGAAGGACGGCGACGAGGTGAAGATTCGCGGCGCTGTACACCGGATCAAGGACATGGGCGATTTCGCCTTTGTTATCATCCGTTCGCCTCGCAGAACCTTCCAGTGCATCTGGGAGACGGAAGATGCAGCACAGAAGCTGAGCCCGGAGGACTGGGTTCTGGTCGACGGAACGATTGCAGCCGATGAAAGAAGCCCGCTGGGCTTCGACATCCGCATTTCCTCTGTGGAAAAGGTGGGCGGTCCGGCAGAAAAGCTGCCTCTGGAGATCAGCAACGATCGGAAAATGAAAAACCTGCAGCTGGAGACGCTGCTGGACAACCGGGTGGTGACTCTGCGGAATCCGCGGATCCGGGCGATCATGCGGGTGGCGGACGGGGTCATGTATGGATTCCGTCAGTTCCTGCGGGAAGAGGGATTCACCGAATTCGTTCCGCCGAAGATGGTTATGGGCGGCGCCGAAGGCGGCGCGGATATGTTTATGGTTAAATACTTCGACCAGCGTGCGTATCTGAATCAGAGCCCGCAGCAGTACAAGCAGGCGATGGTTGGAGTCTTTGAGAAGGTTTTCACTGTGGGACCGGTGTTCCGCGGGGAAAATTCCAATACGCCGCGTCACCTGACGGAATTCCAGGGTCTGGATCTGGAAATGGGTTTTATCGAAAGTTTCCAGGATCTGATGGAGCTGGAGACCAGGATGTTCCAGTATATCTTCCGTCTGCTGAATACGGAATATGCGGCTGAGCTGGATCTGGTGCTGGGTGCCGGCCGCCGTCTGCCGGAACTGGACAAGGTGCCGCAGATCAAGTTTGCGGATGCCAAGGAACTTTACGCCCAGAAGTCCGGCAAGAAGATCACCGATCCGGTGGATCTGGCGCCGGAGGAAGAAAAGTGGCTGGGCCAGTATTTCCTGGAGGAGGCCGGCAGTCCGCTGGTGTTCGTCACCCACTATCCGAGCGTAAAACGTCCGTTCTATGCCATGGATGATCCGGAAAATCCGCGGTATACACTGAGCTATGATCTGCTTCTCTACGGTCTGGAAGTCACCACCGGCGGGCAGCGGATTCACGATTATGATCAGCAGGTGGCGAAAATGAAGAAGCGTCATATGAATCCGGCGGATTTTGAGAACTACCTGACCATGCATAAGTACGGCCTGCCGCCGCACGGCGGATTCGGCCTGGGTCTGGAACGGATCGTCCAGAAGCTGCTGGAGCTGGATAACATCCGCGAAGCGTCTGCCTTCCCGAGAGATCGCAATCGCCTGGTGCCTTAGAGCCTGCGTTCCGGCAGTCCGGCCGAAATTCGGCCGGACTGCCGGAAATGGGTCGGCTGTCGGCACGACCAGATGGTCAGCTCCATTCGGCAGGCAGCTTGATTCGGCAGGCAGCTTGATTCGGCAGGCAGCTTGATTCGGCAGGCAGCTTGATTCGGCAGGCAGAGGCCGGGCCGTAATATTTTGCTGGAAGAATTGTCGTTTCCGGACCGTCTGAGGTTAGCAAAACTAACATTCATCCATATTCCATGAAAAAAGTGCAAAAAGGTTGAATCACTTCCTTAATGGAATACAGAATTTTACAAATACTGCATATAAATTCCATAAAACTGCGCTTTTATTTGCCTTTTTCCTTCCGTTCCATTTAAAATCGACCTGCCAGTTGGCGGCCATTCAACCTTTTTGACGAATTTTTCTAAGATATGGATGAGTTGCATGGAACTAACCGGTTTTGCATTGGCCTTTTTTATAGAATTACAGAAGATGGACGGATTACCAGCCCCCTATCGACATAATTCAACATAATTTGACTTAATTCGAAATTTCCGACAATGCGATACCGATCTCTCCCGCTCTTCATCGCCGCCTGCTTTCTGCGGTGTGTCTCCTGCCGCCGTTCCCATGGCCTCACAACGCCCACCCTGCCCCGACGCCCTGCTGGCCCTGCTGGCCTCCAGCCAGGTGCCCGAGACTTGTTTCCCCTGCTGCCCCTGCTGGTCCTGGCCGCCGATCTGAGGCTGCACGTTGACTTTTACGGCGGGGAACGGTATAATTGGTTTAGCAAATACGAGACAGACAGGAGGATTGACTATGCTGGATTTACTGATTATAAACGGGACCTGCCCGGACTATAAGGCAGGAAAGATGATAAAAAAGAATGTGGGGATCCGGGACGGCAGAATTGTGTATTTGGAAGAACCGGCTGACGGCGCACCGCTGCCGGAAGCAGAAGAAGTCATTGATGCCGCGGGGAAAGTCGTATCACCGGGATTCATCGATATCCATATGCACGAAGAAAATTTTGCCAGAGAGGGAAAAGACTATGTCATTTCCGAAATGATGCTGAATATGGGCGTCACCACGGCGGTGGGAGGAAACTGCGGCGTGCAGTATCAGACTCTGGCAGAATTCAAGAATGTACTGAAAGAGCACGGGGGAAGCCCGGTGAATTATATTATGCTTGCCGGGTACAACTGGTACCGGACCCAGCAGGGACTGGGACACTATGACAAGGCAAGTCAGGCACAGATGGACCAGGTCCGCAAAGAGATGAAGAAAGAACTGGCAGAAGGCGCCTGGGGCATTTCCTTCGGCATTGAGTACGATCCGGGCATTACATATGAAGAAATGCTTTACGCGATAAAGGCTTCCGAAGATCCGAATCACCTGATTGCGGCGCACTATCGGGAAGACTGTATTAAGAATATTGATTCCATCACGGAAATGGTGAAACTGGCTTCCGAAATTCCGCAGAAGTTCCAGATCTCTCACCTGAGCAGCTGCTCCGCCATGGGTTTTATGAAAGAATCTCTGGAGTGCATTAATGCGGCGATGGAGAAAAATCCTAGACTGAACTACGATACCTATCCGTACAACGCATTCTCTACGGAAATCGGCTCCGCCGTGTTTGAAGACGGATGTCTCGAAGGCTGGGGCAAGGATTACGACAGCATTCTGCTGACCGATGACCCGTATAAGGGCGTTTACTGCAATGAGGAGATATTCCGCAAAGCCAGAGCAGAATATCCGAAGATGCTGGCAGTCGCGTTCGTCATGAATGAAGAGGAGATCGGAGAAGCAATCGCCAATCCGAACGGCATGGTCGCCAGCGATGCTATTATCAATCACGGCGGCGGTCATCCGAGAGCGGCCGGCACATTCCCTCGAGTTCTGGGGAAATACGTTCGCGAAGAGAAACTTCTGCCTCTGGTGGATGCACTCCGGAAGATGACTCTCGAACCGGCAAAACGGTTAGGTCTGGATACCAAGGGACGTCTGGAGGAAGGCGCGGATGCGGACATCACGATTTTCGATCCGGACACTATCATCGACAAGGCGGACTGGACCCATCTGGAGGCGCCGGAGGGCATTGAATATGTGCTGATCGGCGGCAGGAAAGCCATTGAAAACGGAAAGAAAGTGAATGACCGTCTGGGCCGGTTTATTTCTTATCTGGAATAGACTGCAATACCAGACGCAGACATCACAGCACCTGATCCGCAGCGAAATACAGATCCTGCAGATTCCCGCTTTGTAAAGAGAGAATCTGCAGGATTTTCTTATGCACTTTTTCGAGGGAAACAGGAAAATAATCCTATTTTGTGTAATATGCTAAAAAATTATTTACAAAACCGACAAAAAAGTTGTATAATTATACATGACATTATAGCGGTGCAGCGGTTCTTAACTGCGGAGAAACAGCTGCATTTTCATATTTGTTATGTATATGGAAAGAGAGGCAATTCTATGGAAAAGCAAAAGAAAAAGTTTGCAGTACCACATGTGTACATCTTACTGCTCGCACTGATTCTGATTTTTTCACTGCTGAGCTATGTGATTCCTTCCAATGTGTATGATTATCATGATATTACCATTGAAGAGACTGGTGCGACCAGAAGCGTTATTGACCCGGACACGTATCATGCAGTCGATAAGACCCCGGTTACGCTGATGCAGTTCCTGACCGCAGTGCCGAGAGGTATGCAGGAATCCGCACAGATCATCTTCTTTATCTTTATTGTAGGCGGCGCAATGACTGTCCTGCAGGAGACCAGAGCCATTGAAGCCGGCCTGGGAAGACTGATTAAGGGACTGAAAGATAAATCGATTCTGATTATCCCGGTCGTAATGTTCCTGTTCTCCCTCTGCGGCTCCGTATTCGGCATGGCAGAAGAGACGATTCCGTTCATTCCGATTTTCGTGTCACTGATGGTGGCATCCGGATTTGACAGTCTTACCGGTGTAGCCGTAGTTCTGGCCGGTGCAGGTTCCGGTTTCGCAGGTGCATTCATGAACCCGTTCACCATTCAGGTTGCACAGGGCATCGCAGAGATCCCTCTGCTGTCTGGTATCGGATTCCGTGTTGTAATGTATATCTGCTTTGTAGCGCTGACAATACTCATGGTAATGCGTTATGCATTAAAAGTAAGAAAGAATCCGCAGCTTTCTCCGATGTATGAAGAGGATCAGAAGAGAGACGATGTTGCGGATATGGATGCGCTTCCTCCGTTTGGAACGAAAGAAAAACTGATCCTGGTTGTATTTCTGGCTTCTATCGTTCTGCTGATTTTCGGCGTAATCAAGAAGGGATGGTACATGGATGAGATCGCAGCGCTGTTCCTGGGGATGTCCATGATCGTAGCTGTAATCGGCAGACTGGGATTCAACAATTATGCCTTGACCCTCGGAAAAGGAATGGCTGACATTGCATCCGGCGCGCTGGTTGTAGGTTTTGCAAGAGGTATTCTGGTCGTTATGACCGACGGCAATATTCTGCACACGATTCTGCATGGCGCAGCAAGCCTGCTGTCCGGACTGCCTTCCATGATTTCTGCGATCGGCATGTACATTTTCCAGTGCCTGCTGAACTTCCTGGTACCTTCCGGTTCCGGACAGGCGGCTGTATCTATGCCGATCATGGCACCGCTGTCTGATCTGGTAGGAGTATCCAGACAGACTGCATGTATCGCATTCCAGTTAGGTGATGGTATCTCTAACGTATTCACACCGACTTCCGGATACTTCATGGCAGGTCTGGCGCTGGCAAAGGTTCCTTGGTCCAAGTGGGCGAAATGGTTCCTGCCGATCATCGGACTGCAGTATCTGCTGGGTGCAATTTTCGTAATTGCTGCACAGGCAACTGGTTTACAGTAGTATTTCTCGATGACAAATGATGCGCATCATCTGCGCACATAACTGTATTCGGAAGATAAGTGGCACCGCACAAACCGTCTGGGAAGCTGCGGTGCCACTTCCTGTATTCTGAAAGACTCAGAACTGGAATTTTCAACGGGAAAGAGGTAGAAAGAATGTTACTGATCATGCTGGCACCCATCATTGTGTCGGTGGGCGTGCTGATTTTTGCTTTGCGGAAAGGTTTCAACAAGACTGCCCTGATCATTTCTGCTTCTGTGGCCATGGTCGCAGAGATGATGATCATGAAATATAATAACAGCTGGTATGCGTTTCTGTTCGCACTGACGGTGCCGTTGGCAGTCTGCTACGTGGTGATCTGTCTGTATCTGTCCGTAAAGGAAAACCGTATGAACGACAAGGAGGAATAGATGAAAATCTTTGGCTATCTGATGATTTTAATGGTGATCCAGCTTTTTGTCGTGGGTTCCCAGATCCAGAGGGGGAATGCATCCATGGTTCCGGCTTTCTTCCTGAAAAAGATACCAGAGGAACAGCGTCCAATGTATTGCCGGTATTTCGGCAATCGTTTCCTGCTGCTGGCGATCATTGCAGGAATCTGCGCATGGCTGTCTCTGACAGCATCTGCTGTGACCCTGAATCCGGTTCTGCTGTTTGGAGCCGGGATTCTACTGGTCATTGTGCTGATCCTGATGGATACGAAACGGTTTTCAGCATAAGAATCTGCATGGCGAAATCAAAAGACCGGACCGCGCCTCAAATGCGCGGACCGGTCTTTTTTTGGGTGTGAGGTGATCTGACGGAACCGGATCGCTTTTAATACTGGAAAACAGTCATCAGGATCAGTCCGGCCACTGCAACCGGCAAATAGACGATGACGACAAATTTTGCGGCTTCCTTCAGATATTTGAAGAAGTCTACCCCTGCCATGGTGGCCATGGCGTAGTTGATCCCTTCCCACGGGGCGATCCAGGCAAGCGTGCCGGTTCCCAGCGCATAAGCGGAAACAGCAGTCTGTCGGCCGATACCCAGAAGGTCGGAAAGCGGCGCCATGATCGGCATCAGAGTGGCGGCCAGACCGGACATGCTCTGTACAAACAGCATGGCCACGGAAGCTACTGCGAACATGATAAGAACGCAGAGCACTTTCGGCATATCCGTCAGCAGATTGTTCAGGTGATACAGGATGGTATCCAGCGTGTTGCTGTTCGTCAGAATTGCGGTGATGACACGAGAAGCACTGATCAGCAGCACGGCAGACAGAACGGAGGACATGCCTTCCAGAAACTTCTCAATGAGCTGGTTGATGGAAAGACCTCCCACCAGCGGGATGATAATGCCCATAAACAGGAAGACAGATCCGATTTCGTTGAACCACCAGCCATAGTTCAGCACGCCGTAAATGATCAGGCCGAATCCGCCCAGTACCATCAGAAGCACGAGGACGCCTCTGCCATTGATCCCTTCCAGATGATTTTCAGCCATCTTCTGATATTCTTCTCTTTTTTTAGATCACTTTCATAGCAGACAGAAAGCTGCGGATTCTTCTTTACCTTGAATGCATAGTGGAGAATGTATGCAGCTGTGGCCGTCATCATGACGAACCAGAGGATGATACGCGGCGCGATGCCGGACATCATCGGAAGATCTGCCAGCGCCTGCCCGATGCCGATATTGTACGGGTTGATGAATGCAGCGGAAGCACCGACCGAGACCGAAAAGTGGACGATCATCAGACCGACCATGGAGTCGAACCCCATGGTGACGGCCAGAGGAACCAGAACCAGGACGAAAGGAATGGATTCCTCGTAAATTCCAGCTGTCGCACCGGCAAGCCCGAACGCGTAAACGCAGATCGGAATAATGATATAGGATTTGCTTCCGAAACGGTTCACCAGGGAGTTGATGCCGCTGGTCACTGCACCGGTGGCGATGATCGCTGTCAGAGCGCCGGAGCAGATCATGATGAGAAAGCTGATATCCGATGCGTCAATAGCCCCTTCCATAAAAGCGGTCCATAAATCATCAAATCCCTGCGGATTGGAGTCTACATAGTGGAAGGAATCCGGATCGATCAGTTCCCGGGTATCGCCGCCAAGGGCATCGACCTCGACTTCATAGCGTTCGTAGGAACCGCCAGGTATGAAATAGGTGGCCAGAGCCAGAAGAATAATGATCACAACAACAATGGATAACGGATGGAGATTGGACAGGAAGTCCCACTTCTTTTTTTCTGGTTTCATACGCTTGCCTCCCAAAAAACATCAAATCTTCGCATAAAAAATAAAAATATTCACACTTTTATTGTATGAATATTTCTATTTATGTCAAGCAGATTTTCACGAGCCTGCATTTTTTTATTTAGTTTGAATGTTTTAATTCGTCTTTTTCCCCGGAGACAGTCGAGCATCGCGAATCTCCGCATGCTGCTTTCTGATGCCCGCTGCAATGACAGGGTCCGCAGCGATTCTGGCCCCAGCGAAGGAAAAGGCACGTATCACGATCGCCATCAGATCCCATGCGTCCTGTGAATTGACGGTTTCCATGGCGCTCTGGTCGTGCACGACCACGTCGTTCTCGCTCTGCAGCGCAATTTCCAGGTACACCGTCGGGCAGACATAGCTGACGTTTCCGATATCGGAAGAACCGGCACCCGGATATTCGTCTTCCGGAATGAATCCGCCTACACCGAGCTTTTCGAACTCAGCCTAGCAGACGCCGGTGAAAGCAGGCACATTGATCATATCATCTTGTTATCAACATTATAACATAGCAGGAACGAATGATAAAGTTCAAAAATGAATTGATGAATATTTTTATTCCGAAAGCATTTCTTCGTATCTTTTCATTTCCGATGTGGTCTCTTCCGTGTAAAGCTCATAGATCTGCAGCAGCAGCGCGTTGCAGCATGCCATCTGCAGCACATAGGAATTAAAAAAGTTATCTGCAGATTCATTGAAGGCAAGGAAAAGGTCCGATTTCAGATGCCGGGCGGTGATTTCAGAATCCGTCAGCAGAAGGAGGCGGGCTTCCCGTTTTCTCGCAAAATCTGCAACCCAGACTTCGCTTTCCATCATGGTCGGGAATGCAGAGAGAAATACGACATCCTCGCTGCTCAGATGGAACAGCTTTTCCCGCATGGTCAGCCCCTCTTCGCAGACAGGAATGCAGTGAACACCCATGAGATTCAGATAATTCTTTAAAAACGTCACGACCACTTCGTCGGAACCGAACCCTACCAGATACAGCGTGCGGGCCTGCATAATCTGTGTTGCCATCTCAGAAAGCGCGTTACGGTCCAGATGGTCTGAAAAACGGTGGATTTCCTCCGGCAGCGTTTCGAGATACCGGTTTACGATTTTTCCCTCACTGTCGTGGTCGATCAGTGCCAGAGAGGAATAAACCTTCTGGGTAGGAACATACTCCTTTTTGATGGTGTTCTTATATTCCAGAAAGCCGCGGAAGCCCAGCGCTTTGGCAAACCGCACCACGGCGGTGTCGCTGACGCCGGCCAGATCTGCCAGCTCGCCGGAGGACAGCAGCATGGACTGCTGATAATTATCAATGATATATTTCGCTACAATTTTTTCCTTGGCAGAGAGATCATCATATTTGTCTCTGATCCTCTGCTTCATGGTTTCTTCATTCATTTTGATTCCCCATTTCCTATTCAGATATATCCTATCATACCACAAAAAAACAGCCGGGACAAATAGCCCGGCTGTTTTGGGATCATGTTTTTTTCTATGTTCAATTTCTGTCTGAAGTTTCGGCTTGTGGTCCCGGTTTACAGTCCCAGCACGATTCCTGCGATCATGAATACACACTGCAGGCAGAACATCATGACAAACAGCTTGGTGATGAATTTGTACCAGTGGCTCAGGGACAGGCCCATGATGCCACATTCCGTTGCTACTGCAGTAGGCCAGAACATATTGGAGAAACCGTCTCCGAACTGATAAGCCATGACGGACATCTCACGGGAAAGGCCAACGACGTCTGCCAGCGGCGCCATGATAGGCATCATAACGATGGCCTGCCCGGAACCGGATGGGATGAAGAAGTTGATCAGATTCTGCACGACTAGCATGCCGATGCCGGTGAGCGTCTTCGGCAGAGAACCTACCAGGTTTGCCAGATAGAATACAACGGTGTCGATGATGCCGCCGGTGGTCAGCACCATGGAAATGCCTCTGGAGAAGCCGACCAGAAGCACGCCGTACATGGTGGCCTTGGTGGATTCCACGAAGGTTTCCGCAATTTCATTGAGGCCCATCTTGTTGATTGCCGCTGTGATCAGCATGAAGATGAAGAACAGTGCCGCGATTTCTGTGAAGTACCAGCCCTGCTTGATGATGCCGACAACCAGAATGACGATCAGTGCGATGAAGCCGAGCATGGACAGCTTGTGGGCAGGGGTGAACGGGATGTTCATGCATTCTTCCCGTGTCATCATGCCGGTCAGATCTTCATGGTGACCATACATAATAGATTTGGTAGGATCTTTTTTAATCTTATTTGCATAGTGCATGGTGTAGCCGACGGTCAGACACAGGAATGCGACGAAGGCCACACAGCGGAAAATGGTGATCTTAGTTTCCACCAGCGGAACATCTGCAACAGCTGATGCGACACCGATGGTGAACGGATTGAGAATGGCTGCCGCGAAACCGGTGGCAACGCCCACGAATACGATCGCACCGCCGACAATCCGGTCATAGCCCAGCGTGATGGCGATCACAATGAAGGCCGGCAGCAGTGCGTACGTTTCCTCATACATGCCGAAGGTGGTGCCTCCGATGGCGAAGAAGGTCATAAAGAGAGGAATGATCATCCAGTCCTTATTGCCGACCACCCGTAGCATGGCGCCGGTCATGGCGTTCAACGCGCCGCTCTTGGTCAGAACGTATACGTAGGAAGATGCGAAGATAATGAAGAACATGATGTCTGCCGCATCCACGAATCCGTCAAACAGGCAGGTGAAGAATTCCCACGGCCCGACCGGATCTCCTTCTGCCGGAGCATATGTACCATCTACGACCAGCTCTCTACCCGTGGCATCATCCAGGGCTCTTTCATAAGAACCGGCCGGAATGATCCAGGTCAGGAGGGCGCAGATAATCATAATGCAGAAGATAATGACGAACCCGTTAGGTTCAAACTTCTTTTTTTTCTTTTCCATACAATTGCCTCCTAATTCATAATGAATATAAGTTCACACCTTTGGTGTTCAAAGGTCAAAGGATAAGAAGGGCGGATCTTTACACCATCATTATATGTGATAGGTTTCAGAGGACAAAGTGCCAAAATTTTTATTTTGACCGGTCCAAAATCTCACCGCAAAATCCCGCCGACGCGGCGCTATTTTTTTTGCCATGGGAGCTGGTGATGGCTGAAGTCGTAGATGCATCGCATGACCGCATCCAGAAGGAGAACGGCAGCGCCGATACCAGCAAAAATTCGCATCCGAGTAACCAGATAGATAGCGAAACTCAGCAGTGCAGCGCCCAGCAGCCCTTTGTATATTTTTTCAAACATGAATAATTTCCTCCAAAGAACTGAATTTTGATGAAAAATATTTTAGCACACCTGAATAAAAAAAACCAGTCAGAAATTCATATTTTGCAAAGAAACTGCGCCGAAATGACATATTTTGTCGAAACAGGACGAAAAAAAGCGAGAAAAAGTGGAAAAAAATAGATTTTTTCATGATAGAATGGTCTTAACGAAATCTTTGCAGCAGGAGGACATCATGGAAAAATATATCCCTGTCATCATGCGGGGAAGCGCATGCAGAATCGCCGTCGATCATATCATATATATCGCGAAGATCGGCCGGAAGGTGCGGATCGCAGCGTCCGACGGGCCTGTGGAATACTACGAGAAGATCGAAAACTTCTTTCCCTTTCTGGACAGCCGGTTCTACGCCTGCCTGAAAACGCTGGTGATCAACATGGAAAAAGTGGAACGGATGGAAAATCAGACCGTGTATTTTCAGAACGGGGAGTGCTGGAAGCTTGGAAGAGATAATTTTGTCCGCACCAGACAGCGCTATGCGGCATGGCTGAAACATATGATAGAATAAGAGAGAAAAAGTTCTTAAAATGCTTGCAATGAAGCCGGTTTTATAGTATAGTGTTTAGTGGTGTGTTCTGAAACGCACCGTAAATCTTATTTTACACATCCGGTTCGGCAGGTGGTTGCCGCGATTCCCTGGGATAAGGGTGCATGTGCGCGCTGCTTTGAAAACAAGGAGCAGGGCGGCAAGCGGTAGTAGCATGACCGGATGGAAGTTTAAAAACCAGGAGGAATTTAAAATGGCAGTAATTTCAATGAAACAGTTACTCGAAGCAGGTGTGCATTTCGGACATCAGACCAGAAGATGGAACCCTAAAATGGCTCCGTACATCTTCACCGAAAGAAACGGCATCTATATCATCGACCTGCAGAAGACCGTAAAGAAGATCGAAGAAGCTTACGAATTCATGAAGGAAGTCGGCGCTTCCGGCAAGCCGATCCTGTTCGTAGGAACCAAGAAGCAGGCACAGCAGGCGATCAGAGACGAAGCGACCAGATGCGGTCAGTTCTACGTAAGTGAAAGATGGCTGGGCGGCATGCTGACCAACCACAAGACCATCGCAACCAGAATCAAGAGACTGAACGACATCAAGACCATGGAAGAAGACGGTACGTTCGACAAGCTGTCCAAGAAGGAAGTTACCAAGCTGAGAGGCGAGATGGAAAAGCTGGAGAAGTATCTGGGCGGCATCAAGGACATGAAGGGTATGCCTGGCGCTCTGTTCATCGTAGACCCGAAGAAGGAAAGAATCGCTGTGAAGGAAGCCAGAATTCTGGGTATTCCTATCGTAGGTATCGTGGACACCAACTGCGATCCGGACGATGTTGACTATGTAATCCCTGCAAACGATGACGCGATTCGTGCTGTGAAGCTGATCGCCGGCAGAATGGCTGACGCTGTGATCGAAGCAAACCAGGGTGAAAGCTTTGATGAAGGCACTGCGGAAGCTGCAGAGGAAACCGCTGCTGCAGAAGCAGAAGCAACGGAAGAATAATAGGAGGACGAAAATGGCTGTAACTGCTGCATTAGTAAAAGAATTAAGAGAAATGACTGGCGCTGGAATGATGGACTGCAAGAAGGCTCTCGTAGAGACTGACGGCAACATCGACGCTGCAGTTGATTTCTTAAGAGAAAAAGGACTGGCGAAGGCTGCGAAGAAAGCAGGCAGAATCGCTGCAGAAGGCCTGGTCCGGATTGCTTTCTCTGATGACTGCAAGACTGCTGCATTAGTAGAAGTGAACTCTGAAACAGACTTCGTATCCAAGAACGAAGAATTCGTTGCTTTCGTAGATGGCCTTGCCAAACTGGCATTAACCGCCGAAACAAACGATATTGAAGCATTCAAGGCGATGCGCTTTGAAGATACTACTGTTCAGGAAGCGTTAACTGCTAAGATCGCCAAGATCGGTGAAAACATGTCCATCCGGAGAATCGAAAAGGTATCCGGTGATGTGATTGCCTCTTATGTTCATGGTGGCGGAAGAATCGGCGTTCTCGTTGTAGGCAGCGGAGAAGCGACCGATGCTGTAAAGACTGCATTAACGAACGTTGCAATGCAGGTTGCAGCGATGAACCCGCAGTATGTCAGCAGAAACGACATTTCTGATGACGAGCTGGCCAAGATCAGGACCATCACGCTGGAAAGCGCATTAAATGATCCGTTCACTCTGCCTAAGCCGATTTTAAACGGTTTAATTGAAAAGGCTGTTGCAGATGGATGGAGCACTGAAGATGTGGCAATCTACAATGAGAAGAAGAGCGACAAGTCCTTCAACTTCAACTATCTGCCGAACTTCCTGTCTCAGGACGCGAAGGCGAAACTTGCTGAGCTGGCTGTTGCCGATAAGGCCGCAATCTCCGAAAACAAGATCTTTGCAGGTCTGGTAGAAGGACGTATTTCCAAGCAGTTAAAGGAAATCTGTCTCCTTGATCAGGTTTACGTTAAAGCAGAAGACGGCAAGCAGACCGTGGCGAAGTACCTGGAATCTGTAGACAAGTCTCTCTCGATTGCAAAGGTTGTTCGTTTCGAAGTCGGCGAAGGTATCGAAAAGAAAGAAGAAAACTTTGCGGAAGAAGTCGCAAAACAGATGGG
>JALEHL010000036.1 GCA_022770665.1 Bacillota bacterium
GGGTCTTATCCACGAAGTATCCGTTTTTCTCTATGATCGTCTTGAAATCCTCCATCCCAATGGAAATAATCTTTCTTTCTGCTCCGCCCATGCTCTCCGGCTCCTTTCTTCTCTCATAATTCCGTCTTTCATCACACTTTCTGCCCTTAATTATACCCTACTCTCTCTGAAAACACATGAGGACCGGCGCTTGTGGTCGTGTCAAGTTGCTGTGGTTTTTTTGTCAGCTCCAATGTATTTTAACAAAACAATGTATTTTGTGCCTGCCCCAGGCTGTCGATCAGCGTCTGCGTTCTGCTTGCACCATCAAACGGCATTGTGCCTTAGAATTATGGCATACGCCAATCCGGCGTAAATAATTCTAAGGAGATCGATTTTATGACCAAGTACCGAGAAATCCTGCGCTTAGCAAGCCTGTGTCTCAGCCAACAAAGCATCACCGGCAGCAGCGGGGTCTCGAAATAACGGTGAATTGAGTGCTTAAACGAGCCAGAGAACTTAACCTCTCCTGGCCGTTGGAACCCAACGAGACCGACGTTGCCCTTTCGGATATTTTATTTTCCTACACGAAGAAGCAGGTTTCACCGAATAAAAGGATGCCTGACTTTGATTACATCCAAACGGAACTGCTCCGCAGGGGTAACCCGCATTCTAGTTCCTGACAACACCAGGACGGCTGTGATTCATACCCATGACTGGTATGCCCAGGAACTCAATACCATTTATCATGAGATGGCAGAGCAGTACAATACGGCTATCATTCCAGCCCGTATGCGGGCGCCGAAGGATGAGCCCCTTACGAACTGGCAGAATGGAAACAAATTTCGTAACTGGGCGCAGCGGATTGGAACCAATACATACAAGGTTGTCAATGTAATTCTTGCCTCACAAAGAGTTGAGCAACAATCTTATCGAAGCTGTATAGGGCTACTGAAACTAGCGGATAAATACTCTGCTCAGCGTCTGGAAGCAACGTGCCAAAAGGCGCTTTCCTACACAGCCAGTCCCAGCTTCAAGAGCATAAAGAACATCTTGGCTGCGGGCAGGATAAGAATGCTCAGGAGCCTCAGGCTTCTGATACTGTAGCAACACAGAGCAACATGACATGCTGGAACTGTTGCATCGGCGGAGAAAGAAATCCTCAACGATTTTCTGCTTCTGCATCTCTCAAAACGACTCCTGCACTTTGGATTACATCTCTATTTTCACGAAGGACGACATGAAAGGCTTTAACGCTTTGAAATGCCATCATCAGAAGATTGATAATACAATCAACCAGTAAATAATTCATCACCTAGTAGAATCTTATACGTCTTCCGCACTTTCTGCAATACGCATATTTTTTCCGAAACTGAAATATTGGTATTCCAACTTTTCCACAATAGGGGCAAGTCCCTAACTCTGCTGAACAAAATAATACAACTATCAACAAAGCTATTTTTGCACATCCTACAGCAATATTTTCCCAATTCCGGTCAATAAAAAGCCACATCACGAGACATACTATATCTACAATCATAAATAATATACCCTTTTTTCGACTTTTCATATTATCCTTGCCATCCTACTTTATTATACTCTGCAATTGCGGCATCAAATTGTGCAGCAGAAGAATTAAAATGAGTTTTAGACGGAACATAAGAATACGTCTTACTGTCTTTGTCCAAATCGCATCCTTCGGTTTTATCTAAATAATATCCATCCCAGCAAATGTGTTTAGAAGTTGTATTGTAAATATAGCTTCCAGAATTTGCTGTGATCTCCCTAGCTTTTCTAATTTGCTCAACGTTTTTTGATATCGCTTTAAATTTCTTTCGGCTTCTGTTTTAGTGTTTGCAGTATCGCATAACACCTGGATGTTTCCAAAAGCGTCAGTATATTTAAGCTCAGACCTGAATTTACCATTTGACAGCTTTATAATTGAGCCACTTCCCTTTTTTTCTTCTCTTCTTTGTTTCTTCAGCCACGTCGCAAATCCTCCTCTATATTTATTACACAATTAGTGACAGTATGTATGCAATAGCTTAAATATAGAGTGTGGTAGCTTGTAGCTTATCATGTAGCTTATGGTAGCTTATTTCGTAGCTTATGTTTACGCGTAACATGGTCGTTCTGCGTGCTTTGGAAAGATATGTAAGTAAGTTATTGTAAATTTTAGGGGTATTTTTTGCGAATAAAAAGCAAAAGAATCGTTGAAATTTCAACGATTCTCCAGACTTTAAATATGGAGGCGACACCCAGATTTGAACTGGGGAATAAAGGTTTTGCAGACCTCTGCCTTACCACTTGGCTATGTCGCCATTCTGATGTACGCAGCTTTCCTGCCGAAACAGGAAAGCTGTATAAAATTGGCTAGGGTAGCAGGATTCGAACCTGCGCATGACGGAATCAGAATCCGTTGCCTTACCGCTTGGCGATACCCCAACATCGTAATGGGGTGGGTAGTGGGATTCGAACCCACGTATACAGGAGCCACAACCCTGGGTCTTAACCGCTTGACGATACCCACCATGTTTATTATAAAAATTGGCGACCTGGAACGGGCTCGAACCGTCGACCTCCAGCGTGACAGGCTGGCATTCTAACCAACTGAACTACCAGGCCGCAATTGGTGGGCGCTATAGGGCTCGAACCTATGACCTCCTGCTTGTAAGGCAGATGCTCTCCCAGCTGAGCTAAGCGCCCGAAAATGGTAGCGGCGAGTGGAGTCGAACCACCGACCTTCCGGGTATGAACCGGACGCTCTAGCCAACTAAGCTACACCGCCATATCGCTGTGATTCACACTTTCTGAATCACTCGCAAGAAATATATTACCAAATCTCAGATCAAATGTCAACAGCTTTTTCACATTTCTTTCAAATTTCTTCAGGCATTCTGTAGACTGAATCTGAAACGGTTTTTCATAGTCAGATTTTCTGAACAAGCAACCGAGTACTTATTATACAGGAAATGCTTATGTTTTTCAAGCATTTTATTTGATACATAATCGGCAGACTTGCCTGCGATTTCGTATTTCTCGTAAGAGAGAGCCCCTTCCTAATATAAAAGCAGCCGGGATTCCGGAGAGTCCGGAATCCCGGCTGCGGAAAATGCGATGCCAGTCAGAAATAACGCACCCATACGATAGCGGTAGCGATCAGAAGGACGAAAATGCTGGCGGGAGCCATATATTTGCAGTATCTTCCCCAGGTTACCTTGTAGCCATGCTTTGCAGCCACAGAAGTTCCGACCACATTCGCAGATGCGCCGATCGGAGTTGCACTGCCGCCGATATCCGTTCCCATCGCCAGGGACCACGCCAGTACAGACAGATCCATACCTGTCGTCTCTGCCAGTGTACGAATCACAGGGATCATTGTCGCAGCGAACGGGATATTATCCACAAACGCACTGGCGATGCCGGAGATCCAGATAATGATCGCCACCATCACTTTCGGATTTCCGCCGCTGATTCTGCCGATAAATCCGGCAATGAGCTCCAGAATTCCCGTCTGTTCCAGACCGCCCACCACAATAAACAGTCCGACAAAGAAAAGGAGCGTATGATAGTCAACCTTGTGAAGGATTTCCGGGATATGCCTTGGTGCCGTCACAAGTGTCAGTGTACCAATGATCACACCGATCGTCGCCACGGTCAGACCCGTCTGGGCATGGGTCACCAGAAGGATTACCGCCAGCAGGAAAATGACTGCGCTGGTATAGAATCCTCTTCGGTCAGAAATTACGAAATTCGGCTGTTCCCCGCGTCCCAGATCCATTTCCCGGGCCGCTTCGGTACCCGATGCGAAATGCGCGCTGTTTCTCGATGCAGCAATCAGGCTTCCCTCCCTGTCTGCACCGCTTTTCAGCTCATTGTGAAAGCTCAGATAAAAGTAAATCAGAGAAAAAATCAGGGCTGCCAGAGCCATCAGTCCGGTATTCGTCAGGAAATCTCCGAAGGTATATCCCAGAGATGTGCCGATAATAATATTCGGCGGATCACCGCACATGGTGGAAGAGCCGCCCAGATTCGCGCAGAAAACTTCTGCCATGATAATCGGCACCGGATCGAATTTCAGAACTTCTGCCAGTTCCACCGTTACCGCTGCCAGGAACAGGATCACCGTGATACTGTCGATAAACATGGAAAGAATCGCCGAGATCAGCATAAACGCAATCAGCACCGGCACCGGTTTGAAGCGGACCAGTTTCGCGATCGCCATGCAGAGCCAGCGGAAAAACCCGACTCGCGCCATCCCCTCCACCATGATCATCATGCCGCAGATGAAAATAATCGTCTCCCAGTTAATTCCGGTAGAGCTGTCGGCGTTCAGTCCTGCGTGGTACCAGAAATCCGCCGAGAAAACAGACCTCAGATTCAGCGTTCCCAGGATCGCATCCGGACTTTTCATGCAGAGTCCGAACACAAGAACCATAGTCGCCGCACCCGCAGTCAGTGTGACCACGCAGCGCTCAAATTTATCCAGCATGATCATCAGAAACATCAGAACAAAAATAATTACTGCTATAACTTGTGCTGCCATAAAATACCTCCATTGATCTTCCAGATTCTGTATTTTTACAGCCTGTTTTCCGGGAATCCACAGGACGCAAACCAGTATATAGAAAATCAACGTTTATTATAGCAGATTCCCTTCCGAACCGATAGTCTTTTCCCCGTGATTTATGCAGATTCTTAACGAGCAGCAATCACGCTGAGGATCCCGCACCCACTTTGAAATTTACACAACGGAAGACAGTTTCCCCACCAGATAATCGCTGCGGATCATAGACAGATTATTCATAAAAATCAGGTCATCTGCATTTTTTTCTTCCGCAAGCTTTGTCAGATTTCCGTTCCAGTACCGGTAATCGATGACATAGATTGTCTGGTAATGATCCGCCAGAAACGGCACCAGCGCATTCCCGAAAGATTCCTTCACAACAATGCAGCTGGATCCATCCTGCAGGCTGTCATTTTCGATCACAGTATACGGATTGTCACCAGCAATAAAAGTGCTGTATTTCATAGATGCACCATAGTCGCTGACATCATAGATCACATCCCAGTCATTGGTTTTTCCCTCTGTCGTTGTATAGGTAAGGGAAGTGCCGCTGCTGACAGGATAATATGCCCGGATCGAATCCGGATTCTTTTTCATCGCTTTGCTCTCCTTCGTATCCTTATAGAAGGATCCGAGGAATCCGTCAAAATCCACGCTTTCGTGTTTTTCTCTCGGAATCGGCACAATGCCGGCTGTCCTGCAGAACTCCTCATAAGCATAATATGCGCCATCGGCAGTCCAGTGATGATCTGTCCGGAAATAAATATATTCATCTCTGTGTTTCATCAGGCTGTCATAGGGATTCACCACGTTCACATCTTCATTTAACTTCGAAGCGATATTCTGCAGTGCTTTTTTCTGGCTGCTGGACGGAATTTCGCCATAAAGCCGGTCCGGCAGCGTAATTCCCGAACTGAGGGGAATCAGGATATCGTAGACCTTTGTTTTTCCCTGCAGAGAAGCAGCCGCCTGATTCACGGCGGCTGTATATTTTTCTGCTGCTTCTTCATTATAGGAGTACAGTTCATAGGCTGTATCCCCCACTTCAATCACATATCCGAATTTTTCAACATTTCCTTCCTTTTCAATCACCGGATACGAAGTCTCTTCCACATCACTTTCTGTTCCGTCCCCGTTTTCTGCTGCAGGCGGATCCGCTGAAGCATCGGTACCGCTGTTTTCCTCCGTACTCCCGGTACTGCCGCCAGATGCCGCATCTTCAAAATACGTGTCGATGAACGATTTTGCGCTGTCATCCGATGTGATGCAGAGCACAACATAACGTCCCCTCTGCTCCACTACAGCCCCATCAATCTTGGCGGCTTCTTCCGGCATATAGTCTTCAAATGACTGTTTCAGATCTTCAACATAGCTCTGAACCATCTCCAGCGTTTTCTCCGCACCTGCTTCATCTTCCGAGGTGAAGACGCCCGCATGGTCCGCATAGGCTCCGCTGCCCATGAAAACCAGTGCACTAGTTCCTTCTTCCAGCGTGAAGAAATTTCCCACGCTCTCCGGCTTAATCTGATACAGGTCGCAGTCAAACTTCACCTGCTGCAGCATCTGTGTCATGAAATCCGTTGGGTCAATCTGTACGTCTGTTTTTTCTTCGCCGCAGCCGCCTGCTGTCAGGCACATCGCCAGAATGGCAATGACAGCGGCTGCCCTTTTTACCTGTTTGCAAATATGTTTCACTTTTTCCTTCTCCTTCATGATTTTTTTACTTTATATTCTTTACCACCGAATCCGGAATTATAAACTGGTCACATCCCATATACACCGGTGCCACATCACCTTCCGAAAACGTAATCACCAGATGGCCTTCTCCATCGATGTAAAACTGCTGGTCTGCGGG
>JALEHL010000129.1 GCA_022770665.1 Bacillota bacterium
GGCGCTCGTAGATATAGTAGCGGTCGCCTTTGTATTTGATGGGGCTCACCTGGGTAAAGGTGAAGATCTGGCTCTGATTCAGCCGGACCGGACATTCGCCGTAAAGCAGGTTGTTCTCCTGGTCGATGAGGCAGGTGTAGATTCCGTTGATGTAATCGCAGAAATCATCGTCGATTTCCAGATACCCGTCTCCATAAGAAAGATACTGATCTCCCAGTTCCGCTTCCTGACCGGTCAGGGAATTGAAAAATTCGATCTCCTGCGCGTTGGCATCTACCTGGGCGGCAAGCTGTGTTTTGATATCGGTGTTGAAGACTGACTGGCTGATGGAAAAGGTAAGGGCAAGGGTGATGCCCACAATGAGGAAGAGGGAGAGGGAAAACCAGATCATAATTTTTTTCCGTATGCTCATGGAGTTTCTTTTCATGGTGCATCCTCCTCGCAGCGCAGCACATAACCGACGCCTCGAACCGTATGGATCAGCTTCGGGGAAAAGCCTTCATCGATTTTCTTCCGGAGATAACGGATGTAGACGTCGACCACGTTGGTTCCGCCTTCATAGTCGAAATTCCACAGGTTATTTTCGATCTTTTCCCGGGAAAGGACCAGACCCTGGTTCCGGATCAGATATTCCAGCAGGGCAAATTCCCGGGCAGACAGACTGATGTTTCTGCCGCCGCGGGTGACCTGGCGGGAAGCCGTATCCAGAGTGAGGTCAGCCAGCCTGTAAATGCTGCCTGTGGACGGACTGACCGCTGACTTTCGGGTCAGTACCCGGATCCGGGCCAGAAGTTCTGCGAAAGAAAAAGGTTTCACCAGGTAGTCGCTGGCCCCAAGGTCCAGTCCGCATACCCTGTCCTCTATGGCATCCCGCGCGGTGAGAAAGAGAACAGGCGTCATGTCGCCTCCATCCCGCATCTGTCTCAGCAGGGTGAAGCCATCCATTTTCGGCATCATCACATCGAAAACAGCGCCATCATAAGAAGCCATGGAAAGATAATCCATGGCTTCTTCTCCGTCAAAGCAGCTGTCCACCGCGTAGCCTTCGGCAGTGAGCTTCTTTGTGATCAGACGGTTGAGATTCTTTTCATCTTCTGCGATCAGTAAACGCATGATAACCTCCCGATGTGTTACCGGGCGCACTTCCCGGCGTATGTTATTTCAGCAGCTCCAGAATCTCTTCTTTTTTTCTGTAGCCGATTGCAGTAGTGACAAGCTCACCATTCTGGAAAACGAGCAGAGTCGGAATACTCATAACACCGTAGCGGATGGAAAGCTCGCCTTCTTCGTCCACGTTGACTTTGCACACTTTGATGTCATCCCGCTCTAGAGCAATCTGCTCCACCTCCGGGGCGATCATTTTGCACGGGCCGCACCAGGATGCCCAGAAATCGACCAGTACAGGCTTGTCCGACTGCAGAACTTCCGCATCAAAATTATCTTTCGTAAGGTTTGTAATATTTGGAATCATGTTGATTTTCCTCCTGTATCAGATATTCTATTCATAATATACCCGAAAGAGACATTTTAAAAAGGGGGGCGTGCCATTTTCAATAAATTTATAGAAGGACAAAAGGATAAGCTGACAGGAGAAACCGAAAATTTACATTTTGACGAGATGTGTCCATTGTAAGAAATAGGGTTTTATGATAAAATAATAAATCGTTTAAATGCATATTACAAAGCTGTTTTCCGTAGAACAGCTTATAACAGAAACGGGGGCAAAGAGAGAGAATATGCCGAAGTTCAGCGTAAAAAAACCGATGACGGTTTTCGTTGTCGTTGTAATCATTGTCGCTCTGGGGATCGTGTCGACATTGAATATGACGCCGGATCTGCTTCCAAGCATTGATCTTCCATATGTTGTGGTGATGACCACATATCCGGGCGCTACACCGGAAGAAGTGGAATCTGCTGTGACCAGACCGCTGGAGAAGAATCTGGCCACACTGGAGAATCTCAAAAGTATTCAGTCTATTTCTAATGCTAATTACTCACTGATCATGCTGGAGTTTGAGAGTGATTCCAACATGGATACTGCAGTGGTCAATACACTGCAGGGGGTTGATCTGGTGGAAGGTACCTGGGATGAAGAAATCGGCTCCCCGAATATCCTGAAAATCAATCCGACCATGATGCCGATCGCAGTTGCTGCAGTGAGCATGGAAGGGACCACGACTGAAAAAATGTCTTCTTTCGTGAAAGATACTCTGATGAATCAGCTGGAGGGAACGACGGGGGTTGCCAGCATCAGCGCCGGAGGCCTGATTGAATCAAAAGTCAATGTGGTGATCAGTGAAGATAAGATTGAGAAACTGAATCAGAAGCTTCTGGAAAAGGCAAACCCGGAACTCGCAGATGCCAGAGCAGAGCTCAAAGATGGAATGAAACAACTGAAAACTGCCGAAGCCGAGCTGTCTCAGAGCCGCGCTGAACTGGAGAAGAAAAAAGGAGAAACGTATGATCAGCTTGCGGAGGCTTCTGCAAATCTGGATGCGGCGGTAGCGCAGGCCAGCGCACTGGCAACGCAGATCAAAACGCTGGAAGGCCAGAAGATGGCGATCGAGACACAGATCCAGCAGGGCGCTTATGGTCCGGAGCTGGGTGTCAGCCTGGAAGACCTGCAGAGCCAGCTGTCGGATGTGAGCACGCAGCTGTCCATGCTTCAGATGGACAGCACGGCGGCAGAAGACCAGGTCAGCCAGTTGAAAGAAGCATATCAGCAGGCTGAGCGCGGAAGCTATACGGCGATGGATTCTTTTGACGATGCCTATGCGCAGCTTGATCAGGCACAGAGCCGGATTTCCTCACAGAAAGCCAAACTGAACAGTGCGATGGATCAGCTGGATGAAGCAGGGAACAGCACTTTGCTGAAGGAAGGACTTTCTTCCATGATCACGACAGACATGGTTTCGGGCGTCCTGCAGGGACAGAATTTTTCCATGCCGGCCGGATATGTGCAGAGCAGTGATAACCGGTATCTGGTCAGTATCGGTGACAAACTGGAAAATACAGAGGATCTGAAAGAACTGTATCTGTTTGCTGCAGATGGACTGGGTGATGTCTATCTGGAAGATGTGGCAGATGTTTTCCTGTCGGATAACAGTGATGCGGTTTATGCAAGCATTAATGGCCAGCCGGGCGTTCTGCTGACCTTTTCCAAACAGTCCAACTATGCGACTGCAACGGTTTCCGATCATCTGAAAGACAAATTTGCGGAACTGGAAGAAGAGTATGAAGGATTAACTTTTACCAGCCTGATGGATCAGGGAGATTACATCTATCTGATTATCCGCTCCATTATGAGCAGTCTTGGATGGGGTGCGCTGTTTGCGGTGCTGATCCTTTTCCTCTTCCTGCGGGATCTGAAACCGACCTTCACTACACTTCTCAGCATTCCGATCAGTATTGTATTTGCGCTGGTGATGATGTATTTTTCCGGCGTTACACTGAATATGATCTCTCTGTCCGGACTGGCGGTGGCAGTGGGCATGCTGGTGGATAACAGCATCGTAGTGATTGAAAATATTTTCCGCCTGCGCCGCTCGGGTGTACCTGCAGCAAAAGCAGCTGTTACCGGTGCGAAACAGGTAGCCGGAGCGATCACGTCCTCTACGCTGACGACAATCTGCGTTTTTGTTCCAATTGTATTCGTAGACGGAATCACCCGGCAGCTTTTCACGGATATGGCTCTGACCATCGCCTACGCACTGGTGGCGAGCCTGATCATTGCTCTCACACTGGTACCGGCGATGTCATCCATGCTGCTGAAAAAAGATGTGAAGCCGGAGGGAAAGCGTTTTGTTGCGTTTCAGAACGGATACCGCAGGCTGGCCGGATGGTCTCTGCGCCATAAGTTCATTGTTCTTGCTCTGGCGGTGGGACTTCTGATCTTCAGCGTAACTGCTTCCATAGCAAAGGGATTTATCTTCATGCCGGATATGGCAACGCCGCAGATTTTCGGATCCATGACAATGAATGATGAAAAGGCGGAAATCGAAGATACGCGGCAGGTCTCCGATGAGGTTCTGAAACGGATCCAGGCGGTAGATGGAGTGGATACTGCAGGTGCAATGCTTTCCAGCAGCGACGCTATGGGAAATCTCACTGGAGATACAGACAATGCTGTGGTAAGTCTGTATATCATCCTGGATGAAGAAACTGAACGGACTGGCGATGAAATTGGAGGGGACATTACCAGTGCATGCAAGGACCTTCCATGCACCATTGACCTTGCAACATCATCGTCCATGATGTCTTATACAGCGGCCCTGGGCGGAGAAGGCGTCGAAATCAAGGTATATAGCACAGACAATGATGCTCTGCAGGACGCAGCGAAGGAGATCGGCGAGACTCTGTCCGAAGTGGAAGGCATCGATGAGGTAGATAACGGTCTGACAGATGCTGAACCGGAGCTCCATTTTGCGATCGATAAAAAGAAGGCAATGGAAAACGGACTCACAGTGGCACAGATTTACATGCAGGTTTCCAAGGCGCTGACCAGCGAGACAACGGCTACAGCACTGCGCATGGACGGAGAAGAGTACGATGTGGTGGTTTCGGCCATGGATGAAGAAGACTTGACCCCGAAATACATCCGGAATCTTCCGCTGAGCGGAACGGATCCGGATGGAAATGAGATTACGGTCAGACTGAAAGATGTGGCAGAAGTGCAGAATGCGGAGAGTCTCCCGTCAATTATGAGGATCGATCAGAAGACCTGTCTGAAGGTCTCCGCCACTGTAAAAGATGGATATAATATCACGCTGGTAACGGATGCGGTGCAGAAAGCGATGAAAACTTATACTCCGCCGGAGGGCGTCACTTTCGAATTTAGCGGTGAAAATGAAATGATCATGGATGCAATGAGTGATCTGGTGCTGATGATGCTGCTGGGAATTCTGCTGGTCTATCTGATTATGGTTGCCCAGTTCCAGTCACTGAAATCTCCATTCATCATCATGTTCACCATCCCGCTGGCATTTACCGGAGGACTTCTGGCACTGCTTCTCTTCGGAAAAGAGATCAGCGTCATTTCCATGATCGGTCTGATCATGCTGGTAGGCATCATAGTAAATAACGGCATAGTACTGGTAGACTATATTAACCAGCTTCGTGCAGGCGGCATGGCCAAGCGGGAAGCCATCATCGAAGCAGGAGCAACTCGCATGCGACCGGTAATGATGACCAGCCTGACGACGATCCTGGGTCTGATCGTTATGGCCTTCGGCAGGTCTGCCGGCACCGATATGATGCAGCCGATCGCGCTGGTATGTATCGGCGGATTGCTTTATGCAACTGCGCTGACCTTATTTGTGGTTCCGGTAATTTACGATCTGTTCCACGGCGAAAAATACCGTATGGTGAAAGAAGAAGACGTGGATATCAGCGACATTATCGCCCGGTAGCGGCGAAAGACAAAGAGAGCGGAAGGAGGACATTCTTGGAAAGACAACTTGGGCAGATAACTTTTACAAACCGGCAGCTTGGAATTCTGATCTTTCCGCTGGTCATAGAACAATTTCTGAATGTTGCAGTGGGGCTGGCAGACTCTGTCATGGTGGCCAGCGTCGGGGAAGCTGCGGTATCGGCAGTGTCTCTGGTGGATTCTGTTAATGTTCTGCTGATCTTCGCACTGAATGCCCTGGCAACCGGCGGTGCAGTGGTCTGCGGCCAGTTCCTGGGAAGAAAGGATCTGCAGCGGGCATGCGATGCGGGTCAGCAGCTTGTCGTGTTTGTGACGCTGATTGCCCTGGGCATCATGGCGGCACTCTATGGTACGAAGTATTTCATTCTGCACGGTCTCTTCGGACAGATTGAGGCAGATGTCATGGCAAACGCCAGCACCTACTTCCTGATCGTAGAAGCTTCGATCCCGTTTATGGCGCTGTACAGTGCCGGTGCGGCAATCTTCCGCGTCATGGGAAATTCTTCTGTTTCCATGAAAGTGTCCATTGGAATGAATCTGGTGAATGTGTGCGGGAATGCAGCCCTGATCTATGGCGTCGGCATGGGTGTAGAGGGCGTGGCAGTTCCGACCCTTGTGTCCCGGATCCTGGCTGCGGCAGCAGTGATTCTGCTGCTTCATCGGCCGGGTTACCTGATTCATCTCAACCGCCCGTTTCACTATCGTTATCAGGGAAATATGGTGAAAAAGATTCTGCGGGTGGGAATACCCAGCAGCATCGAAAGCAGTCTGTTCCAGCTGGGAAAAGTCATGCTTCTCAGCGTGGTTTCCGCCTTCGGAACGGCTTCTATCGCCGCCAATGCCATCGGAAACAGTATTGCAACAATCCAGACGCTGCCTGCAGCAGCAATCGGAGTAGGAATGATCACCGTCGTCAGCCAGTGCGCTGGCGCCAGAGACTTTGAGCATGCCCGGTTTTACACCAGGAAGCTGATGAAGTGGGCATATGTGCTGATGCTGATCTGGAATCTGCTGCTGTTTGCAGTGCAGCCCGTGCTGGTAGGACTCTATCATGTATCGGAAGAGGCATCCCATCTGGCGATGATCATTCTCTGGCTTCACGGGGGACTGGGCATCCTCATGTGGCCGGCAGCCTTCACGCTGCCCCAGGCGCTGAAAGGTGCAGGAGATACTTCTTATGTGATGATTGCGGCCGTGGCCTCCATGTGGACTTTCCGAATTCTGACCGGTTTCCTGTTTGCGAAATATCTGGGTCAGGGGGTCCTTGGAATCTGGTATGCCATGTTCATCGACTGGGTGGCAAGAACCATACTGTTTATCGTGCGATACAAAGGGAAAAAATGGGAGAACAAATACGTAAAATAAAAAGAAGCCGGAGAGAATCCGGCTTCTGCAATATTCGGAATACTTAGTTTCCCGCGGAGCATTTCACCTGTTCAATCCCCAGATTAGCCAGCTCGTCGGCCCGGTTGTTCATCTTGGTCACATACTGGAAATCTTCGAAGCTGAAGCTGCTGCCGTTCCACTGGAGAAACTTCTCATAGAGCTTGTCGAAATCTGTCGATTTACTTTCCAGGTTCACATGCCCCTTGACACGATAAAACGCCACATCATGCTGGCGGACCAGGGCAAGGAGTTCCTTCCAAAGTTCCTGATTCTCCACCGACTTCTTCGCCGCATTGCGCCACTTGTTTTTCTCCCAGGATTCATACCATTTTTCCCGGAAGCAGTTGGCCACGTAGGAACTGTCCGTAAAGACCTGAATGGTCTGACCGTTTTTTTTCAGTGCTTTCAATGCAGAGATGACTGCAGTCAGTTCCATCCGGTTGTTTGTGGTATTGGCCTCTCCGCCATAGAGCTCCTTCTGATGCTCGCCGAATTCCAGGATGGCGCCCCAGCCGCCGAAATTGATGTCCCCCTGATTATTGGCACAGGCGCCGTCGGTATAAATTCTCAAAATCGCCATAGCGAACTCCTTTTTCTGATTTATGATTTTTCTTCGTTCTAAGATATGTATATTATGGACCATTTTCCGAAGTTTTACAACAGGTATTACGTAGGAAATCTTCCGGCCGCGTCCGATGAGCGGTGAAGGCTGCTTGCCAAACTGCCTCCAGCGATGTATAATAGCACACAGGCGCTTCTGCGCCTGGAAAAAGAGAGGAAACAGAAAATGCGGTACAGAAGACTTGGAAAAACAGAATTAATGGTCAGTGAAATCGGCCTGGGGGCAGAATGGTTTGAGAGAATGGACCTGGAGAAGTGCCGGCAGATCATCCGAACCTGCGAAGCCCAGGGCATCAATATTCTGGACTGCTGGATGTCAGAACCAAATGTGCGGAGTGCCATCGGCACCTGCCTGAAAGGAACCAGAGAGAAATGGTACATTCAGGGACATATCGGTTCCACCTGGCAGGGCGGGCAGTATGTGCGATCCCGGGATCTGAATATGGTGAAGTCGGCCTTCGAAGATCTGCTTGCACGTCTGCAGACCGACTACATCGACCTGGGTATGATTCATTATGTAGACGCAGAAAAAGACTGGGACGGAATCGTCGACGGTCCTTTCATAGAATATGTCCATGAACTGAAGGAAAAAGGAATCATCCGCCACGTGGGTCTCAGCACCCATAATCCGCAGGTGGCGAAAAAGGCGGTGCTTTCCGGAGAGATCGAGATGCTGCTGTTTTCGGTGAACCCGGCTTTCGACCTGATGCCGCCGACAGAAAATATCGATGATTATTACGGCGAATATGATGCCGCTCTTGCCGGTATGGATCCGCAACGGGAAGAACTTTACCGGCTGTGTGAGCAGCAGGACATCGGTATGACTGTCATGAAAGGCTACGGCGGAGGCAGACTGCTGGATGAAAAGACATCCCCGTTCGGTGTGGCCCTCCTTCCGACCCAGTGTATCCATTATGCTCTGACGCGGCCTTCTGTTGCCAGCATTCTGGTGGGGTACTCGGAGCCGGAGCACGTGCTGGAAGCGGCATCCTATGAGACAGCCTGCGATGCAGAAAAGGACTATGCCAGCGTACTGGCAGCCGCACCGCAGCATGCCTACAGCGGCAGATGCATGTACTGCAACCACTGCAAGCCATGCCCCGAAAATATCGACATCGCCATGGTGAACAAGCTGTATGATCTGGCAGCGGTACAGGAAACCATGCCGGAGTCTGTGCGCGCGCATTATTTCGCTCTGGAGAAAAACGCAGCAGACTGCACCGGCTGCGGCGGCTGTGAAACCCGGTGCCCGTTCGGAGTAAAGGTGGCGCAGCGGATGAGAGAAGCCGCAGAACTCTTCGGAGACTGTCACGGAGGAAAACATTGACATTAGGATTCAGTGCATTTGCAAGCAGCAGCAGCGGAAACTGCTATTATATCAAAAGTGAAAAAACCAGTCTGCTGGTGGATGTGGGAATCAGCGCATCGAAGATTGCCGGAGACCTAGCGGCGCTGGGAGATCAGCCGTCATCCATTTCTGCAGTATTTCTCACCCATGAGCATACAGATCATGTAAAAAGCGTGTCCGCCTTTCATAAAAAAGCGCCTCAGGCCTGGTTCATTGCATCAGAAGGCACCGCACAGCATCTGGAAACCAGAGCCGCAGAGGCGGTCCGTGAAAAGCTGGTGACTGTCTCACCGGAAAACTGCGATCTGATGCTGGGAGACATCCTGGTACACAGCTTCCGGCTGTCTCATGATGCAGCGGAGCCGATGGCATACACCTTCGAAAGAGAAGGAAAAAAAATAGCCATTGTCACCGATACCGGCTGTGTGACGGAAGAAATTTATGCGGCGATGAAGGATGCGGATCTTCTGGTTCTGGAGGCAAACCATGAGGAGAACATTCTGCTTTACGGGCGGTATCCTTATCCGGTAAAGCGCAGGATTCTCAGCGATGTAGGCCATTTATCCAATGTGGCGGCAGGAAACTGTCTGGTCCGGATCCTGCAGGATCTCTCCGGAAAAAAAGTGCCCCGCGTTTTTCTCGCACACCTGAGCCGGGAAAACAATACGCCGCAGCAGGCTTTTCTTACGGTTCGGAATGTACTGGAAGAAGCGGACTTTTACATAGGGAAAGATATCTACATGGACGTGCTGGGGCCGGAGCAGGAACCAGTGCTGACGGAACTGTAAACGGCCGACACGGGGCAGGAGGAATCAATGAAAATTCAGATCGTATGTATCGGAAAACTGAAGGAAAAATACTGGACCGAGGCGGTCGGCGAGTACAGCAAGAGGCTGGGGCGGTTCTGCACGCTGGAAATCGTGGAGCTGAAAGAAGCCAGACTGCCGGACAAAGCTTCTGCGGCAGAGGAAGAAAACGTGAAGCTGGAGGAAGGCCGTGCGATTCTGAAACACCTCGCAGACAGCACCTATGTGATCACTCTGGAAGTGCAGGGAAAGCAGCTCAGCTCCGAAGAACTGGCCGCCAGACTGGATGATCTTGCCGGTATGGGAAGAAGTGACGTTGCTTTTGTCATTGGCGGCAGTCTGGGGCTATCGGCAGAGGTGAGTCGGCGGGCAGATTTCAGACTGTCCTTCTCCCGCATGACATTTCCGCATCAGATGATGCGGGTAGTGCTGCTGGAGCAGATCTACCGCAGTTTCAAGATCAACCGGAATGAAACATATCACAAGTAAGGAGAAAAGAACGATGAATCCGTATCATCTGCATCAGAACGGGGAAACATGCTGGGTTACCTTCCCGCAGCTGGAAGTCTATCCGGAGCTGGCACATCTTTTCACCACCCGGAGAGGCGGCGTCAGCACAGGAACCCTGGAAAGCTGGAATTTCGGGAAATGTCCGCAGGAGCCGGCAGAGAATATTTTGAGAAATTACGAAATCCTGGCGGAGGTCCTGGAAACGGATACTGCACATATGGTCCGCAGCAATCAGACCCATACGGTGAACATTCTGGAGGCGGATCGGCAGCATCTGGGGATGGGAATCATCCGGGAGCGCAGTTATGAGGATATCGACGGACTGGTGACGGATCAGCCGGGCATTACCCTGATCACGACTCACGGAGACTGCAATCCGCTGTTCTTTTATGACCCGGTCCGGCATGTCATCGGCCTGGCCCATTCGGGCTGGCGCGGAACCCTGGGGGAGATTGCCGGGGAAATGATTCGCAAAATGCAGGAGCGCTGGGGATGTGAGCCGTCCGATATTCTGGCAGGTATCGGTCCCGGGCTCTGTCGGGACTGTTTCGAAATCGATGAAGATGTGGCACAGCAGTTCTTCGAAAAGCACAGTATCTGGCGGAATCTGTGCAGAATGGAGGAACGCGCCGGTCTTCGAAAATACTACCTGGATCTGAAGGCGGTCATTCGCTGGACCCTGCTGGAATCCGGCGTGGAAAGCGGACACATTTTCGATATGCATCTTTGTACCCGGTGCCATCCGGAATGGTTCTTCTCCTACCGCGGGCAGAAAGGAAAGAATGGGAATATGGCGGCGGCTATGATGCTGCGGCCGTGAAAAAACAACGCAATCAGTGAGAAAGGAACATAAGGAGATATAAAAAATGAAATGGATCTGTTATATGATTGCAGCGCTGGGCGGACTGCTGAGCGTCTGCTCCCTGCTGGAAATTGTGGGTGTGATGGATTTCGGCATCCCCCCGAGACGGATCATGGTCGGTCTGTTCATTATGATCATCAGTATCTATGTAGCGAACCGGGTAAAAAAAATAGAAGAGGAAGAGGACCGGCGCGGCGGACCCTCCATTCCCGGCCGGTGATAGAAGATGGTCAGCAGGAAATCCGGAAAACAGGAAGGAGGCACTCCGATGGAGCACCTCCTGTTTCTTTCATCGCGCGTGATTACAGGATAGAGAATTTCCGGGTTGCGTTGAGGTAGCGGGACAGCATGCCCAGATTGGCATAATAATAGGAAAACTTGTCTTTCTTTTTCACTTCCACCAGGCCGGAGGTGACCAGCCTCTTCACGTGCTGGCTGATGGTGGCCTGCGCGTAGTCGAAATGCTCTACCAGATCTTTGTTGCAGACGGTGACCATGGCCTTGTTTGCCTGCATGATATAGCGGAAAATCTTCACTCTCGCAGGATGTGCCAGCGCATCGGATACATTGGCAATGAGCAAAATCTCTTCTTCCGGCATGTTTTCGTTTGCCATATCGGTTTCTTTTCTTAATCTCATCGTATCGTAAACTTCCTTTTTTCAATATCTTCTTTTCTTGTACCCAAGGTATTATACTATAAAAGTCAGAGTTTGGGAAGATGAAGAATGTCGTGGAAATGTTTCCGTATAGAAAACTGGCAGCGGCGCCTGCGCCCCTCCGGCGAAAGAGAAGAATTTCCGTTTACGCATTTCCACCAGATAATCTTCGCCCGGTCAGTTTTATATTACCGACGAGTCAGGAATTTAAGAAATAAGCAGCAAGATGCCTGGTGCAAAAATATTTGCACCAGGTGTTTTTTTATGCTATACTAGGGGCAGAATGAAGGCATGCATGAAGAAAAAGGAGGCGGAAATATGGCATTTACAAGCGAGCAGCTGCAGCGTTATTCCCGGCATTTCGTAATGAAGGAAATCGGCGTGCAGGGACAGAAGAAGCTCCTTTCTTCGAAGGTCCTTGTGATCGGCGCCGGGGCGCTGGGATCTGCGGCCATGATGTACTTGGCAGCAGCCGGCGTGGGACAGATCGGAATTGCCGATGATGACCGGGTGGATCTGTCGAATCTGCAGCGGCAGGTGATCCACAGTACAGAAACCCTGGGCATGGAGAAGGTGGAGAGTGCCGCTGCATTTATCAGAAGGCTGAATCCGGATGCGGAGACGGTTTTGTACCACGAAAGAATGACTGCAGAGAATATAGAGGAAACCATTGCAGACTATGACTTTATCATTGATGCTACGGACCGGTTCCCATCGAAATTTCTAATCAATGACGCCTGTGTGCTGGCGGGGAAGCCGTATGCACATGCGGGAATCGTAAAGCTTCAGGGGCAGGCTATGACCTATGTCCCGGGGAGAGGACCGTGCCTGCGGTGTCTGCTGCCGGAGGTCCCTTCGGATGATGGGACGATGACCTGTGCCCAGGCGGGGGTGCTGGGTGCGGCCGTCGGGGTCCTTGGCAGCATACAGGCTGTAGAGGCGCTGAAGTACCTGCTGGATGCAGGGGATCTGCTGACAGGGCGGCTGCTGTGTTTTGACGGACTGCACATGGAATTTCAGGAGATGAAAGTGTCCCCTGCAGAGGACTGCCCGGTCTGCGGCAGCCGCAGATCGATCTGCAGCCTGAAGGAAAACAGAGCAGACTACGAGGTGATGACATGCGGATAGAAGAACGGGAAGTGGATATCTGTGAATATCTGAAACATCCTTTTGAAGAGGCCCTTCTGCTGGACGTGCGTGATGCCTCCGTGTTTACTCACGGCAGTCTGCCGGGCGCGGTGAACCTGCCGCTTAGTGAGATCGGAAGACTTTATGATCTGCCGCGGGACAGAAAGATCTGCGTGTTCTGTCAGGCGGGGGAGATCAGCCGGTCAATTACGGAGCTTCTGCTGGATGCAGGCTATGACGCATACCACCTGGCTGGAGGCTATCGGGAATATATACAGAAGGTCATCGGACCGATGCTGGGAGGTGAGACAACTGTTTGAAAGCGGAATACTATAAGAAAATCATCTACGAGCTGATCAATCTGGTGGATGAGGGAATTTATATCGTGGACAAAGAGGGAAAAGGCCTTTTTTATAACCATACCATGGCGGATCTGGAAAAGGTCAACGTGGAGGACGTGCTGGGAAAGAAGTTCCATGAGGCTTTTCCGGATTTTAACCTGGACGAGTCTACGATGTTTAAGGCGCTGAAAAAGAAAGAGTCTACAGTTCGGCAGCAGCAGACCTACAAGAACCTTTACGGAAAGGAAGTTACAACCATTAACAGCACCCTGCCGGTGATCGTAGACGGAGAGACCGTGGCCGCCATTGAAGTGGCGAAAGATATTACAGATATCCGGCAGATGTCTGATAAGCTGATGGAACTGGGCGGAGACGGCACACCGTCGAAAAAAAACGGAATCCGCCATTATTCGTTCGAAGATCTGTATGGGCAAAGCGATAATTTTCTGGAAGTTGTGGAAAGGGCAAAACGGGCCGCGTTTAACGATGCATCGGTGTTTATCTTCGGCGAGACCGGAACCGGAAAAGAGCTGTTCGCCCAGAGCATTCACTATGCTGGTTCCAGAAAAGACAAGCCCTTCCTGGCGCAGAACTGTGCTGCGATCCCGGAGCCGCTGCTGGAGGGCATGCTGTTTGGAACAGCCAAGGGCGGATTCACCGGCGCAGTGGACCGGGCGGGGCTGTTTGAACAGGCGAACGGCGGAACGCTGCTGCTGGATGAGATCAGCGCCATGCCGTATGATCTGCAGAGCAAGCTGCTTCGTGTCCTGCAGGAAAACTATATCCGACGGGTGGGAGGCACGAAAGACATTCCGGTAGATGTCCGGATCATTGCGACGGTCAATGAACCGCCGGAGGATCTGATGGCCCACGGCAAGCTGCGAAAGGATCTGTACTACCGGCTGAATGTGGTGAACATCTCCATTCCGCCGCTGCGGGAACGCTCCGGAGATGTGATCGTGCTGGCAGAACGGTTCCTGGAGAAGCATAATAAACGGTTCGGCAAAGAAATCTGGATGATCTCAGATGGTGCAGCCCGCAGACTGCGGAATTACGATTATCCGGGCAATGTGCGGGAACTGGAGAATATCATTGAGCAGGCGGTTTCTATGGCAGACCGGGAGCATGTTCTGACAGAAAAACTCCTTTCCATGCCGGGCAGTGCGAAAAAAGGAAGGCCAGCAGCACAGAAATATGATACACAGATCCCTCTGGATGAATATCTGGACGGGATCGAGAGGCAGATTATAAAAGAAGCGATGATCAATGCGGACGGGAATATCACTCGTGCGGCGGATACACTGCAGATCAGACGGCAGACCCTGCAGCATAAACTGAAGAAGTACCATATAATGGGATAAAGCGCAAAAAATCTTGCACACATAGTGCAAGATTTTTTGCATAAAAAAGTTGGAAAATACAAAAGAAAAAGAGAAAATTCGACAGCAAGAAAACTCGGGAAAATGGATTTTGTGAGAAAAAACAAAATAAAACAAAAAAATCGAATTAAATTGTGAGGAGAATTAATTTCAAAAACAAAAAAGTATACAATATTCAGAGAAACGGTGGCACGAGACTTGCTATTATATAAAACGTAAATACAGTCTTACAAAATGTTACGCAAAACGTAAATTTTCAGACAAAAGGAGAGAAGAAAAATGGAAAATGTAAAAGTAATCCTGTGGGGACTTGGCGCTATGGGCGGCGGAATCGGCAAGATGCTGACAAAGAAAAAAGGCGTTGACATCGTCGGCGCAATCGATATCGGCAACAAGCTGGGCAAGAGCCTGTATGAAGTAGTTCCTGGTATTGAAAGAGGTGACAGAGAAGACGTAATCGTCGGAACTGCTGACGAAGTGATCAAACCGGGCGCTGCTGACATCGTCGTTGTCTGCACCGACTCCTTCACTGCAAAAGTTTATGACAAGCTGGTTAAGGTTATGGAAGCTGGAATGAACGTTATCACTTCCGCAGAAGAAATGGCTTATCCGCAGGCACAGGAACCGGAACTGGCAAAGAAACTGGACGAAATCGCCAAGAAGAACGGTGTTACCGTACTGGGAACGGGAATCAACCCTGGTCTCATCATGGACCTGCTGGTCATTCTGTGGACAGGTGCATGCGAATCTGTTGACCACATCGTTTCCAGACGTGTAAACAGCTTATCCCCGTTTGGTCCTGCTGTAATGGAAGAACAGGGCATCGGTATCACCGTAGATGAATTCAATGCAAGAAAAGCAGACGGAACCATGGCCGGCCACGTTGGTTTCGCAGAATCCGTTGGCATGATCACCGACGCTCTGGGCTGGAAGCTGGATAAATTCGAACAGGATATGGAGCCGATCGTAACGGACGTTGACAGAAAGTCTCCTTATGGATTCGCTCCTGCAGGACACGTTGCCGGCGTAGCTATGAAGGGCTGGGGAACTGTTGACGGCGAGGTGAAGATCGAAATGGATCACCCGCAGCAGATCGAGCCGGAACAGGTCGGCGTACATACCGGTGACTATGTCATCATCAAGGGCACTCCGGATGTTAATATGTCCAACACACCGGAAATCGAAGGCGGCATCGGCACCATGGCTATGATCATGAACACCATTCCGCATGTAATCAATGCAAGACCTGGTCTGAAGACCATGATCGACATCCCTGTTCCTAGAGCGATCATGGGCGACATGAGAGACCTGATCTGCGAAGAATGCAAGATTGTAAAATAAGGACAATCACAATAGAATGACTGAAATGTAAAGAAGGGCTGCGCCGTCCAGCCCGGCCCTTTCTTTGCAAAACAGATGAGCAGGGCGATCATGGCTCTGCAGGGCTTTTGGCGTCTGCCTGGCCCGGAGATCCCGATGCGGAGGCAAAGTGTAAGAAGTTTACAGGGTATAAGAGTGAAATTCCAACCGGGAAATAAAAAGTAAGGGAGAAAAAAGGATGAAAAGAGCTGACGATTTCGAACAGAGAAGACAGCATATCGCAAACCTTTCTGACGAAGAATTATATAACAAGTTCTGGGATTTGACAGCCCAGGTTGTTGATCCGCTGCTGGAACTTGGCAGAAAGAATACCACACCTTCTATCGAAAGATCTGTATTACTGAGAATGGGCGTATCCTCTCTGGACACCCAGAAAATCGTGGAAGGCTGCATGGACAGAGGCCTGATGGGCCATGGAGCAGGTCATGTAGTTTACAAGATTTCCAAGGAAAAAGGCATCTCCATCCGGGAAGCCAGCATCAAACTGGCTCAGGGAGAATACTGGGACGATGCAGTAGCACTGTTCAAGGGAGGTAAATAAGATGGGAGATTTTGAACTGAAACCAAACGAAAAGTTAGACGTTAGAGAAATATTAAAGGACCTCGACAAGTATGAGCCGAGAAGAAGAGGATGGACCTGGAGAAAGCCGGCAGAAGACAAGCACATGGGACCTTTCGAATACCATGACATCTCTGAGCCGCTGAAAAATGGCGTAGGCCTTCCTCCTGCCAAGTATTTCGGAGATATTGACCCACAGCCGATGCCGGTCATCACAACCGAAATCGCTTCCGGCCGTTTCGAAGATGATATCCGCAGAATGAGAATGGCCGCATGGCACGGTGCGGATCATATCATGGTAATCCGTCACATGGGTCAGTCCCACATTGACGGTCTGATGGAAGGTACTCCGCAGGGCATCGGCGGCATTCCGGTAACCCGCAAGCAGGTGAGAGCACAGAGAAAGGCGCTGGACATCATCGAAGATGAAGTTGGCCGTCCGATCAATTATCATTCCTATGTTTCCGGCGTAGCTGGTCCGGACGTGGCTGTAATGTTTGCAGAAGAAGGAATCAACGGTGCGCACCAGGACCCTCAGTACAACGTTCTGTACAGAGATATCAACTGCGTACGCTCCTTCGTAGATGCTTGCGAATCCAAGAAGATTCTGGCATGGGCCGGTATTCTGCAGATCGATGGCGCGCATAATGCCAATGCGACAGCAAGAGAAGCATGGAAAGTTATGCCGGAACTGATCGTACAGCATGCGATCAACTCCCTGTTCTCTGAAAAAATCGGTATCGCGCCGGACCACATCGCACTGTCCACCGTGCCTCCGACAGCAACTCCGGCTCCTTGTATGTACATGGACCTGCCTTATGCAGTGGCACTGCGTGACTTCTGCGGCAGATACAAGATGAGAGCACAGCAGAACACCAAGTACATCTGCTCCTCCGTAAGAGAAGCAACCGTAACGCATGTGATGAACATGTTCATTTCCAAGCTGACCAGCGCAGATATCCAGTCCACCATTACGCCGGATGAAGGAAGAAATGTTCCTTGGCATATCTATAATATGGAAGCTGTCGACAATGCAAAGCAGGCTCTGATCGGCATGGACGGCCTGATGGATATGGTTGAGCTGAAAAAAGACGGTCCGCTGAGAGATATGGCTCGTGAAATCAAGGAAAGAGCGGTTCTGTTTATGGAAGAAATCGTTGAAGTCGGCGGATATTTCCAGGCCGTGCAGGAAGGCTTCTTCGTGGATTCCGCAAGATATCCGGAAAGAAACGGAGACGGTATCGCACGTAAGATTGACGGCGGTGTCGGCTACGGATATATCTTTGAAAGAGAAGAAGATTACATGGCTCCTGTTACTGCACATTACGGCTATAACAATGTAGAGCAGTACGGCGGGGACCCTGAAAATCCGTCCGCGCTGATCGGCGGATGCACGTTCGAAGACAGAAGCAAGATTGTATACATCGACGAGCTGGATGAAGAGGACTGTGTAGACCGCAGACTGGAGAAGGTTGAAAAATATCTGGACGGCAAAGCCATCAAGCCGGAGATGGAATGGTGCGGCGACGGCGTGATCATGATGACCATGATGATTCCGGCAGACGTAAGAACTGCAGAAGCCGCAGCACTGGAAATCGGCCGCAGAATGGGCCTGCAGAATCCGGAAGTCATCTCCAAGGAAATCATGCAGCAGGCTGAAGGCACCAGAATCGAAATGAAGGGCAAGATCGACTTCGATGTAGACCCGACGCAGCTGGAGATTCCGCCTGAACCGCATCATCTGGATGATGAAACCCTGTATAAGGAATTCTCTGAACATCCGATGGTTGTTGTCTGCGGTACCGTTGGCGAGGATGAACATTCCGTAGGCTTACGGGAAATTATCAACATCAAGCATGGCGGCATCGAAAAGTGGGGCGTAAAAGTAAATTATCTGGGAACATCGGTCCCTGTAGAAAAGCTGGTTGATGCAGCGATTGAACTGAATGCCGATGCGATCCTGGCTTCCACGATTATCTCTCATGACAATATTCACTATAAGAACATGAAGAGAATCAATGACCTCGCTATTGAAAAAGGCATTCGTGACAAGGTGATCATTGCTGCCGGCGGTACGCAGGTTATTCCGGAAGATGCTGTGAAAACCGGAATTGACGCTGGTTTCGGCAGAGATTCTCACGGTATCGATGTGGCGACTTTCCTTTGCGAGGAAGCAAAGAGAAGAAGAGGCGAGCTGTAAACAATTCGACGAAGTCTTTCAAGGGGCTGGGCATTTGCCCGGCCCCTTTTTCAACTGGCACAGTGCAAATAAAATGAACTCGTGCCATGGCACGAAACCTGAAGAACGAAAACAAAACGGAAAACTGAAAACAGAAAACGGAAAATGGAACACTGAAAACTGAAAACAATTTGCCGCAGCAGGCAGAAAGAAATAGATAAAAACGGATAGATAACGAATAACAGATAACAGATAACGAAGAGAAAAAGCGAGGTAGTACAATGAAAGTTGATGTATTGGTAGCCGAAATCGGTTCAACCACCACAGTTGTCAATGCCTTTAAGGATCTAGAAACGGAAAACCCGGTTTTCTGGGCACAGGGGCAGGCGCCGACTTCCGTACTGGATGGAGATGTGCGGATCGGACTGCAGGGGGCCATCGATGACCTTTGCAGAAAAATGAACATCGACAGTCTGGAATATGATGAAATGCTGGCTACATCATCGGCTGCCGGCGGGCTGAAGATGACAGTACACGGACTGGTCTATGATATGACGGCCAAGGCGGCCAAGGAAGCGGCACTGGGTGCCGGCGGCATCATCCACTATATCACCGCGGGGAAACTGCGCCGGACAGACCTGGCGAAAATAAAAGAAATCAACCCGAACCTGATTCTGATCGCCGGTGGTGTGGATTACGGTGAAAGAGACACTGCACTGGATAATGCAGAAAAAATCCGCAGCCTGGGCCTTCATACGCCAATCATCTATGCAGGAAATATCGAGAATCAGGAAGAGATGAAGCTGATCTTCGATGAGGAGAGCGGACAGCAGCTGTATAATGTGGAGAATGTATATCCGAAAATCGATGAGCTGAATGTGGAGCCTTGCCGTAAGGTGATTCAGGATGCCTTTGAGGATCACATCACCCAGGCACCGGGCATGGAACATGTCCGCGATATGGTCAGCGGACCGATCATTCCGACACCGGGTGCTGTGATGGAGTGTACCAAGCTGCTTTACGACTGTCTGGGCGACCTGATCGTGCTGGACGTGGGCGGTGCCACCACCGACCTGCACTCTGTGGCCACAGAATCCGATAAGATCGCCAGAATCATGATCTCTCCGGAGCCGAAGGCCAAGAGAACAGTGGAAGGCGACCTGGGTGTATATGTAAACCGGATGAAGGTTATCGAATCCATCGGCGAAGAAAACCTTCGCAAGGAATGTGAAAAGATGGGCATTGACTTAGACGAAACACTTGCAAGCTATGTTGCCATTCCGAAAAACGATGCCGAGGTCAAGCTGGTGGAACGGCTGACGAAGGAAGCCGTACTGAAAGCAGTAGAGCGCCACGCAGGAATCATCCGTTACATCTACGGACCGTCGGGAAGAAGCACTGTAGCAGAAGGTAAGGACCTGACACAGGTGAAGTATATCGTCGGTACCGGCGGCGCACTGACCAGACTGCCGCATCGGGTGGAAATCATGGAAGAGATCGCCAAGCATAAT
>JALEHL010000080.1 GCA_022770665.1 Bacillota bacterium
GGTTATGAAGCCAGAAAATTTTGTCGGACGAGCACCGCAGCAGACGACTGAGTTTCTAAACGGGGTCATAAAGCCTATACTTGCAGCCAATGCAGACGTTTTGGGTGCGGAGGCTGAGATTACAGTTTAGGAGGAAAATAATATGGTCAGAGCAATTGTAGGAGCCAACTGGGGCGATGAAGGAAAGGGAAAAATCACAGACAGCCTGGCAAAAGAGTCTGATATTGTAGTTCGCTTTCAGGGAGGAAGCAATGCCGGACATACGATTGTCAATGAATACGGCAAGTTTGCACTCCATACACTGCCGTCAGGCGTGTTTTATCAGCACATTACCAGTGTCATCGGCAATGGAGTCGCGCTGAATATTCCGATTCTGATTCAGGAGATCGAGTCGCTGGTGAAGCAGGGCGTACCGGCACCAAAGCTGCTGGTTTCCGACCGTGCGCATGTAGTTATGCCGTATCACATCCTGTTTGACCAGTATGAAGAGGAACGTCTGGGAGGCAAATCTTTCGGTTCCACCAAGTCGGGGATTGCGCCAACTTATTCTGATAAATATGCAAAGATCGGATTCCAGGTATGTGAGCTGTTCGAAGAGGAAGATCTGAAAGAAAAACTGGAAAATGTCGTTGCACAGAAGAACGTGCTTCTGGAACATCTGTATCATAAACCTCTTCTCGATGCAGATGAGCTGTATCAGACCTGTCTGGAATACCGCGAGATGATTCGTCCGTATGTGGGTGATGTTTCTGTCTTTCTCAATCAGGCAATCAGAGAAGGAAAGAATATTCTGCTGGAGGGACAGCTTGGTGCGTTAAAGGATACAGATCATGGCATTTATCCGATGGTAACCAGTTCTTCCACACTGGCTGGTTATGGTGCAGTCGGTGCAGGAATTCCGCCGTATGAAATCAAAGAAGTGATTACGGTTGTTAAGGCATATTCCAGTGCAGTCGGTGCAGGTCCGTTCGTTTCTGAGCTGTTTGGCGAAGAAGCAGATGAGCTGAGAAGAAGAGGCGGAGATGGCGGCGAATATGGTGCGACTACAGGGCGTCCAAGACGGGTTGGATGGTTTGATGCGGTTGCAACCCGCTACGGTTGCAGAATGCAGGGCACGACAGCGATCGCGCTTACCGTGCTGGATCCGCTGGGGTATCTGGATGAGATTCCAATCTGCGTCGGATATGAGGTGGATGGAAAAATCACAGAAGATTTCCCGAATACTGTAGACTGCTATAAGGCGAAACCGGTTCTGAAAACCATGCCTGGATGGAAATGCGATATTCGCGGCATCAGAGAGTTCGATGCATTGCCGGAAGCTGCCAGAAATTACGTGAAGGAGATTGAACGTCTGGTTGGCTATCCTGTGAAGTTTGTTTCCAACGGACCGGGCAGGGATGATCTGATCCGCCTGTAGAGTTAGTTTTTTAGCAAAATCTTATAGTCTTTCTGCCCTCTCTGTCTATTGACATAGAGGGCAGTTTTATGATAAACTTGGGACTTGTAAAAGGGAGTAACTGGCACCTCTGGTGTGATATTATGCGTCAGGACAGCCGCTGCTGTTTTGGATGACTGAAATAGGACGGCTCGCTGATATCTTAAATAGTAAGACTTTTACCGTATATTTTATGTATATGGTGGAAGTCTTTTTTTATGGGCTTTTACCGGAATTTCCATTGGGAGGAAGAGAGGAAGCAAATGCAATACTATTTGAAAAGTGCAGAAGAAGCCATGACGCAGCTGAAGTCACAGAAAGAAGGACTCAGGGAGGAAGAGGCGCAGGCGAGAATGGAAACCTGCGGGAAAAATAAACTGCAGGAAGCGGAGAAGGAATCTCTTCTCCATCGGTTTCTCGCCCAGATGGCGGACCCGATGATCCTGATTCTGATTGCGGCAGCTGTGATCTCCGGCGTAACTTCGTTTTATGCAGGGGAAAGCTTTGCAGATGTGATCATTATTCTGGCGGTAGTCATTATCAATTCGGTCCTGGGCGTTTATCAGGAAAGCAAGGCAGAGAAGGCAATCGAGGCATTGCAGAAGATGTCTGCTGCAACCAGCAAAGTTCTGCGAAATGGCAAGATGATCTCTGTGAAAAGTGAGGATCTCGTTCCAGGAGATGTAGTGATTCTGGAAGCTGGTGATGCGGTTCCCGCAGATGGCCGTATCATTGAATGTGCCAGTCTGAAGGCAGAGGAAGCGGCGCTGACCGGTGAAAGCGTTCCTGTGGAAAAGACTTCGGAAACGCTGATGCTGGACAGCCGGAAAGATATTCCTCTGGGGGACAGAGAAAATATGGTATATATGGGAAGCACTATCGTTTACGGACGTGGTGCTGCAGTGATCACTGCGACAGGTATGGATACGGAAATGGGAAAAATTGCCGACATACTTTCGCAGGCGCAGGATGGAAAGACGCCGCTACAGATGAAGCTGGCGCAACTTTCAAAAGTTCTTACAGTTCTGGTCCTTGCAATCTGCGCCGTCATTTTTGCGGTTAGTCTGTTTCGGGCAGATGCAATAAACGGCCGGGTTCTGCTGGATACTTTTATGATTGCAGTCAGCCTGGCTGTAGCTGCGATTCCGGAAGGTCTGGTCGCAGTTGTGACAGTTGTGCTGTCGATGGGTGTGACAAATATGAGCCGCCGCAATGCGATCATTCGCAAACTGACTGCAGTGGAGACGCTTGGATGTGCCCAGATCATCTGCTCGGATAAGACCGGGACGTTGACCCAGAATAAAATGACTGTGGTAAAGCACTATGGTGAGGATGAAACACTTCTTGCTACGGCGATGGCATTATGCTGTGATGCAAAGATTGAGCCGGGAGACACGCAAGCCACAGGAGAGCCGACGGAATGTGCACTGGTAAACTATGCATATAAACTGAAACTGGATAAAAATGAAATGGAAAGCCGGATGCCGCGGGTGGGCGAAGTACCTTTCGACAGCAGCCGGAAAATGATGTCCACGATTCACGAAAATTTGTCAGAAGGAAAATATATTCAATATACGAAAGGAGCGCCGGATGAGGTACTGAAAAAATGTACCCGCATCCTGAAAAACGGGGAGCCTGCGGAAATGACCGATGCGGACCGCAATGCTATTCTGGCGGCCAACAAGGAAATGGCGGAACAGGCACTGCGTGTGCTGATGGTATCGGCTGCATTTTATGACTCGATGCCGACAGAAATTACCGCAGAAGGGATCGAACATAATCTCTGCTTCATCGGTCTGGTCGGGATGATTGATCCGGTAAGACCCGAGGTGAAGGCTGCCATTGAGGAATGCAACAGTGCCGGCATTACACCGGTCATGATTACAGGGGACCATGTGGATACTGCGTCAGCCATTGGAAGAGAGCTGGGGATCCTGAATGAGGAAAAGCACGCGATCACCGGCGCCATGCTGGACGAAATGAGCGATGCGGAATTTGAAAGGGAGATCCGACATATCGGGGTCTATGCCCGTGTACAGCCGGAACATAAGGTGCGGATTGTAAACACCTGGAAAAAGCTTGGGTATGTGACGGCCATGACGGGAGACGGTGTCAATGACGCACCAGGCATCAAGTCGGCTGATATCGGTGTGGGCATGGGAATTACCGGCACCGATGTGACCAAGAATGTGGCAGATATGGTTCTGGCAGATGACAACTTTGCTACCATCGTCGGCGCTGTTTCAGAAGGAAGACGAATCTACGACAACATCCGGAAGTCCATTCAGTTCCTGCTTGCCTCTAACATGAGCGAGGTAATCAGTATTTTCATGGCTACGCTGCTGGGCTTTACCATTCTTCATCCGGTCCACCTTCTGTGGATCAATCTGGTGACGGATTGCTTCCCGGCACTGGCACTTGGTATGGAAAAGCCGGAAGCGGATATCATGAAGCGGAAACCGCGGAAAACCACCGATGGGATCTTTTCCGGCGGATTGGGCATAGATATGCTGTATCAGGGCGTTATGGTTTCCGTTCTGACACTTGCAGCGTATTTCATCGGGCACTATATGGAGAGCGGTGTGTGGGAGATTGCCACCAGCCCTGACGGCATTTCCATGGCATTTCTGACCATGTCTATGGCGGAGATTTTTCACAGCTTCAATATGCGCTCTCAGCGCAGGAGCATTTTCACGCTGGATGGGCAGAATAAAGCCCTCTGGGTGGGTGCCGTGGCCAGCCTGATTGCCACGACGCTTGTGATTGAGGTGCCGTTCCTGGCCAATGCCTTTGAGTTTGAGCACATCAGTCTGATAGAATACGGTATTGCCATTGGGCTTGCATTCCTGGTGATTCCGATCGTGGAAGCGGTTAAGATTTTTCAGCGGAAATGCGGGAAAGCAGAGAATGAAAACAGATAAAAGAGATAAAAGACAGTAAAAACAGATATAAAGGACCTTTGAAAAACAGCCTGCGGGCTGTTTTTCTTTTCGCATATTTATGACCAGGGGTGCCTCCTCCTTATCCTGCAGCTTTTCAGCGAAGCCTGCAGGCGGCGCAGCCGTTCTTCCCAGCGGCACTGTTGCTTTCATCACCCCTGGTCATAAGTATGCGCAGAAAAATTATATGAAAAAAGCATATGGTTGTGAGCCGAAAGGCTTCATAAGCCAGGGACTGCCGCTGGCGGCAGAGGTCCGCCCACGGTCCGAAAGGAAGGGGGGTGCCATGATGTACATAACATGGTCAGAACTTCTGACCTATACGCTTGTACTAATTGCGGTTGCCACTCTGATGAAGAAAGGCAAATGAAACCGAAACCGCCAAACGAAGCGTTTGACGGTTTCAACTCACTTTTTGTGGACTGAGCCGCCCCGCAAAAAGCGGCACATTCTTGTTAATACCAATATATCACCGGACAGGCTGCTATGTCAAGTCCGGGTAGTTGTAAAAAATACAAAAGCAGAAACAGGAAAGAGCTGCCATATATATGCAGTTCTTTTTTCTTTTCGCGCAATGATTGCGAAAGTGCCTCAAAGCATGTAATTGCAAGGGGAGATAAGCTTACAAAAAAAATAGAAAATGGTCTGCTGCGCTGCACATATCTAATAGACAGAAAAAATTTTATTGGAAAAAAATAAAAAGATTCCCACCGTTTTCCGGGGTTTCTAATATAATATACACAAAAGCTAAACACCGGCTATTAGAAATAAAAATAGACAAACTGGAAAGAAAGGAAAGAAAGATGAAACTGAAAAAAACAAGAAGAATGATTCTTGCAGCAACTCTCGCTGCGCTCATGATACTGACAGCAGTTCCTGCGATGGCAGAAACGAATGGATCCGAAGGAATACCGGCTGCGGAAACAGAAGATGTGCTTCTGATCGCACCAGCATCAACCGAGCTGACCGCTGCGCAGGTGAAGGCAATCACACCGGCAGCCAAGGCAGCTTCCTACAGCTACAGCAAAATCAAAGTAACTTGGGATAAGATCGACGGCCTGGACGGATATATTGTGTACCGTGCAACCAGTAAAAACGGAACTTATTTCAAGGCGTTCACCACGACAAAGAACAGCTATATCAACACCGGAAGAACGACCGGTAAGTATTATTACTATAAGGTCAGAGGATATAAGAAGATTAACGGAAAGACCGTTTATACGAAATATTCTCCGGTGACAGCAACCTACGCAAGACCAAATAAGGTGAAGATCACGGATGCGTATGGTAGACCTGCTGGAATAGGCGGTATTATGATTGACTGGGAGCCGGTATCCGGCGCATCCAGATATGAGGTGCAGGCAAACTGGAAGAAAGATGGAAAATGGAGTGGCTGGAAGACGTACACACCAAACCTGTGGGGAGAAAAAGAAGAAATTGAAACATACTATTCCCTGCTTGCAAGTGAAAAGAAGAACAATCCAAACACCTCCGAAGTAACAATACTGGTGGATGGAAAAATTACAACAATGTCCATCGAAGAAGCCTGTGAGCTGAGTATCGGAAAGACGCAGGCAAGAGCAGACGTTCTTGAGGATGATAGAACCTACAAATTCCGTGTCCGGGCATACAGAACCGTAAATGGAAAGAAGGTCTATGGTGCATGGTCCGATGAATATACCTTAAAAGAAACGCTGAATCCGGATGAGATTCTGGCTGCGCTTCGCCAGTATACCATCGACTATGCAAAGAAGAACAATCCGAAGTTTATATATCTGGATGATAGAGAAAGCAGCACACCGGAAAATTCTTCGTACTATGTGCATGGGGAGTTTGCAGGATTTTCCATGTATGCAAGGCAGGAAGATGTGATTGAAGCATATAAAGAAACCATTGGAAGATACGTTGATCGCATGAAGACGAGCGGAGGAGAAAACTCTGGATTTCTGTTCATTCGGAAATCCTATCCGGGAGATGCGGAAGGAATTTCTGAAAATGTGACCGATGAGACATACTATGCAATGTGGATGCTGTACTAAGCAAATATACCCAACAAAATACGATGAATGAAGACGTGTTTCCGGCACGTCTTTTTTCATAGCAGCGCTTTCATTTCAGCTGCTCCTTTATTAAAGGCAGGGGAAACCCTGCCTTTTGTATTGGAAAAAATGAATTGCGCTGAAATTCCCATATTTCCGGGGCTTGTCCCCGTTTATGACATAGATAAAATAAAAAGTAAAGGAGAGAGTGAAATGAGATCGAAAGTAAAAAGCCGGTTTGGGAAAAAAATTCTGACCATCCTGATGGCACTGGCAATCGTCTTTACCAGTATCCCGCTTGGATATGTCTCGGGAATCACCGGAACGGCAGATGCCGCAAGCGGATC
>JALEHL010000089.1 GCA_022770665.1 Bacillota bacterium
GGATCCTCGGCGCGGTGCTGAATAAGGTTGGCAGCGAGCGAAGCGGTTACTACAGCAGATACGGCAAGTACGGAAAATACGGCAAATACGGCAAGTACGGCTACAGCAAATACGGCGGATACTACGGAGAAGAAAAATAAATGTCAGTTTTTGAAGGGAAAACATTAATGATTACAGGGGGGACCGGAAGCTTCGGCAATACCGTGCTGAAGCATTTCCTGACCTCCGATATCCGGCAGATCCGGATTTTCAGCCGGGATGAGAAGAAGCAGGATGATCTGCGTCACCATCTGCAGGTTGCCTATCCGGAATATGCGGACAAAGTGAAATTCTATATCGGCGATGTGCGGCAGCTGCAGACCGTGCAGGACGCCATGTATGGGGTGGATTACCTCTTTCATGCTGCAGCACTGAAGCAGGTGCCAAGCTGCGAGTTTTTTCCGATGGAGGCGGTCCGGACGAATGTCATCGGTACGGATAACGTCCTGCATGCGGCAGTGGAGGCGGAAGTGAAACGGGTTGTCTGCCTGTCTACGGACAAGGCGGCGTATCCGATCAATGCCATGGGCACGTCCAAGGCGATGATGGAGCATATCATCAAGGCCAATGCCCGTGTGGCGGCTGACCGGGGAAAGACGGTCATCTGCTGTACCCGCTACGGCAATGTCATGTGCAGCCGCGGCAGCGTGATCCCACTTTTCATCGATCAGATCCGGTCAGGCAATCCCATTACCATTACCGATCCGGCCATGACACGGTTTCTGATGAACCTGGATGAAGCGGTCCAGCTGGTGATGTTCGCTTTTGAACATGCCAATCCGGGCGATCTGTTCATCCAGAAAGCAGATGCATCGACGATAGGCGACCTGGCGAAAGCCGTGCAGCAGCTGTTCGGTGATACGGGAACCCGCATTATCGGCACCCGCCACGGAGAGAAGCTGTATGAAACGCTGATGACCCGCGAAGAACGGCTGCGGAGTGAAGATCTGGGCCATTACTTCCGGGTGGCGGCTGACAACCGGGATCTGAATTATGACAGCTTCGTGGTGAAAGGGCAGGTTCATACCATGGGGGATGAAGCCTATACCAGTCATAACACCCGCCGTCTGAATGTAGAGCAGACGGTAGAGAAGCTGCTGACCACCGATTATGTGAAGGAAGCACTGGAAAGACCATGAAACTACTGATCACAGGCGCCGGAGGCTTCGTGGGACGAAACCTGACGGCGCAGCTGGAAAATATCAGGGAGGGCAGGGAGCGGCACTCCGTGCTGGGGGAAAACCCGGAACTGGAACTATTCCTCTGCACCCGCAGCACCACAGAAGAAGAACTGAAAGAATACTGTAAAAAGGCCGATTCTGTGATTCATCTGGCCGGCATCAACCGCAGCAGCCGGGAAGAAGATTTCATGGAAGGAAACGCCGGATTTACCGCCCGTCTGCTGAAGCTGCTGCGGCAGGCGCAGAAAGATGCGCCGGATCAGAGGGCGGCCTCTGTGATCTACGCCTCCTCCATTCACGCAGACCGGGAGGATGCCTACGGGAAGAGCAAACGGGCTGCCGAAGAACAGATTCGCGCCTACGGAGAAGAAACCGGGGCGCAGACCGTGATTTACCGGTTTACCAATCTGTTCGGGAAATGGTGCCGGCCGGATTACAATTCCGTGACCGCCACTTTCTGCCACCGGATCGCACGGGGACTGCCCGTTTCTGTACAGAATCCGGATGCGGTCCTGACTTTGACCTATATCGATGATGTCGTGGAAGAGATTCTGCAGGCCATCGCAGGCGGTCCGCACAGGAAAGACGGGTTCGGATTCGTTCCGGAAACCTATCGGTGCACCGTGGGACAGCTGGCGGAGATTCTGCAGGGATTTTCCAGCCTGCAGCAGCGTCTGGAGATCCCGCAGCTGGACGACCCGTTTACGAAAAAGCTGTATGCCACTTATCTGACGTACCTGCCGGAGGAGCATTTCCGCTATCCGCTGACCATGCATGAAGATGTGCGGGGAAGTTTCACCGAGATGCTCCGCACACCGGACCGGGGACAGATCAGTGTGAATATATCCCGGCCGGGCGTTACGAAAGGAAACCACTGGCATCATACCAAGCATGAGAAGTTCCTCGTAGTCAGCGGGCATGGCCTGCTTCAGCTGCGGAGGATCGGAAACGATGAAGCGGGAAATCCTTTCCCGGTTACGGAATTTGAAGTCTCAGGGAAAAAGCTCGAAGTGGTGGAGATGATTCCGGGCTATGCCCATAATCTCATCAACCTCTCCGAAACCGAGGATCTGGTCACTCTCATCTGGGCCAGTGAATGCTTCGATCCGGAGAAACCGGATACCTATGGGGAAACCGTATAACAGACCGCACCGGAATATTTCGAAGAAGGAGGGCGCATCGCCGGATGAAACGACTGAAACTGATGACGGTTCTCGGCACCAGGCCGGAGATTATCCGTCTGTCGGAGATCATAAAGAAATGCGATCAGTATTTCGATCAGATCCTGGTTCACACCGGACAGAACTATGACTATACCCTGAATCAGATCTTCTTCCGGGATCTGCAGCTGCGGGAGCCGGACTACTATCTGGACAGCGTGGGAAAAGACCTGGGTGAGACCATTGGAAATATCATCGCAAAATCTTTTCAGCGGATGGTTTCCGAGAAGCCGGACGCGCTTCTGATCCTGGGGGATACCAACAGCTGCCTGTCGGCGATTTCTGCGAAGCGGCTTCATATTCCCATCTTTCATATGGAAGCCGGAAACCGCTGCTTCGATGAATGTCTGCCGGAGGAAACAAACCGGCGGATCGTGGATCATATCGCTGATGTGAACCTCTGCTACAGCGAGAACGCGCGGCGGTATCTGAACCGGGAGGGAACCGCGCCGGAGAGAACCTATGTGGTGGGAAGTCCCATGGCGGAGGTGCTCCGGGCCAACCTGCCGCAGATTGAAAAAAGCGATGTGCTACAGCGGCTCGGACTGGAGGAAGGCAGATATATGCTGCTTTCGGCGCATCGGGAGGAAAATATCGACACGGAAGAGAACTTTCGCAGCCTGTTCGGTGCAGTCAACCGTCTGGCGGCAGAGTATGATATGCCGATTCTGTATTCCTGTCATCCCAGAAGCCGCCGGTTCCTGGAGAAGCGGAAATTCCCGCTGGACCGCAGAGTGCGGCTCCACGAACCGTTGGGATTTCATGATTACAACCATCTTCAAGCGCATGCGTTCTGCGTCATCTCTGACTCCGGCACGCTACCGGAAGAGAGCAGTTTCTATACATCCATCGACAGACCGTTTCCCGCAGTGTGTATCCGCACCTCCACAGAGCGGCCGGAAGCACTGGATGCCGGGTGCTTTATTCTGGCAGGCATTACAGAAGAGGAAGTGCTGCAGGCGGTGGAGACTGCAGTGGCGATGGTGAAAAACGGAGATATCGGCAGTCCCGTTCCGTGCTATATGGAGGATGTCAGCGGGAAAGTCGTGAGAATCATTCAGAGCTATCGCGGGATTGTGGACCGGATGGTCTGGAGAAAGTATTAGAAAACAGGGAGAAAAATGGGAGCAAGCGCAGCCGTCGAATACGAAGAAATAACAACAGAAGAGAATGCAGCGGAAGAGAATAAGGAAATCCGGAAGCTGCATGAATTTGCCGAAAGCCGGGTGAAATACCAGGCGGAACAGATAGATCTTCCCGAGGGAAAGACGGTCTATCGCTTCGTGAAGCGGAGCATGGACATCCTGTGTTCCACCTTGGCACTGATCGTTCTGCTGATTCCGATGGTTCTCATCGCCGTGATCATCGCCCTGGATTCCCCGGGGAATCCGATCTTTTCTCAGGTGCGTCTGGGGAAGGATCAGAAGCCTTTCACACTGTATAAATTCCGGTCCATGCGGCTGGATGCGGAGGCAGACGGCGCACAGTGGGCCAGCAATGATGACCCGCGGGTCACCCGGGTCGGCGCGTTTCTGCGAAAGACTCGAATCGATGAACTGCCGCAGCTTGTGAATATCCTGAAAGGAGATATGTCCATCGTCGGACCCCGTCCGGAACGGCCGGAATTCTACGATGTATTTGATACCTATATCAGCGGGTTCCGCCAGCGGATGCTGGTGCGTCCGGGTCTGACCGGCTATGCGCAGGTTGTGGGAGGCTACAGCCTGATGCCGGAAGAAAAGATCGTCTACGATCTGGAGTACATAAAGAAACAGAGCCTCCTCTTCGACATCAGGCTGATCCTGTATACGGTGATTGTGGTGTTTCGCGGGGATAAGAGCCGTGAGGCAATCGACCGGATCGACCACTGCCAGATTGTTGGAGAAGCAAAGAAATAAGATGGTGACGAAAAAAACAGCAGCCGTCAGTGTGATCATACCGGGCTATAACTGTGAACATACAATAGAACAAGCCGTTGAATCGGTTCTGCAGCAGACTTGGACGGATTATGAACTGATTCTGGTCGATGACGGTTCTACCGATTCCACGGGGATACTGCTGGAACAGATGAAGGAAACGGATCCCCGGATTCACGTTCTTCATAATCAGAATAATTTCGGTGTTTCTTACAGCAGGAATCGGGGCGTCGATGCTGCCGGAGCAGACTGGATCGCATTTCTGGACAGCGATGATCTGTGGAAACCGGAGAAACTGGAAAAGCAGATAAAGATCCAGCGGGAAAGAAATGCAGATATTGTCTATACCGGATATGACTATATGGATGCCGAAGGAAATCCAATCGATTCAGTCTTTCATGTGCCGCAAGAACTGACATACGAGCAGCTTCTGAAACAGAATGTCATGTCCTGCTCCGGCATTCTGCTGAAAAAGCAGCTGCTGCAGGAATACAGAATGGAAAAGGATGAGGTACACGAGGACTTCCTGGAATGGCTCAGGCTGCTCCGCAGTGGCGCATGTGCGACAGGAATTGATGAACCGCTTCATACCCTGCGAATTGCACAGAAAGAATCGAAGTCAGGAAATAAACTGAAATCTGCCAGAATGACATACCACACCTATCAGGAGCTGGACCTGTCCGGACTGCAGATTCTGTATTATATGGGATGCTACATCTGCAGAAGCCTTCGTAAGTATGGAAACCTGAAATCAGGGTGAAAGAGAGAGGATGAAATGAAAGTATTAGTTACCGGAGGAGCTGGCTATATCGGAAGTCATGTGTGTATGGAATTAAATCTCGAGGGAATGGATGTAGTGGTAATAGACAATCTTTCCAATTCTCATAAAGATAATTTAATGGAAGTTGAGAAGTACACCAATAGGAAAATAGTATTTTATGAAGGCGATATCCGAGATCAAAAAGTCCTTGATCGTATTTTTGAAGAACATAGTATAAATGCTGTTGTACATTTAGCAGCGAAAAAGTCAATCCCTGAATCATTGACTATCCCTACTGAATATTATGACAATAATATTTCTGGGCTACTCAACCTTGTGAAAACGATGGAAAGATATGGATGCAAAAATCTATATTTTTCCTCTTCGGCTTCGGTTTATGGTAAACAAGAAAGCTATCCTATTACTGAAGAATGTGTCCCAGGAGAATGTACAAATGCATATGCCAGAAGTAAATTAATGGCAGAAGGTATTTTAAAAGATATATATTACTCAGATGTAACATGGAATATTA
>JALEHL010000119.1 GCA_022770665.1 Bacillota bacterium
AGCGGTCGGATTTTAAGAAGGATTCAGGAGGCGCCGGTTCCGCCGGAAGAAAACGAGGAGAGCTGGGACGATTATTATAATCGGAAGATCGACCGGCGGATTTCGGCTGCGGTGGAATGCCCGGTGAAGTTCCGCGGGCAGAATTGACGGATACTTCGGTGGGAAGAATTGCGTGCCGCAGGAATTCTGGAAGCTGCTGGCGTTTTACCTGGTATCCACCGAGATCAGCAGTCCGAACTGGGCATGCCAGTTTGATGCCGGTGCGGTACAGAAAAGTGTGCAGTTAGCGGAAGGCGTTTATGACTGGTATGACTGGAAGGATGGCTGGATTTCGGATCCTGTGCCGAGGTGGTACCGGGAACGGGAATGGGGATGAAAGCATTCAATTGAAACGAGTCAGCTCAGCCCGGCGGCCAAGCTGGCTCTGTTTTATTGCCGCTACTTGAAAAAGCTCTGCTGCTGCATGAACCGACGAAGCAGGAACATACAAAAGTACGGGAATGTGCAGACCGTATCACTGTAACCGATATTTCCTGCAGTGAATTTCAAGCCATGGAGTATGTCAGGATAGTGACTGCTCTGAATCAGCTGCCGGAGAGATTTGGACTGATTGGTTCCTGCTTTGATTTCCACGGGAATCAATTCGTTTGCAGATCGTATAAAGAAGTCTGCTTCCAGTGTTGAATTCTCTTTTTTATAGTAATATAGATCATAGCCCTGTTTGATGAGCGCTTCCGCAGCAAAATTTTCATACAAGGCACCTTTATAGATGCCCAGGTTTTGATTGGCGCGCAAATCTTCCTGCGCTTCGTCATCCAGTGACGCAACGAGAAGGCCGGTATCTGCAACATATACCTTGAATTTACTCCCATCGGTATTTCCCTTCAGAGGAAGAGACGGAAAGCTCATACATCTGCAGATGTTGATGAGACCGGCATCGCTGAGCCAGTCAATACAGCCCATGTAGTCTTTGGAACGGCCACCTTTCTCCACAAGACTGTATTGGAATTTTTTATTTTCTTTTGCAAGCTGTGCCGGAACGGAACGGTAAACATTGATGATTTTCGCCTGGTCCAGACCTTCCGCATATTTTCGGACATCACTTTCGTAATCGATCAGAAGCTGACGCTGCAGCATAAGAGAGCCCTGGAACGTGCCTTGCTCGATATATTTGGAGACGATATTCGGCATACCGCCAAGAACGCAGAAATCCATGAAAAGGCCGGAATAAACACGCTGTTCAATATCTGTGAATGGCTTTCCGGACAGCATATGGTCCAGAATATTGTCAACTGCAGACGCGCCATATCCTTTCGCCCAGAGAAACTCCTCAAAATCCATGGAGTGCATAGGGTAATCCATCTTGCATCCAACGCTGATGCTGGCAATGTGTTTATACTGAATGCTCAGAAGGGATCCGGAACAGATCACATCAAACCTTCCGTCTTCATAAAAAAACTTCAGGGAAGTGGCGATTTCAGGGAATGCCTGAATTTCATCGAAAAAGAGCAGGGTTTTTCCCGGAATCAATTCCTTTTCGGGAGAGATCAGTGTGATGAGTTTTATGATTTCAGATGCAGAATACCCGTTTTCAATGATAGCCTTGTATTTCGGCTCTGTTACAAAATTGATTTCAACGACGCTTTCGTAGTTCTCTGCTGCGAACTTTCGTATGGTCTCTGTTTTTCCGATCTGCCGGGCCCCTTTCACGACAAGAGGCAGTCTGTCTGACTGGGACTTCCAGTTCAGCAGAAAGGCATCCGCTTTTCGTTTCAGATATTTCATAAATCTCCTCCTTCCTACGGTTTGCGGTGCCTTTATTGTAACACATTGACGAATCGATATCAACATTTTCATGAGCCACCTTTCGGCTTAAATTACATTTTCATGAGCCACTATTCGACAAAAATCACATTTTCATGTACGCTTCGGGAGAAAAGCCGATTGTAATCAAATCACGATTTGGTAAATCTAAATTTGGTAATCGAGAGGAACGAGCAGAGCGGGAAACGTTTGAGCAAACATATTTTGTGAAGAACAAACAAAAAATATATTGACAAAAGAAAAAAACATGGTAGAATACCAAAAAATACGCAAAAGGGAGGGTGTTCTATCATGGAATACGAAAAAATGGACGCGCAGATTGTAGACTTTTATGAGAACTGTGCAGAAGCCGGACGTCTGGAACGCCGGTTAGGCATTATTGAATTTTACCGCACGAAGGAAATTCTGGGCCAGTATCTCCAGCAGGGCAGCGTCATTTACGACGTAGGCGGCGGCATCGGAATGTATGCCAGGTGGCTGGCTGCCCAGGGACACCAGGTCCATTTGCTGGAACTTGCCGGGGCGCAGGTAGACTACGCCCGGGAATACATGATGGCTGCAGGAACCGTCGGCGGCACAGAGGTGCCGAATCCGGACGGTGTGAAGTTTGCCGCAGAGAAGGCGGATGCCAGGGCGCTTCCTCGTCCGGATGAGAGTGCAGATGCGGTGCTGCTCATGGGACCGCTCTATCATCTACAGAAGAAGGAAGATCGTATGCTGGCGTTGTCAGAGGCGCGACGCGTTCTGAAAAAAGGCGGTTTGCTGGCTGCGGCAGGAATCTCCAAATACAGCTCTGCCACATGGGCACTTTCCACGTACTCCGACGGAAATGACTTCTTTGAGAACGATGTCTATTTCAATATGCTGCGGGAGGAGATTACCACCGGCAATCACAACCGGCCGGAGGAATACTGCAGGCTGGTGGCACAGGCATATTT